>NC_011894.1:6312500-6612500 GCF_000022085.1 Methylobacterium nodulans ORS 2060
CGTCGTCCTCGACCCGAAGCGCTACAGCAGTGTCTTCCCGCCGGCCCTCGATCCTCACCGCGCCGGCGGCCCAGGTGGCCGCGTTCTCGGCCAGGTTGCCGAGGATTTCAGTCAGGTCCTGGGCATCCATCCGGACCCCAAGATCATCCGCGGCGTCGATCTCCCACAACAGCTTCTGGCCCTGCGGGGTTCTCCGGAGCACGCCGATCACCTGCTCGACCACGAGGCGGACCGGCTGAACCGGCCCTGACCGTGCCCGAAGGCCTGCCCGGGCTCGCACCAACTCGCGTTCGACGTGCCGGCGCATGCCAACCGCGAGGGTTTCGATCTCGTCGGCCAGGCGCGTATCGCCCCGCGCCCGGAGCTCCTCCGCATCGGCGCTCAGGACCGTCAGCGGCGTCTTCAAACCGTGCGCTAGATCAGCGGCCCGCGCCCTTGCCCGGGCGATGGTCTGTTCCTGCGCATCGAGCAGGTGGTCGACCTCGGCAGCAAGCGGCCGGACCTCGTCCGGAAAGGCCGCTCCCAGCCGGGCCGCCTCGCCGGAGCGAACCTGCGCCAGCCGACGGCGCACGGCGTCGAGCGGGCGCAGGCCGACACCGACCTGGATCCAGGCGGCGGCAATCAGGACCGCGGCCAGGAGCGCCAGGGAGGGAACGAGGTCGGACGCGAAGGCCAAGCCGGCCGCCTGGACCTCGCCGCGGTCGAGGGCCACCACAGCGCGGATCGTTCCACCCCCGAGGCTTGCCGGCAGGGCAATCCGGCGCTCGACGGCCAGCAGCGAGGCACCGCCCGGACCGGGGATCGTGTGCTGGTGGACCACCGCAGCAGCCGGCACGTCGGGCGGCAGGGTCAGCGTGGCATCCCAGAGCGAGCGCGAGCGCAGCACGGTGCTGGTTCCCTCCTCGGCGATCTGCCAGTAGAGCCCGCTCAGGGGCTGGAGGAACCGCGGCTCGGCCGGCGGGGGGCGGACTTGGAGCGTGCCGTCCCCCGCCCGGGCGAGGCTGCTCACGAGCTGGGTGAGCTGCGAGCCGAGCTCGGCCGCCATGCGCCGCTCCACATGCCACTCGAACAGGAGCAGCAGGCCGAAGCCCGCCATCGCCAGAGCGAGGACAATGGAGGCCACGCCGGCAGCGAGAAGGCGCAGCCTGAGTGAGCCTTGCCTCATGTCGGCGCAGGCTCCGGCACGAGGTAGCCGAAGCCGCGCCGGGTCTCGATCAGATCGACGCCGAGCTTCCGGCGCAGGCGTCCGACAAGCACCTCCAGCGCATTCGGGTCGCGATCGTGGTCATGCGCGTAGAGATGCTCCATCAATTCCGTCGGAGGGATCACCCGCCCGGCATGGTGCATGAGGTAGCTCAGGCAGCGGTATTCGAGCGGCGAGAGGTTGAGGGGAACGTCATCGGCCGTGACCCGCATCTTGCGGGTGTCGAGCACGACCGGTCCCGAGATGAAGACCGGCACGGCCCGGCCGGCGGCCCGGCGCAGGAGCGCCCGCACGCGGGCCAACAACTCCTCCATGGCGAAGGGCTTGGTGAGATAGTCGTCGGCACCGGCATCGATGCCCTCGACCCGCTCCGCCCAGGCGCCGCGCGCGGTGAGGATCAGAACCGGCAGGTCACGTCCGGCCGCGCGCCACCGCTTCAGCACGGCAAGGCCATCCATCTTCGGCAGTCCGAGGTCGAGGACGGCGAGATCGTAGTCCTCCGTGTCCCCCCGGAACCAGGCCTCTTCGCCGTCCTCAACATGATCAACGGCGTAGCCCGCCTCCGTCAGGACGGCTGCGACCTTGCGGGCAACGCGGGGATCGTCCTCGACAAGAAGAATGCGCATCAGTGGCCCTCTCGCTTGAGGATTGCGGCGGTGGCGGCGTCGACATAGACCTCCCACAGGCGCCCGGCCGGATCGATCACCTTGAACTCGTAGACCCAGCGGTCGCGCTTGCGCTCGAACGACACGCCGACCACCTCGCCGCCGAGATCGGAGCGCACCCGCGTCAGGATCTCGGCAAGAGCAAGCGCTTCGCCCCGCTCGACGGCGCGGCGGGCCTTGTCATAGTCACGCTCACGGTCGGCCAGGACAGCGGACGGCAGCAGGGCAGCGATGAGGCCGAGGACGATGATGCCGCGGCGGGTCTTGCTCATGGAGCGAGGATGTATCCGCGTGGCTGACAATTTGCTGACATGGATCAACAGGAGACCGAAAGCGGCACGTCGCCAATGTCGTCCTGATCGATCCGGACATGCCGTTCGGATCAGGACAGCAGGAGACCGACATGCGCACGATCATCATGGCATCCGCCCTTCTCGCGACAGGCCTCGCCGTTCCGGCCATGGCCGATGGTCTCGACCACCGCTGCTCTCCCGTTGCCGATGGCCGGATCGTCGCCGCAAGCGAGGTGAGCAAAGGGCTCGAAGTGCTCGGCTACCGCGTCGACCGGGTCAAGGCCGAGGACGGCTGCTACGAGGTGCGGGCGGTGAACGACAGCGGCCTCCCGATCAAGGCTGTCTACGCCCAGGCCACGGGCGAGCTTGTCCGCGCATGGCTTCGCTGAATGCAGACGCTCAGAGCCCGACCTGTCTCGGAGGGGTCGGGAGCTGATGAAACAGGAGATCCAATCATGGTCATGAATAGAACCCGCCATGGTTGCGCTCGGCCTGACGGTGAGCCTTTCCGGGGCGGCCTTCGCTGCCGCCCCGCACGGTCATGATGGGCACGCTGTGGGTCGAACAGGCACACGGCTACCAAGGAGCAAACTCCGGGCCTGGGGCAGCGTCAATTGGCGGATTTGAGGAAGATCAAGGCGGACTGCAGGCACGGAAGTTAGGACGCCATATTAGAAACCCCGCCATCCGACAAGGCGGTGGGACCGTCGGCAAAGTAGCCGCGGAAGCTATGCACGTCCTTGCGCCGGGTCATGAGGTTGCAAGGAGAAGCCGATGATGGATCCGCGCAATCGGGTCGTTCGCGTCAGGCGCTTCGGCGGTCCCGACGAGATGGAAGTGGTCGATGCTCCCATGCCGACGGCCGGCCCGAGCGAGGTGCGGGTGCGCGTGCTCGCCTCGGGCTTGGAATACACCGACGTCACGATCCGGCGTCATCTCTACCCGCAAACGATGCACCTCCGGCCGCCGTTCGTGCTGGGCTACGACGTGGTCGGAGAAATCGATCAGCTCGGTGATGGCGTGAGGGGATTCCAGCTTGGCGATCGCGTGGCCGATATGACGGTCGTCGGCTCGAACGCCGCTTATCGCACGCTCCGGGCCGACGACCTCACCCGTGTGCCGCCGGGGGTCGACGCGGCAGAAGCGGCCGCCCTGACCTTGAGCTGGACGACCGCTTACCAACTCCTTCACCGCACGGCCCGGGTGCAGCGAGGCCAGCGCGTGCTCGTGCAGGGAGCTGCCGGTGCTGTTGGTCAGGCACTGCTGACGCTCGGCAGGATGGCCGGACTTCAGCTGTGGGGCACCGCACGCGGCGAGCACACCGGGCTCGTCCGTGAACTCGGCGCCCGGCCGATCGACTACCAACGCGAGGACTTCACGCGCGTCCTGCCGGGCGGGTTTGATGTCGTGTTCGACGGGATCGGCGAGGACGGCTATCGCCGCTCGTTCGCGGCGCTCCGGCGCGGCGGTCTGGTCTGCGCCTACGGCTACACAGCAATGGTGCAGCCGCAGCGCCGCTTGTTCACCATGTCGCTCTGGATGTCGCGTCTGTATCTCTGGAGGTTGTTGCTGGGGTGGCTGCCTGGTGGAAAGCGCATCCACCTGTACTCGATCAATCTAATGCGAGCGCGACATCCCGCTTGGTTCCGAGAGGACCTGGAGCGGCTTTTCGGGCTGCTAGCGGCCGGCACCATCCGGCCGCGCGTGGCCGAGCGGATCTCCTTTGACGGGGTCACCCAGGCGCATCGCCGTCTCGAAGCGGGCAGTCTCGAGGGCAAGCTGGTCCTGTGCCCGGATCTTGGTTGACTGCCCCGGAGGTGTTCATCCCTGCCCTAACCGCTTGGCCGACAGCGCTCGCCCAATCGGCAAAGGCAACTTCTCGGCGATCCCCGGTCCGGTATCCGACCCGGCGATCGCGACCATGTCCGCCGAGACCGTCCGCGCCATCACCCCCCAGCTCGCGGCGCGGGGCGTGCTGCATCGCCTCGCGGGCGTTGCGCAGCAGGTTGACCAGGACCTGCTGGATCTGGACGCGGTCCGCCAGCACGGACCTGACCCCGGGAGCGAGGCGGAAGCAGAACACCACGCCCTGTTCCCGGGCGCCCACCAGCGCGAGCGCGCTCGCCTCAGGAACGCGGATAGTGCGGACCTTGCTGGCCGACACCCGTCAGCGCACCGGCCGCTGTTCATCAGTTTGCCGGCACTGCGCCGACGCAATCAGTCACACTGGAGATCAGCCCTTCCGGGGCGGTAGGTAAGCCTCCGGCCCGACAACGATGTCCGCCGCCATCGGGCGCAGCCGGACCGTCAGCCAGTCGAACGTGACACCGAGCGCCACCGCCGCGCAAGCGAGCCGGTAGGTCTGCATGGTCGCTTCATCGACTGGCTGGCCCGGCTTCCACTGCCCGCGCTCGATCGCGGCGATGGAGGACTCGGCGTAGCCCGTTTGCGCGGCAAGCTCCCGGCGCGAGAAGCCGCACGCTTCCCGCCATGCCCTCGCGCGTTCGCCTTCGGTGGTGTATGGCTCTGGGCTCTTGGGCATCTGCTCCTCGTGGGTGTCTCAGGGCCGCTTCGGCGGGGGCCCGGTGCTGGAACCGCCGGGCCCGAACCGCCTCTCTCACCGGTCAGTTGAGTTCCCGTTGTCGTATCCGCTCCATCTCGCGCTTGTGGAGCTTCCTGCGGTGCTCGCGGTGGGCGTCTCCACACGCGCAAGCGCGCAGATCGCGGTAGCAGCTGCCATGGCCGGCCGTCCGACCAAGCTCCTCGGATAGGCGTGTATCCGCTATCGACTTCGCCTCGTGGTGCTGTCGCTGGCCGGTGGGGAGCGGGCGCTCCGCGGCCGGGCCCGGCCGCGGACCAAAGCGTCAGCCCTACAGCTCCTCGCCGCGGATGCGGATCACGACGTAGGCGGTCTTGCCGGGCTCGTCCGCGTCGCCCTGGGCGCGGTCCAGGGCGTCCGTCAGCTCGACGTAATCGAGGGGGATGTCGTCGCCCAGCGCGCGGACCTCGCGGCGGCTCAGCGTGACGATGCGCGCCTCGCTCGCGGTGATCGCGCCGGTGATGCTCTTGGTGTCGGACATGATGGCTCCTTGCCGTGGTGGAGGTCTGGCCCGCCCCGCCACGCCGTCGGACAGAAAGGGAGAGGGGGGCCGGAGCCCCCCTCGGTTGATCAGGCCGCCTTCAACTCGGCCATCCTGTTCGCCAGGACCCACAGGGCTCTGTTAAGCGCCGTATTGCCGTCCACGCCCTGGACCGGCCGGGTCTGCCGGCGGGCGATCAGCCGGCCCGTCTCCGGGTTGCGCTGCTGGTAGTCGATCCCGCCGCGGATCAGGCCCTCCTGGGTCCGATTGAACGCCAACCAAAGCGAGTTGCCGACGTCCTCCCGGCGGCGCGGCGCGTGGATCTGGCGGGGCTCGACCGGGACCCTTTGGCCCTCCCCGTTCCACCGCAGCTCCGCGGCCGCCTCGGCAAAAGCGTCTTGCTCGGCCGGGCGAAGCTCGATCTGCTTCATCTCCGCGGCGATCCGATCGACCTCCTCGGAGGCGTCCACGATCCGGTAGGCCCCATCGATCACCTGCTGAACGATGTCGCCCTTGTGCGGGATCTTGAGGATCTGGGCGTCGCCGTCGGCGCACACGAGGCCGTTCGAGCAGATCAGCCGGAACAGCCCGCTCATCAGCTGGTACGACGAGGTGCCGTCGTGGCTGTTGAGCAGCACCAGCTCGCGGGAGGAGTCGCCGACCCGGGTCGGCGCATCGCCCATCCGGCGCAGGCGCAGGAGGTGCTTCGTGTACCCCCGCTTCTCCTCGTCTCGGGTCCCGCCGACCCGGACCTCGACCGGCAGGAAGCCCTCGCGGCCGAGGCCGCGCAGCACCTCGACGGTCGGGATGTAGGTGTACTTGTCCGAGCGCGAGCTGTGCTTGTCTTCCGCGAAGACGGTCGGCGCCGCGCTGCGCAGGGCGGCCTCATCGAGGCCGCCGTTGTTGCGGACGACGACCGCGCCCGAGCCGAAGCGGGTGATGCGGGCGGTCTGAACCGTGCGGATGTCGTGAAACATGGGCTGTACTCCTCGCGGGTGTCCGAAAATTCCGCCCTGGACGGCGGGAGGCTGACGCCTCGCCCGAGGCCCCGCAGGGCCCCGACCGCGGCGTCACGCAGGGCGAACGGCCATGACGGCGCCGTCGCGGATCTCGACCGTCAGGCCGCGGTGCTTGAGGGCGGCGACGACGCGGCGCTGGCCATGCGCCCGGCTCTGGAAATCCGCCGAGGTGCGACCGGTCACCTCGTCGTAGAGGGCGGCGAGGGCGGCATCGGAGAGGGTTGCAACGGACTGGATCATGGCTTGCTCCCAGGGGCATCGGGGCTACCCAAGAAATATGTACGGCCATCCGAGCCTCAGATCAACAGTATCTGACAGATCTCTGACCAGTTTTTGTTGGATGCTGAGACATCGCCCTGCGCCGATGCCGGGGCGGCTGCCGGGATCGGGGCCGTGAAACTGGCGGGATCGGCGCCGGGATCAGGACCGGGTGACAGCTGGGATCGGTGCCGGGGCGGGCGCCGGAACGAAAAAGCCCGCCGCGGCGGGGAGCCGGGCGGGCTGACGGGGGGCAAGGCTTGATCTTGGGCCGGATCGCCCGCAATTTCGGGGTGTGGCCGAGGGATCATTCCCGGCCGGATTGAGGGACAGACCCCAATGGCGAACCCGTCCGCTCCGCCCTCCCTCGACATGGCCGAGCAGGTCGCCCGCATCCTGCGCTCCCAGGAGGAGATGCAGAAGTTCGCGGCCGAGCAGCGCAAGCTGATCGCGGAGGCCTCCAAGCTGGAGCGCGACCGGGCGCTCGCCCCCTGGCAGATCGTGATGTCCAGCATGGCCGCCGGCGCGGCCCTATTCGGGGCCGGCGCAGCCTTCGTGAAGCTCCTCGGCTCATGACCCCCGATCGCTTCCGCGAATGCCTGAGCCTCCTGCGCTGGTCCCAGCGCGGGCTGGCCGAGGCCCTGGAATGCGACGACCGTCTGGTGCGGCGGTGGGCGACCGGCGAGGTGCCGATCCCACCCGGACTGGCCGCATGGCTGGAGACGCTCGGGCAGGTGCACGCCGCGGCGCCGCCGCCGAAGACCTACCGCAGACGATCCGCGCGGGCGGCCGGCGAGGGGTGAGAGCGCAAAAAGCCCGCGCGGCAGGGCCGGGCGGGCTTGCTGGCTCCGGGTGCCGGGCGCAAGAGCGTCAAAACCCTATCAGCTTGGCTATGAAGGGGCCGCTAGGGATGGTACGCGGTCCTCTACGCTTTCGCCTACAATGACCGGGGCTGACCCTTTCCGGACATTCCGGGCACGTGTCGAGACTGTCCGGTGACAGGCGAGTTCCGGACGTTTGATTTCCTGAAAGCGCTTCTCAACGTTCGCATCGGCATCCCGCCGTCACACCCGAAGGATCGGCATGGCATGTCCAGAGAACGTTCGGAGCCTGCTGGCCAACAACCGGCTTGTAGAGATCGTCGGCGGTATCATCGCCGCGACGGAGCAGCTTTCGCTCCTTGAGCCTGTGTGCGTCCTGATCACGTCCTGGCTGCCGGCGGAGAAGTGAACGGGAGAGCGACACGAGTGCGACGGAGCAGGGCCGCCGGAGGGCTGGATAATCCGCCGGCTCGGGGCGAGACTGGACGCCAATCACAGCCGGCGCCCAGGACGATGCGATCACCACAGCCCAACCTCGACTACGGCGGTGATGTCGGCTTGTGGTTCTGGTGCCTCGCAATCGCCACGGGCATGGCCGCCGGCCTCGCGGCCGGGTTGCTGATGCAGCTGCTGCGCCTCGTACAAAGCCTCGCCTGGGGCGAGGGGGCGGCTGGGTTCGCAGCGGCCGTCGAGACGAGCTCGTCGCAGCACCGCTTGGCAGTCTTGGCGGGAGCCGGGATCCTGGTGGCTCTCGGCGGCCTCGCCATGCGCCGAGGAGGCCGGATCGGCGGGGGCCACGCAGGCGAACTCTCGGCCGTCATCTGGTTCGGCGGCGGCCGCCTGCCATTCATAGGCACCCTCGCCCAAGGGGTTCTGTCGATCACCGCCGTTGGGCTGGGCGCCTCCCTCGGACGCGAGGCGGCACCCAAGCAGGCCGGTGCCGCCTTCGGCAGCCTGTTCGCGCGCCGCCTCAGGCTGTCGCCGAGCCACACCCGGATCCTGGCCGCTCTCGGGGCTGGTGCGGGCATCGCCTCGGTCTACGAGGTGCCTCTGGGCGGCGCCTTGTTCGCGCTGGAGGTCCTGCTGGGGAGCCTTGTGCTGCCCCTTGTCGGCCCCGCCGTCCTGGCAAGCGGGTCAGCCACCGCCGCGGCGTGGCTGCTCCTGCCTGACCGCGCGATCTACACGGTGCCGAATGACGCCGTAACGGCGTCGCTGTTCGGCTTCGCGGTGCTGGCCGGCCCCCTCGCGGGATTGGCTGCCGCGGCCTACGTGCGGCTGATCGCCTTCGCCGACGCGCACCGCCCATCCGGCGCCTCCGCGGTGCTCGCGCCCATCATCGTCCTCGCCCTGCTCGGCGGCGTGGCGGTGCTTCTTCCGCAGATCCTCGGTAACGGCAAGGACGTTGCAGAAGGCGCCTTCACCGGCGGGATCGACTGGCCGCTCCTCGCCCTCCTCGTCGTCGCCAAGCCGCTGGCCACGGCTGCCTGCCTCGGCTGCGGTGCGCCAGGCGGGTTGTTCACGCCGACGGTCGCCTTCGGTGCGGTGTTTGGCGGTCTCCTCGGCGTCGGCTGGAACCTCGTGTGGCCCGGCGCGGAGGCGGGTGCCTGCGCGCTTATCGCGGCTACCGCGCTGCTCGCGGCCGCGACCCATGGGCCGCTCTCCTCCGTGGTGCTGATGCTGGAACTGACTCGGCGCCTCGACAGCCTGATGGTGCCCGTGCTGGTGGCGGTAGCCGGCGCGATGCTGGTCGCCCGCTACCTGGAGCCGCGTTCGCTCTACGCCTGCCGCATCCGCGAGGGCCGCGCAGCTGCGGACGCCGATCCCACCGCGATCTCGGCCGCAGCGCCCTACGCTGAGGTTCTGCGCGGGCTGCTCGCTGGCGGACCGGTTCCGCGTGTGCTCGACGAGACCGGCACCTGCCTCGGCCACCTCGATGCGGAGCGGGTGCGTGCCCCAGCGCGCGACGACGGTCCTCTTGTGGCGGCCACGGCGGGAGACTTCCTGTCCTCACCGGAGCGCCGCGGCTGAACGGCTCTGTATCCTCGCCGATTCCGAGAGGTGGTCGCACTGCGCCGGTTCGGTGAGCGACGCGGCAACCGGCCTCAAGCGAAGCCTCCAACATGCGGATCAGACGGCAGCCAATATTGCTCTTGTCGCCCCGAAGGCGGACAGCTTCACGTGAGAGGCCGACGAACGAGCTCAGCGCGTCCGAAGGCGATTGATTGACGTGCCCGTCTAGATCGATGTCCTCGATCACCAGCGTGCCGCCTGGTGCAAACATCGATTTCAGCCTCCCGAGGGTGGCATCCCCGCATCGTTGCGACAACCACTCCACAGCGCCTCCAAGGCAATGCTGTCCTGACAGCGCCGGACGCATCGACGAACAACGCATTCAAGGGTGTCGAACACGAATAGCCAAGCTTGGCGGGCGCCTTGTTGGATAGTGGACGAGCACGTCAGCATGCGCCGGAATAGACCAGCGAAGCAGCCAGGGGTACGGCATGCGTTCGACGACAGTACGGGACAGCGTCTGGGATGACGCCGCGCATGTGCTCCGCAAAAAGATCATTACGGTGTGCAGAGAAGCTCTGACGCATCGCTCCGTGACACGATGTAATATCCTGTGTACATCTTTTCGGATTTCTACGTCTTGCCGGAGCCTCAAGCTACTGTTGGCGGTACAAGCTGCTAGGTTTGTCGACGGGTGCAAGCGGGTTAATCAATACATCCCGCCGCCACCGCCAGCCGGTCGGTATCCCAACCCATTTCGCGGCCGACCACGCGCTACTTCGAGCTCACAGGAAATACTGCGCCCTTTGCTGCAGTCGACCTTGAGGCACGGGTGCAAGGCTTTCTGGAAGCCATCAGCTACCAGGATGGTGCGAGGGTGGCGAAGGGCACGCCTCTCTTCACCATCCAGCGCAACACCTACGAGGCGCAACTCAGACAGGCGCAGGGCAATCTGGCCGCACAGCAGGCGGGCCAGATCAACGCCCAGTCCGAGTACCAACGTCAGGCGACGCTCGGACGGGACGAGTTCGCCTCGCAGGCGTTCGTCGAGCAGAAGAAGACGGCGCTCGATCAGGCGAACGCTGCAGTGGTCGAAGTGCAGGCCAGCCTCGACTTGGCCAACATCAATCTCAGCTACACGCAGGTGCTGGCGCCGTTCGACGGCATCGTCACCAATCACCAGGTGGATGTCGGTGCACTCGTCGGCGTTGGCGGCCCGACAAAGCTCGCGCAGATCGTGCGTGTGGATCCGATCTACGTCTACTTCAACGGCAGCGAGGAGCAGGTGCTTCTCGTCATGCGATCGCTCGCCAAGCAGGGCCGGACGCTGAACGACCTCTCCAACATCCCGGTCGAGATCGGACGGCGATGTCCTACCAGGAGAAGGCTGTCGGCGGTCAGATCTACCTCGAGTTCGCTCTTGCTCTGGTGCTGGTCTACTTCGTGCTCGCGGGCCAGTATGAGAGTTGGATTCTGCCGGTATCGGTGCTGCTCGCGGTGCCGCTTGCACTACTCGGCACGGTCGGAGCGCTCACGGCGCTCGGAGTTGCGAACAACCTCTACACGCAGATCGGACTGGTCCTGCTCATCGCACTGGCGAGCAAGAATGCGATCCTGATCGTCGAATACGCCCGCGACATGCGAGCGGCGGGTATGGAGATCGACACGGCCGCGGTCGAAGCTGCGCGGCTGCGTCTTCGCCCGATCCTGATGACGTCGTTCGCCTTCATCCTTGGGATAGTCCCGCTCGTCACCGCGACCGGGGCCGGTGCGGCAGCCCGAAAGTCAATCGGCATTGCGGTGCTCAGCGGCATGCTGGCCTCCACCTGCCTCGCGGTATTGTTCGTACCCTCCTTCTACGTTGTGCTGCAGCGCTTCGCAGAATGGCGGGTGCGACGTCGGCGCGTAGGCCCCAACATCGGACCTGGCGTCGCAGAGCAGGCGCGATCCAAGCGCATCGGCACCCATCCGTAGGATGAAGGCACACTTGAGTCACTGTCCTGAAGTCCAAGACGGTATGCCGCTCCATGGTCACCCGCATTGCTCACGCGCGACTAGAGCCTCCCTGACGGACAAGCCCCTTCCGAGTGGCGGATCACACTGGAAGGTCTCGTTTGTGAGCTGCGGGCTGCTAAGACGTCCGCTATCGAGTGACAAGCAGCCATTCCGGTGGCCATTATCGAAGGTCCGGCAGTGGCGCACTGCTGAACTAGCCAGACGCGAACAGCTGACTCCAAGCGGACGTTCGAGCTGCTGGTGACGAAGGTCCGGATGGGCTGGTATGCGGGCGCACTCTGGCGCGAGCAGGCTTTTGCAACATCACGTTGCCGACGCCCCCGAACGAAACCCCGCTTCCGCCTACATGCGCCCTGGGCCTACGCTCTCTGCCATGCCGCCTGATTGGACAAGGTCGAGCGAACGGCCAGCGCCCTCGGCGGATCTTGGAACGCGTCGAGGACGCCGCCGTTGCCCCAATCGCGAGAGAGGGTGGGCATTCGGCCGTCGAGGCTGCAGGCGACGCCGAACCCGAGACAGAATGTAAGGGTAGCGCGATGGTCGACAGGGACAGGATCACGGGCGCCCCGCGCGAGCTCGGCGGCAAGGTGCAGGGCGCGGTCGGCGACCTCGCTGGCTCGAACCGCGACTCGGTCGAGGGCCGGCTCCGCGAGGCGCAGGGCACCGCCGAGAACCTCTACGGCCAAGCCAAGGATGCCGTTCGGCACGCGGTCGACGAGGTTTCGGACCATGCCGCGGAGGCTTACGACCGGGGCCGCCACTACGCGTGGGAAAGCCACCAGAAATCCGTCGAGTGGCCCCATGCCTCCCTGGTCGTCGCCGGGCTCGTGGGCTTTGGCCTGGGCCTCCTTATCAGCAGGCTCTAAGCCATGCCGCAATGTCACGTCGCCACCGTCGGCAGCTCGTGGGCCCGCGTCGTGTGGCGGGACAAGCGGATTTCAAATTTCATCAATCATGCTTCCGGAACGGGTGGGTAAGGCCGCCGGTTCATGGCCAGACGTTCTGACCTGACCCAGTTTGAAGGTCGCAGCAAAGCGGATCGAGCATGAACGCGCCGGCTGTCACGCGATCGGAGAAGACGCCGTTCTGGTCGGCCCTGTTCACCGACCGACGGATCGCGCCAGCTCTCGGGCTCGGCTTCACCTCCGGCATCCCGTTCCTTCTCGTCTACCTGAACGGTTGAGCAGCTAAAGCTTAGCTGTAGCACAAGTTTTGACAGCTCTGTCCACCCGTGCCATCCGCCCAGCATGCCAATCCGGATCGCCAAGAACGTCTCCATCACGCCCGAGCTGGACCACTTCATCTCCACTCAGATCGCCTCGGGGCGCTACCAGAACGCAAGCGAGGTCATGCGAGCGGCTCTGCGCTTGCTCGAACGGTGGGAGACTGCTGAGAGCCGCAAGCGCGCCCGCCTTGCCGAGCGGACGTCCCGGCATGCTTGAGGACCGGAACGCGAGGCACCACGAGCAGCTCCCGATGAGTGGGTCATCAGGTGCGAGGCAGGACTACTACCGAGCTATCATTGAGAGCGCGGTCGATTTCGCCATCTTCGCCATGGACCAGGACGGGCGTGTCACGGACTGGAACCAGGGCGCAACCCACATCCTGGGCTGGAGCAGGAGCGAGATCCTCGGCCAGTTGGCCCGCATGATCTTCACGCCAGAGGAGCAAGCGGAAGGCAGGCCCGAGCAGGAGATGCGCACCGCGCTGGCGTGCGGCCGAGCCATGGACGAGCGCTGGCACCGGCGCAAGGACGGCAGCCGCTTCTGGGGTGTGGGCGAGCTGATGCCGCTCAGGACTGAGGCCGGAGAGGTCGAGGGCTTCGTCAAGATCCTGCGCGACCGCACCGTCCAGCACGAGCAGGAGGAGCGCCTGCGCGCGCAGGCCAGCACTCTGCAGACGATCACGGACCACGTCAGCGAGGCCGTGTTCCAGCTGAACGCGGACGGCAACATCACCTTCGTGAATCCTGCCGCTGAGGCGATGTTCGGCTGGTCGGTCGAGGAGCTCCTCGGGCGCAATCTGCACGAGGCGCTGCACCACCACTACCCGGACGGTCGCCCCTACCCAGCCGACGACTGCCTACTATCGGCTGCGCTCCGCACGGGCGAGGTTTTGCGGGGCCACGAGGAGGTGTTCTTCCACCGCGATGGCACACCCCGCCACGTGCTCTGCACGAACGCGCCTGTGCGCGTGGACGGCCGGATTGCCAGCACGGTTCTGACCATCACCGACATTGCCGAGCGAAAGCAGGCCGAAGCCGCATTGGCCGAGACAACCCGCCGGCTGAACGCGGTGCTGGACAACGCGACGGTGGCCGTCTTCCTCATGGATGACCGGCAGCACTGCGCCTACATGAACGCGGCAGCGGAGCAGCTGACGGGCTACACGTTGGCCGAGACGCAGGGACGTCCCCTGCACGACGTGATCCACCACACCCGGCCCGACGGCAGCCCCTTCCCGCTGCACGAGTGCGCCATCGACCGCGCCTTCCCGGAGAACGCCCAGACGCAGGGCGAGGAGGTCTTCGTCCACAAGGACGGGCACTTCTACCCGGTCGCCTTCAACGCAAGCCCCGTCCGCGACGAGGCATCTCGGACCATCGGCACCATCATCGAGGTGCGCGACATCTCGGCCGAGAAAGCGCGCGAGGCGGCCTTGCGCGAGAGCACCGAGCGGCTCGCGAGCGAGCGTCACGCGCTCGAGGTGCTCAACCGAACCGGCACCCGGATCGCGGCTGAGCTGGAACTCGACCGGCTCGTCCAAACGGTTGTGGATGCCGGGGTCGAGCTGACCGGGGCACAGTTCGGCGCCTTCTTCTACAACGTGCTCGATGAAGCCGGGGGCAAGTACATGCTCTACGCGCTCTCGGGTGCGGAGCGCAGCGCATTCGAGAAGTTCGGCATGCCGCGCGCGACGGCGGTGTTCGCGCCGACCTTCCTGGGCGAGGGCGTGATCCGCTCAGCCGACATTCTGAAGGACGAGCGCTACGGACGAAACGCTCCTCATTCCGGCATGCCCAGGGGCCACCTGCCGGTGCGCAGCTACTTGGCGGTCCCGGTCACGTCCCGCTCAGGCGAGGTGATCGGAGGCTTGTTCTTCGGTCATCCGGAGCCGGACGTATTCAGCGCGCGCTCCGAGGCGTTGATGAGCGGTCTCGCGGCGCAAGCTGCCATAGGCATTGACAATGCTCGTCTGTTTCAAGCGGCACAGCAGGCGGCTGCGACGCTGGAGCAGCGTGTCGAGGAGCGCACAGCCGAGTTGCAGAGGACTGAGGAGGCCCTGCGGCAGGCCCAGAAGATGGAGGCGGTGGGCCAGCTCACGGGTGGGCTCGCGCACGACTTCAACAACCTGCTCACCGGCATCTCGGGCAGCTTGGAGCTTCTCCAGACGCGCATGGCGCAAGGGCGGCTGACGGACCTCGACCGCTACATCAACGCCGCGCAAGGCGCCTCCAAGCGCGCCGCCGCCCTGACCCACCGGCTGCTCGCCTTCTCGCGCCGCCAGACCCTCGACCCGAAGCCGACGGACGTGAACGGCCTCATCTCCGGCATGGAGGAGCTGATCCGGCGCACCGTGGGGCCTGCCATCAAGATCGAGGTCGTTGGTGCGGCGGGCCTCTGGCCCGCCCTCGTCGACCCACCTCAGCTCGAGAACGCGCTGCTCAACCTGTGCATCAACGCCCGTGACGCGATGCCGGAGGGCGGGCGGATCACCATCGAGACCGCCAACAAGTGGCTGGATGATCGCGCCGCGCGCGAGCGCGACCTGCCGCCGGGCCAGTACCTGTCGCTGTGCGTGACCGACACCGGCACCGGCATGACCCCGGAGGTGATCGCCAAAGCCTTCGACCCGTTCTTCACCACGAAGCCGATCGGTCAGGGCACCGGGCTCGGCCTGTCGATGATCTACGGCTTCGTGCGCCAGTCGGGCGGTCAGGTGCGGATCTACTCGGAGGTCGGTCAGGGCACGACGATGTGCCTCTACCTTCCGCGCCACTATGGCGAGGCAGAGGAAGGGGATGTCCTGGCTGGCCTGAGCGACGCACCGCGAGCCGAGCAGGGCGAGACGGTTCTGATCGTGGACGATGAGCCCAGCGTGCGCATGCTGGTGACGGAGGTGCTGGAGGATCTTGGCTACACCGCCATCGAGGCGGCGGATGGGCCTGCAGGGCTGAAGGTTCTGCAGTCGGACGTGCGGGTCGACCTCCTCGTCACCGACGTCGGCCTGCCGGGTGGGATGAACGGCCGGCAGGTGGCAGATGCTGGCCGGGAGGTTCGGCCTGGTCTGAAAGTGCTGTTCATCACCGGCTACGCGGAGAACGCGGCAATCGGCAACGGGTATCTGGAGCCCGGCATGCAGGTGTTGACCAAGCCGTTCGTGATGGAGGCTCTTGCTGGCCGCATTCGAGAGATGATTGAGAGCAGATCTTAGTCTATGCAATCAATGAACAATCCTCACCTCTCAGCACGTAATGAGCATGCGCCCTCTCTGCAGAGGCGTAGCCATTTGCTTCCAGATTTAATGGCCTGGAAAACTCTCTTTTCGATCATCTGCTCTCGGCACGGAATAGGCCTCCAGTGCGGTCCATAGGCCATGTGCGGCAATAAGGGAGCACGGCTCCCATGCTCCGCCGCAGCATTCAGCAACTCGCAGCAATTCAAACTGTATAGCTTCCATGATGGATACCGAGCAGTCGCCAGAGAGGACCAGCGGACAGTCGACAAGCACGGGTGAGCCCTCGCGCGGGACGATGGACACGGGTGGCCTGGAACCGCTCGGCCGCCCGGGGCTGCATCACTGGCGCCAGAGCACCATCACGGATCCAAGCCTCGACGAGCGCGGCAACATCTTCTTCGCCGCCGTCGAGATGACCCGCATGCCGATGATCCTGGCCGACCCGCGCCAGGACGACACCCCCATCGTGTTCGCCAACAACGCCTTCCTCGATCTCACCGGCTACGAGGAAAGCGAGGTGCTGGGGCGCAACTGTCGCTTCCTTCAAGGTTCCGGCACCGATCCGGAACACGTCGCGAAGCTGCGCGAAGCTGTTCACGAGCGCAAACCCATCGCGATCGAGATCCTGAACTACCGGCGGGACGGCACGCCGTTCTGGAACGCCGTGTTCATGGGACCCGTGCACGATCCCGCGGGCGAGGTGATCTACTTCTTCGCTAGCCAGCTCGACGTCACGCAGCGGCGCGAGGCGGAGCAGCAGTTCCGACAGGCGCAGAAAATGGAGGCCATTGGGCAGCTCACCGCCGGGCTGGCCCATGACTTCAACAACCTGCTGCACGTGATCACCGGCAGCCTGGAGCGGCTCGCGGCCAAGCGCCACGACGACCGTGCCTTCGAGCGGTACATGGCAGCCGCGACCGCCGCCGCGGAGCGCGGCGCCAAGCTGACCCACCAGCTGCTGGCTTTCGCCAGACGCGGCCGCTTGGAGCCGAAGGGCACGGACCTGAGCGAGCTGGTGAACTCGATTGCCGAGTTGCTGGAAACCTCAGTGGGCGACAAAGCGACTCTGCACCTCAACCTGCAGCGCCGCCTGCCTCTAGTGAAGGTTGACGCGACCCACTTGGAGATGGCGCTCCTGAATGTCGTGGTGAACGCCCGCGACGCCTCGCCCGTCGGCGGCGCGATCACCATCACGACGCGGGAAATCCATCTGAATGGGAATGCCGCCGCGCGGCACCTGAAGCCGGGTCACTACGTCCTGCTGTGCATCACGGACGAGGGCACCGGGATGGCGTCGCACATCGCAGCGCGGGCGACCGAGCCGTTCTTCACCACCAAGGCACGCGGCGAGGGCACGGGTTTGGGTCTCGCTATGGCCCACGGCTTCGTGCAGCAGTCCGGCGGCCGGCTGGAGATCGAGAGCGCTGTTGGACGGGGTACGACGATCCGCATGCTGTTTCCACGCTACGAGCCGGAGGCGGAGCGCACCGATCAGGGTGGTGACGCTACGGGCTACCAGGCGCGCCCGCTCGATGCTTCGACGGCCCCACCGCTGATCCTGGTCGTAGACGACAGCCGCGAGGCGGCCGCCATGGCGGGCGAGGCGCTGCAGGAGGTGGGCTACCGGGTGGTGATCGCCCACAGCGCCGAGGAGGCGCTGAGACGGTTCGACGAGGCTGCTGCATCCGGCGACGCGTTCAGGCTGGTGTTCTCGGACGTGATCATGCCCGGAGGCACGAACGGCATCGTGCTGGCCGAGCAGGTTCGCAGCCGAGACCCGGGCGTGCCGATCCTGCTCACAACGGGCTACAACGACGAGATGGCGATCGACACCCCGCAGCCGCAGGCGATGGATGTGCTGGGCAAGCCTTACCGCCGCAGCGAGTTGATCGACCGTGTGCAGGCGGCTCTGCGCCGGGGGGCACGGACCGGACCCGAGCGGCAGAAGTCGGATTTTGGTCATGCCAAGGCGTAATACCAGCGCGCCTTTGCTCTGATCCGTTCATACGAACCAAGCTGCGCGGAGATGCGGGTGGCGAGGAGAATGCGTCAGCACAAACGCTCGGCGGTATAACTTCAGCGGTGTGAGCTGACGGGCGGCCAGAACCGTTGATCACGGAAGAGGCGGGTTGCATCTGGTTCCATACGCCGCTCTTACGCGAATCAGTGGGAGTGCCAGAGGGGCAATCGACGACTTCGAATGGCCGCTGTCGGGTGTCGAGCGGCCATTCCGGCGGCATCGGCTGAAGGTCTGGAAGTGGTGCGAAGCGGCTGCCGGCTCAGCATCTGCAGAGGCTCGCGATCGAACCGCATGACACGTTCCACTCAAGAGAGAAGCCCGCCGCCGCAGGGCCGGGCGGGCTCGGGAGAGGGGAGGGGGTGGGCGCTATTGGTCGTGCGCGTACTCGTACCCGCTATCCGTGATCGGCCTCACGAGCTCTGCAAGCGGCGAGAGGTCCGGCCGCTGCATCACGAGCCAGACGACGAGCACAAACATCCCCATCCACATCGTGCCGAGTTGCACCTTGTCGCGCGGCGGCACCCCCTTCCCGAACAGGTCCGGCACCGTGATCGAGATCACGAGCGCAACAACCCCGAACACCACCCAGAGGTCGAAGAAGGGATTATTGACCAGATGAGCCGGCTGACCGGACAGCCGCCAGAACAGCATCATCGCGCAGTTGAGATTGATGCCGACACAGAACAGGAAGATCATCAGCGCGTAGAGGTGCGGCCCGTCCGGCCAGCCGCGCGTGAGGATCGCGGCCCGCGCCGGCCGCCAGTACGCGAAGGCGGCCCAGCCGGACAGCACGAGGAAGACCGCCCTTAAGCCGTCGCCCCGCGGGATGATCGGGGTCGTCTCCACCAGCAGGTAGCCCGCCGCGACGGCGAGCAGGGTCCACAGCATCCGGTACTCGAAGACGCGCCGCATTTCAGTGGGTGCCTTTCTTGGCTCGGCTGGCTCTCTCGATCGTGCGGCCCAGCAACTCCAGCATCGCGTGGTCCGCGCCCTGCATCTGCGCCGCCTGCGCCTCGATCGAGCGGACCTTCTCGGCGGTCTCGGCCCGCTGCATCGCGAGTGCCCGGCTCACCTGCTCCTGCTCGGCCGCCCGTTGCGCCGCCCGTCCGCTCAGCATCCGCCACATGGCCTGGAACACCTCCATGGTCAGCGCCCCGCCGCGAGGCGGTCGATCTGACCCCGCATTTCATTGATGAGGCGGTTGCTGTCGCGCGCGACGTCTTCGAGCTCGCGCAGCGCCCCGGCGTGCGCGTCGATCGTCTTCTCCACCCGCTCGTCCCGTGTGATCTGCTTGTCGAGGGCCGACCGCGCCCAGAGGTCCATGGTCTGGACGGTCGTGATCAAGGACTGCTGCGATTGCTGGAGGACTGCCATCGTGTCCTTCAGGGCCGCCAAGACCCGGTTGGTCTCGGCGGTGGTCAGCAATGTTTCGCGCGCCTCCTTCAGCCGCTGCTCGGCCTCGGCGTCGCGTTTGCGTTGCAAGTAGCCGATGACGAGCAGCATGATGACCAGCAGGGCGCCTACGACGCCCTGCTCGGCGATCTTGGCCAGCGCGCCCTCCACGTCCGCGCCTCCGGCTCAGCGCCTCGCCACCACGGACGGGAGGATGGCATTGATCTGCGCGTCCTTCTGCTGGCTGGAGCGCGAGGAGCCGAGCCAAAAGGCGATGGCGGTGCCCAGCGCGAGGTTGGCCGCGCCGTAGGCTTGGCTCAAGAGCTGGTAGACGCGCTCGGGGATCTCGCCCTGGATGAAGTAGAGCGCGCTGGTCAGCAGCGCCCAGGCGGTGAGGATTGCCAGCGTGACGATCGCCGGCATCGCGGCGGTCCAGTGACTGGCCTGCGCCAGCCCGAGCTGCATCTGGCGGGCATTGGCGAGGTCGCCGAGTTCGGCCACCTGGAGCTTGGCGGCGGCCTCGATTTCGGCGAGCTTGACCTGCGCGCCTGAGGGATCGGCCTGCACCGCCTGGCTGATCGCCTGCGGGGTGGCCGGCACGCCGAGGGCGGCGCCGATGGCGGCGGCTGCCGTCTTGCCGGCCGCCGCGCCGATGCCGCCACCGATCGGCCCGCCGAGCGTGGTGCCGATCAGCGTGCCGAGAGAGGGCAGCCCGACCTGCGCGAGCTGCCCGGCGAGCTGAAGCCAATCCATGGGAGGAGGTCTCCACCCCTCTCCGGTTTCCGAGAGGGGGCGTGCGCGCGGCGGGCCCGGCCGGCTCGGGGGGAACTACCGCAGATTTTGCGGCGGTTGGGTCAGGCGGCCTTGCCGCTGAACAGGCTCTTGAGCCATGCGCCCAGGCCGCCGGTCTGGACGGTGGCGGGCTTCGGCGACGCCTCCACCACGGGGCTGCCGATCGCGACGCTTTCGGGGAGGGGCGGCACACCGGGCTTCGGCGGGGCGACGGTCGCGAACCGGACCGGCAGCCCGCCGATGGCCAGGGCGGCGTCGAAGTCGTGCGCAATCGTGGCGATCTCGCTGGCCCGGTCGGTCCCGTTCACGGTCCGGCGGGCGCCGACGTAATCGCACACGCCGTCGTGGATGAAGTCCTCCAGCGCCCGGCCGGTGAAGTCGCCCCGGTTCGAGAGGCCGCGCAGCAGCCCCTCCCAGAGGATCCGGGCGGACACTGCGGGGTCGAGGGCGAGGTCGGGGTTCTGGGCGAGCGGCAGGCCGAGCAGGGTCCCCATGGTGATGTAATTGCGCTCGTGGGTCAGCTGCACGTCGCCGCGCCCGTAGAACGACAGCCCCTTGGCGTTCGGCAGGGCGTAGTTCGACTTGATCTTGCCCTGCGCGTAGAGCTTCGCGACATGCGCGCGGGCCTCGGCGTCGGTTCTCGCGAAGCCCTCGCGGACCGGCATCATCCGGCCGCCGGTCTCCCACCGGCTGGTGGCCAGCCCGTAGGCGAGGTGCCGGCGATCGCCGGACCCGTAGAGGGTGAAGGCGGCCAGGAGGCGGTTGATTCCGTCCACCTGGCTCTGGGACATCGAGCCCGCGAAGACGGGCTGGCGCAGGGCGTCGAAGAACGCCCGCGCGTTCGGGAGCGCGGTCATCAGCAATCTCCGATTGGGGGAAGGGTGCGCTGAAGCGGCGGGCTTAAGCGGCCGCGGCGCCGAGGCTCAGCGTGAGGCCGAAGCGGGCGAGGACGGCCAGGACGCCCGCCTCCGAGGTGGCCGCGTCGATCGCCACGTTGGTCGCCATGCGGGACAGCTCGGCCTGTGAGGACTGCTCGGCCATCCCAACGATGATCTGAGCCATCTCCGCCGGCGTGATGCCGCGGATGGAGGCCTCGCCCTCGATCAGCGCAGAGGGGATGCCGTTCAGGACGCCCCTGGCCTCCTGGTACTTCAGCACGTACATCGCGCGCAGCTGCGGATCGACCGGGTCGGCCTGCTGGACCTGCTGCACGAAGAAGTCAGCCACCTTCCGCTTGGCCGCTTCCTTGAGGACGGTGAGGTCGGGGCCGAGGATCATGCCGTCACCTCCAGCGTGATCTCCGCGCGCCGGGCGGGGAACGGCTCGATGGTCAGCGTGTAGCGGCCCGGGATCGTGAAGCCGATCGCCAGATCCCCGCCCGGGTGTGAGAGGCTGCCGTTGTAGGGCCCCGCGTAGCGGACCGGGCCGGCCGGCACCGCGGCGATCGTGACCTCCTCGCCCGCGGTGGCCGTGAGACTCGCCGGCAGATCCAGCGCCGGGCGCTCGCGCAGCTCGGGCGCGTCGCCGGACAGGTCAACGTAATGCGTCGCCTGCTGGCCCTCTCCAGGCAGCATCCGGTGCCCCTCAAGCCGGGCGATCTGGAGCACGCCGCCGGCCATGCGACCATGGACGGTAATCCGTCCGGTGTCGTCGTAGGCCACGTAGGAGACCTGCTCCACGAGGAGCGGGTTGGCGGCGTCCTCCACGCCGGCCGGAACGGGATCGGCGCTCATCGCGACAGCTCCGTGACCTTCATGAACGTGGTGCCGCTGGCCCTGGCTGCATTGGAGTTGACCAGACGATACCAGTAGACGCCAGGATTTGCGACGGTAGCGACCGTCACGTAGCAGGTCGGTCCCATGTAGACCAAGTTATTTGTACTGTTTATGTGGTAGGCGCAGTTGCCCGCCAGGATATGAGGCCCGTCGCTCCGGTAGACGTCGAGCGCACCAATAGCGGTCCCGAGAGCATAGCCGTTCCCGCCCGTGCCGGAAAAATATATGCCGATCTCGACCCGGGTGTTGGGCTGCCGGATGTTGATCCAGCAGTAGATGTCGTCGCCCGCGCTCTGCCCCCACACCGTCTGCGTGATCGCGTTGTTGTTGACCTGGAGATTGTCGACAACCAAGTTGCCGATCTGGGCCGACTGCGAGATGAGCTGCCCGGTCGACAGCTCGTTGGCGGTGATGGTGTTGGCGGCAATCGAGCCGGCCTGGATCGAGCGGGCCCAGATGCCGCCGCCGTTGATCCCGGTCCCGTTGAGGAGGGCGTTGCCGGCGGCATCCCACATCGCGAGGCCCCAGCCGCCACTGTTGCCGATCAGGTCGCCGATGTAGCCCACCGCCACGCGCAGCGTGCCGTTGTTGTCGCGCGAGAACAGGCGCCCCCAGCCGCCCTCCGGACGGGCCTGGAGCACGAAGAAGTCGGAGCCCACCCGGATGTCCGCGGACGACATCATGCCGGTGCCGATCCGGTCGGCGGTCAGCGCTCCGACGCCGATGTGGGTGGCCGTGATCTGGTTCGCCGCGATGTGGTTGGACTGGATCGCGTTGGCCGCGATCTGGTTGGCCGTGATGGTGCCGGTGTTGATCCGGGTGCCGTCGATGATCGTGCCGCCCAGGAGCACGTTCAGCCCGGCGTAGCCGTCATAGGACGCCAGCAGCACCGTGTTCTTGTCGGCGAAGATGTCGGCCCAGTTGTTGGCCGCGGCGTTGAGCTGGTTGGGGGCGAACTTGTTCCACCAGACGTAGACGAAGGTAGCGCCACCGTTGGCAGTACCCGCCGGGACTTGGCTCGCCACGTTGTTTCCGGCGTCATCGATCCACAGGATGAAGCCCGCTGTCCACGAGATCGTCCGGGTGTTCTTGTCGACCGAGAAGTCCAGCCCGACCGTGCGGACCCCGCGCAGCCCGACCTTCAGGCTGTTGACCGAGATCGAGTTGGCCTCGATGGCGCCGCCGTTGATCTTGGTGGTGTCTGAGCCCATCCAGCTCGTGAGCGACTGCCCGCCGCCGACCTGGATCTTGTCGGCGTAGATGCTGTTGCCCTGGATGTTGGAGCCCGTGATGGTCGAGCCGGCGATCTTGTCGCCGGTGATGGTGCCGCCCGCGATGCGGTCCGCCGTGATGGTGCCGGCCGTGATCTTGTTGGCATTCATGGTGCCGGTGGCGATGGTGTCGCCCCAGATCACGGTCGAGGAGCCGGGCGCCCAGTCCGAATATTCGGCCTGATTGGGCTTGGCCTGCCCGAAGTAGAGGCCGCTCCAGAAGTTGTACGGGCCGTCCTCGCCCGTGAACTCCATGCGCAGGGTGACGGAGGCGAGACAGGCGGCGGCCGGTGCGGTCGCGAAGCAACCGACGCGGGTCCAGTCCTTCAAGCCGCCCGACGACATCACGCGGTCATTGGCGCTCGTCAGGGAGGTCGCGATCACCGTCCCGGCGCCGTCGAACCACGTCACATACATATACGCCTTCGAGCGGTGGGCGCTCACGTAGCCGGTCAGCTCGTAGCGCTTGCCGCCCACGACCGGCATCCGGCTGTCCCAGGTGCCGACCTGCGTGGGGATGCTCACGGCGACGTCCCAGAGGTAGCCGGCCGGCGGGCTGCCGACGCAGCTCACCTGGAGCGACTGCATGCCGATCGGCTGCCACGTGCCGCCCGACTGGTTGAGGCCGATGTAGGGCGCGTGGTTGTTGAGATCCCCGATGTTGCTGAAGTTGCTGTGGATGCCAGGGACGGTCTTGCCGGCGATGAAGTTGTCGCCGACCACGCCCGCCTTGAAGTCGGTGTTGTACAGAAGGTTGGTCGAGTTGAGACCGACCCCGATCTTGTCGGCCGAGATGGCGCCGCCCGCGATCTGATCCGCCTTGATCGCCCCGGTCGAGATCTGTCCAGCCGTGAGCCAATCCGCCGTGATCATGGCGGCCGTGAGCGTGCCCGCGGTGATCCGGTTGGCGTTGATCGAGTTCGTGACGATCGAGCCGCCGTCGATCTAGGTGACCGCAGGCGGGACGTAGGGCGAGCACTCCGTCTGGTTCTGGTTCGCGCCGGCATACATGGTGCCGGTCACGAAGATGAAAGGGTCGGGCAAAACGAAGTTGATGGCCCGGTAGAGGACGAAGCAGGAGACCGCGTTGCCCGGCGCCTGTCCGATCCAGGTGAAGCGCGGAAAGTCGCGGATCGTCCCGCCCGTGTGAGCCCCCTGTGGGATCACCTGCCCACTGGTGTAGGCGAGGACGGTGCCGGCGCTGTCGCACCAGCCGATGTAGCACTGGACGTCGCAGCGGTGGGCGTTCGCGTAGGCGCTGAACTCGTACCAAGCGCCGCCCTGGACCGGATAGTTCTTCACGGCGCCGGTCGCCGGGTCCACCGTCTGGTGGACGAGATCGAACCATTGGCCCGCCGGACCGCCGCCATCGGACGGATGCGCGCCGATGCCGGTCATGCCCGAGGGCATCCAGGCATTGTCCACGAAGATGGAGACGCCCGCGCCCCAGGACGTGCCGCTGGACGCCCAGCCGCGCGTGCTCTGGTTGCCCTCCGAGTTGTAGGCGAAGTTGCCGGTCGAGATGGCGAGCTTGTAGCCGGTGATCGAGCCAGCCGCGAGGTTGCCCGTCGTGATGGTGAGGGCATCGATCTCGGAGCCGGTGATCTTCTTCGCCGCGATCAGCCCGGCCCGGACGCTATCGACGTTCAGCTCGTTAACCGTGATGGTGCCGGTGGCGATCTGACCCGCCGTGATCGACTTCGCGATGATCTTGTCGGCGGCAACCGAGCCGGTGCGGATCGAGGCGCCGTTGATGGTGGTGAGCCCGGCCGGCGAGAAGGGCGAGACCTCGGTCTGCCCCGCCACCGCAACTGCCAGCATCACGCCGCTGATGAAGCAGTAGGGCTCGGCCTGACCGGGATACCATGTGATGCCGTAGCGGACGTAGGGCCGGCAGTAGACCGCGCCGGCCGGGGCGACGACGATCAGCTTCGAGCGGCCGAACTGCTCCCAGTCCGACATCGGGCTGTAGATGCTGCCGCCCCAGTTGACGATCTGGCTGCCCCAGGTCTCGCCGATGTAGGCTTGGTTGGCGTCGTACCAGACCAGCCCGACATAGCCCGTGCAGCGATGCGTCGAGAGGTAGGCCGAGACCTCGTAGGTCGTGCCGGCACGGCACGAGAACGGATAGAGGGTGCCGTCCGTCTCGACCCGGTTCAACCAGACCTGCCCGAACGAGCCCTGGTTGGTTGGGACCCCAGTGCCGTAGATCTTCATGGCCCGCATGCCGGCCAGGCAATAGGTGTAGTCGACGCCGTTCTGGAGCAGGACGGCGCCGGTAATCTGGGAGCTGTCGATGCTCCAGCCCGCCGGATTGCCGGCGACGTTCAGGTTGCCCATGTCGCCGTTGATGGCGAGGTTCAGGCTGGCGACCGCGAGCTTCGAGGTGGTGACCGCGCCCGCGGCGAGGTTGGCGGCGGTGATCGTGAGCGCGTCGATCTCCGACCCGGTGATTTTTTGGGCCGCGATGATCCCCGCGCGCACGCTGGCCACGTCCAGCTCGGTGGCGGTGATGCTTCCACCCAGGATCTGAGCGGCGGTGATTGACTTCGAGACGATCCGGTCCGCGGCGAGCGAATTGGTGCGGACGTTGCCGCCCTCGATCATGGTGACGCCCGCGTCGGAATACGGGCTCGGCTCGGTCTGCCCGGCAATGGCCTGGGCGAACATTAGCCCGCCGGCCATGCAGTAGGGCTGGGAGCCGAAGTTGTACCAGCGGACCCGGATGTCCGCGAAGGCGGCGTTGGCCGGCGCGGTGGCGATCACCCAGGACCGGCCGACCCGGTCCCAATCCGTCAGCGGGCTGCCGGTGCCGAGGTTGACCGTGACAAGGCTGCCGGCGACTTCCGAGAGGTAGGCGCCGTTGGCGTCCCACCAGATGATCGACACGTAGGCGGTGCAGCGGTGCGCCGAGACGTAGGCCGAGAATTCGTAGGGCGCGCCGCCCGTGATCCGGATGAGCTGCCCGATCCCGGCCGCATCCGGGTTGCGGTAGACGATCTCGGAGACGCCGCTGGTCGGCTTGTTGCTGTCGTCGTAGTGGACGGAAAACACCCGCATCCCGGCCGGGGCATAGTCGGTGCGGACGCCCTCCACGATCGGGGTGATGCCCGTGCCGCCAGCCGAGCCCAGCCAGCCGGAGGTGCCCTGCTGGAGGCCGCCGTTGCTCGCGAGGTTCAGGCTCGCCACGGCGAGCTTCGAGGCCGTGACCGCCCACGCAGCGAGTTTGGCCGTCGAGACCGCGCCCGCATTGAGCTGGGGCGTGTCGATCGCGTTGTCCGCAATCTGGGTCCGGCCGATCTGCCCGGTCACCTTCGCGGCCGAGAGGCCGGCGATCTGGGTGTCCGAGATGGTGCCCGTGATCTTCGTCGCCGAGAGGCCGGCGAGCTGGCTGTCGACCACCTGTCCGATCAGCTTGCCGGCGCTGATGCCGGCGAGCTGGGCGTCTGACAGCGTCCCGGCGACCTTGGCGGCCGACAGGGCCGCGATCTGGGCGTCCGAGACCTGCCCGGTGATCTGCGTGGCGTCGAGGTTCGCGATCTGCGAGGCCACGACCTGCCCGATCAGCTTGCCGGCCGAGATCCCGGCGAGCTGGCTGTCGGAGAGGGTGCCGGCGATCTTCGTTGCGGCGAGGGACTGGATCTGCTCGGAGGTGAGGGTGCCGGCGATGTCGGTCGCCGCGACCGCCGCCGTCCAGGCGCCGTTGACCAGCCGATAGAGCTTGCCATCCGTGGTCAAGAGGACGGTCTTCGGGCCGGTGTAGCCGGCGACCGCGGGCAGCGTCGAGACGATGCCGACCGGCTCGATGCCGTTCGCGAACTTGGTCGCGTCGATGATGCCCTGCTGCAGCTGCGCCGCCTGGAGGGCCGCCGTGGTGGCGGTGCCCGGCCCGACGAAGTCGCCGGGCGTGCCCGAGCTGTTGACCGGCCGGACCCAATACTTGCGGGTCTGGACGGTCAGCAGCGTGGTGTCGGTGAAGAAGCTCAGGGGCGCCGGCACCTTGGTGCCGAGCACCCGGTCCGAGCCGTCATCGAGGGCCCCGATCCACACCTCCACGTAGGCGAGATCGGGGTCGGCCGGGTTGGTCCAGCGCAGGTTCGCCGTCTCGAAGGCCGCCGTGACGGAAAAATTGGTGATCGCGCCGGGCTTGTTCAGGTTCTTGGCCGCGGTGATCGATACCAGGGCCGACCAGCCCGAGGGCGCGATGCCCTGGGCATTCACGGAGCGGACGCGGGCCGTGTAGAGCTGGCCCGGCTTGAGGTTGCGCCAGGTGAAGCGCGGCTGGCCCTTGTCGGAGCGGTCGCGGGTCCACGACGGGTTGGTGATCCCGTCGCCCTCGGTTAGCTCGAATTCGTAGATCCCGAGATTATCGCTCGTGACCGCGTTCCAGGTGGCGTCGATGCGCGCGGTGGCGACGCCCGTGGCCGAGACCTCCAGAGCGGTCGAGAGGGCGAGCCCGGTCGGAATGTCGGGCGCCTGGGTGTCGAACAGCAGGTTGGTGGTGCGGATCTCGACCTGCGGCGAGAGGTTCAGCTCGGCCGGGTTCTTGCCGAAGCTGTCGTAGAAGGCGACCCGGACGTAATAGGTCGTCTCCGCCTCGGCCGGCAGCAGCGTAAAGCCCGTGGGGGGCAGATCGGCCGTCGGGGCCGTGGTCAGCGGGTTGAAGCCGTTGGTCTTGCTGAGCCAGACCAGCACGCCCGCCAGATCGGGGTCGGCCGGCGGGGTCATCCAGACGCCGATCGACTCCGTCGTCCAGGTGAGGGTCGGGACGACCATGGCGGGCGCCGGATTGGACACGACCAGCACCGCCGGCTGGCTCTCGCGGCCGATCGCGTCGCGCGCCGCCACCGAGACCTTGAACCGGCGGCGCGGGCCGCCCTCGTTGACGTTCTCGTCGTAGTCGTAGGTCGCCTGGGCGGCGTTGATGATCTCCTGATGCAGGAAGGCATCGGTGTCCGCGTCGAAGACCCGGAAGGCGAACTCGACCTTGTAGGGCGTCACATCCGCCGGCCACGTCACGCCCCACTCCAGGGTGCAGCTCCGCCCCGTGAAGACGCTGCCGCCGCCCTTGACCTGCAGGCCGGTGACGGTGGGCCCGGACTGCGCCTCCCAGCCCTGGACCGTGTAGGTGATCTGAGCGGCGTCCGAGAGGCGCCCGTTCAGGCCCTCGGCCTGGACGACGAAGGTCCACTCGCCGGTCGCCGCGTCGAGGAATTCCACCGAGGTGGAGCTCGTCTTGGGCAGCGTCACCAGGGAGCCATTCGGCTTCACCGCGGTGACGTAATACGCGATCGAATTGAACGGCTGGCCGGCGGTCCACGACAGCAGCAGCGCCTGCCGCGGCAGCCCGTTCTCGAAGTAGGTCGACTCGCGGACCGTCAGGTTGTCCGGCGGCAGGACGATGTCGGGGAATTCGGAGATGCGGAGCGGCTCGAAGGCCGCGCCGTCGTCCACCGCCGCATAGATCGAGGGCTCGTGCTGGAGCGCCTGCACCTCGTAGATGTGCGGCTCGACCTCCTTGATCCCGACGATGCGAAAGAGCTGCGGGACGATCTCGCCCGTGATCTGCCAGACCGCGCCCGGCTGGGCGTCCTGGGTGAAGGGCTCGGTGTGCGCGATGGTGCGCCCGGCCGCGTCCGTCGAGACGCTGTAAAGGGCGCGCTCCTCCACGCTGCCGTCCGGCAGCTGCATGGACAGCGTGTAGGAGACGCCGGCCTTGATCTCCACGGCCCGGTCAAGGGGGATATCGGTCCAGTTCGCCCCGGCCAGCACGCGCCCGCCGACGTCGATGTTGGAGATCTGCGGGTCGGTGATGGCGATGATGTCGCCGGGGCGCCGCACGGCATGATCGAGGCCCGCCCGGTAGGTCACCGTCTGGGTCGCGTACTGCTCGACCAGCAGGCGCCACAGGCCCTCGCGGTGGGCTTGGCCCCGGCTGGTGCAGCCGAGGAGGTCGATCTTGGTCGGGTTGTAGCCGTAGCGGGCGACGCCCTCGTTGTGCTCGACCACCTCGATCTGCGGCTTGTAGAGGTCGTCGGGATCGTTCCAGGTGACGAGCGCGACGGTGTGCCGGGCCTTGCGCGCCGAGGACGAGTAGGTGATCAGCCCGTCGATCACGTTGGCCGGGGTGACCAGCGCGCGCACGTCGTCCGGCCGGTCCTGGGTGGCCGTGACGGAGCCCGAGGACCAGAAGGCCATGCCGCGCCAGATCGCGCTGATCTGCTGCAGCAGGTCGAACGCCTCCGCGAGCTGGGTGATCTGGGCATTGAACCGGAAGCGCGGCTCCTGGCCGCCCTTGCCGTCCGAGACCAGCACGTCGCAGTAGGCGCCGATCTGGTACAGCGTCCACTTATCGATCGCGGCGATGTCGATAAATTCGCCCAACCCGTAGCGGTCGTTCCAGAGCAGATCGTGGAAGACCCAGGCCGGGTTGTCGGTCCAGTCCTCCTTGAAGGTGCCGTCCCAGATGCCCGTGTAGGTGCGCGCCACCGGGTCGTAGTTCGACGGCACCTTCACCAGCAGGCCGTCGACCAGATAGGTCCGGGCCGGCACGGACGCGCCGAACTGGCTCGCATCCGCGGTCAGGCCGCAGAGCGCCGAGTGCGGGTAGCTGAACTTCGCGTCCTGGATCGCGGTCAGCGTGTAGAAGATCAGGTCGCTCTGGCTGGTCCACTTGTCCTGGCTGTTGTTGAAGTCGTCGGTGTCCGGGGTGAGGCGCGTCACCCGCACCTGCCAGGGCGGCGAGGAGCCGGCCGGATTGCGCGGCAGGTCGATCTCGTAGGACACGAAGTAGGGCGAGGTGTTCTTGCCGGTGATGGTGATGTCACCGAGCTGGTTCACCCACGGCCCGCCCGAATAGCGCGCCTCGATCCGGAAGCTGACGTTGTTCTGGCGGACCGAACCGTCGTTTTTCGCCAGAAAGAGCGCCGGCAGCTCGATGATGACGCGGGCGCGGTCGGCCTCGCCGTCGCTGATCGAGGCGGTGTGCGGGACCGCCTGCTTGACCGTGACCCCGACGTCCTGCGGCGTCTCCACGTCGGGATAGCCGGGCATGTAGGACTGGTCGGGCGTGCCGGTGCGGAAGTCGGCCGAGAGGCCCTTGTAGTTGAAGCTGCCATCCTCGTTCTGGACCGGCACGTCGTTGAAGTAGACGCCCTTGAGGCCGCCGACGACGCCCTTGATCTCGCCCTCGCCGATCAGGTCCACGAGGCGGACCGTGGCGTTCGAGAACAGGGTATCGGGCGCGTTCGAGCCCGAGCCGCCGGTCTTGCCGCCGCCGCTGGACGACTTGCGCCCGCGGATCGGCGCCGCGTCCGGGCGCGCGTCCTTGTCCCGCGCCGCGGGATCGAAACCGTCGATGCGATCCATGATGTCCTTACACGGTCGGGGTCGCGGAGGCGGTCGGCAGGCCGTTGGTGTTGGCCGTCGTCACGCCCGCGGAAATCGTGATCGGGTTGGCCATGCAGCGCCCGTAGATGAGCGGCACGGGAATCCCCTGTTCCGAGACGTTGTCGGCGCCCTGGAACATGTACGACTTCTTCTCCTTCTCCTTCTTCTTTTTCGGGCTGAGCAGCGAGGAGACGCCCTGAAGGGCGAGCATGGCGCCCATGCCGATCAGCCACGCCGGGCCGCCCATCCACCACGTCGCCACCGCGATCAGGGTGCCGACGATGATCTTGCCGATCGACATGCCGCTCTTGCGCGCCCGGATCACCGGGACGATGTGCAGGTCGCCGGCCGGCAGGCCGAAGGTGATCAGATCCTTGTCGAGGTGCAGCGCCGCCTTCGCGCGCAGGCTTTTGCCGCACACGACCCGGAAGCGGCCCTCCTCGATCGCCTGCCGGAAGCCCGGCAGCTGGGCGCCGAGCGCGCGGCACGCCTCGGCGAGGCTGCGCACGTCGAGGCGGAAGCAGGCGCCGAATTTTGCCGCCAGGGCGCCGTAGAGGCGGACGGTCCGCATCATGCCGGGGGCCTCCAGTCGTCGGGCAGGGCGGTGTGGCGCACCAGGAAATCGAGCTTGGTCCGCCAGACCGAAGCGGGGTCGCGGCCGGAGAGCTGGTGCGCCAGGTGGTGCAGGATCAGGCCGCCGCCGAGGTAGATCCCGCCGTGGTTGAAGACGGGCGAGCGGACGCGGCAGAGGAAGCAGTCGCCGGGCAGCGGGCCTTCGGGGCCGCGCACGACGCGCCGGAAGCCCGCCCGCTCGAAGCCGTCGCGGTAGAGGTCGAGTTGGGGCTGCCCTTCCCGCGGCAGCCACCAGTCCGGGTCGCGGGCAAAGTCGGGGATCTCGATGCCGGCGACCTCGCGGTGCCAGTCGCGCCCCAGGCTGTAGCAGTCCCAGACGCCATGCCGGAACGGGCGGCCCAGCAGCGGGGCGCGGGGCACCTGATCACCAAACCAGAACGGGTCCGTGACGCCCGTGGAGGCGGCCAGCGTGATGCCCCACGGCACCGCGGTCGCCATCTGGCTTTCCATGTCGGCGCCGCTCGGGCAGTCGGGCGGCGGGGTGATCTTGCCGGACTCGGGATCCTCGATCGAGCAGTGCGAGTGCAGCACCGCCACGTAGGCGGTCTGGTCCACCTCGCCCGGGTCGGGCTCGAATTCGGTCAGCGGGTCGGCGGCGGCGTTGGCGAGCGGCCGGTAGCGGCCGTCCTCAAGGATCAGGCCGCCGGCCTCCGCGGGCCAGTGCGCGGCGGCGTGGCGCTTGTGCGCCTCGACCGCGGCGGCCCAGCGCGTCGAGAGCCCGTCATCGAAGGCGAACGCGAGCTTAGACCCGTACCCTGGCGACACCCGGGAATCCTCCGAAGGGGAGCTGCGCGTCGGCGCCGAAGCGGACCTTGCAGCAGGTGGTGACGTGCCGGCTGGGCTCGTCCTGGTCGGGCGTGGTCGGATTGCCGAAGCGGTCGTAGCTCTGGTCCCCGTTGTAGAGGCACTGCACGCCATCATAGACGAACGCCTGGGCGTCCTCGTCCCAGCGCCGGTACCGCCACAGGCAGATGTCGCGGATGACCAGCCGGGCGGGCAGCTCGCGGCCCTCCTGATCCATGTCGGCCGCGAGATTCCAGACGATCTGGTGCTTCGAGTGCTCAACCTTCTGCTCGAAGCGGTAGATGTCCTGGGTGTAGGCCGCCTCGGGATCGGGCGTCGCGCCATCGTCCAGAAACTGCGCGTAGGTGCGCGTGCGGATCAGCTTGGCGCCGATGAGATCCTGGTAGAGCAGCGTCGCGCTCGACATCAGCCGGGTCGCGTTCGAGACGCTGATCTTGGGCTGGGGCATAGTGCCCTGGCCGGTCAGCTCGAAGCCCTCGGCCTTCACGTCGAGCGGGGTGTAGGTGATGCCGCGGAATTTCAGCGGGCCGCGCGCCTTGTCCGCCTGGGAGGTGAAGGCGAACTGCTGGTTCACCCGGATCGGCGACAGGTCGATGATGAACAGCGCGACCAGATCGCCCGGCGTGAGGCTCTGGCCCGCGCGGATGAGGGCCGTGTTCGGCGCGGTCATGGGTCGAAGTTCTCCTTGAACATCGCCATCAGCGTGCTGCGCAGCGGGTCGCCGTAGTCGGTGGTCCAGCTGTCGCAGATGAACTGGCGGGGCGCCGGCTCGAAGGGGACTTGGAACAGGAACGGCAGGTAGCCCTTGCGGCTGACCAGAAAATCTTCGAGCTGCCGGATCTGGTCCGCGGCGAGCGGGATCGAGCGGTAGCTGAAGTCGCGGGTGAGCGGGTTGATGCCGTCGCCCGTGCGCTGGCTGTAGCGGTCGCCGAAGGTGGCGGTGAGCACCGCCGCCTTCGCCTCCTTGGACGAGCCGATGGTGACCGGCCCGTAAGGCGTGATCCCGAGGGTCGGGAACGTCGGGTAGGCCACCGGCGGCTCCTTACGCCGTCAGCGGCACGACCGGCGCCGTCAGCGTCTGCGGCGGCACGCTCACCAGGAGCACCGTGTAGGGCTCCAGCGGGTAGAGCGCCTCCCGGCCGTAGGCCGCCTCCAGCCCGTCGAACAGCGCGGCCTCCGGGGCGTAGTAGCCCGGCATCGCGGCGGCCGCGGGGGCGGCGAACACGTTCTGTCCGATGAACCGGGTGCAGAGGTTGTAGAGGCGCCCGACCTCGGAGGAGACGATCACGCCCTGCGCGGAGGTGCCGTCCTTGCCCTGGATTGTGACCGGGCCGCGCATCGAGAAGGCGTCGAAGCCGCGCTGAAAGATCGCCACGGGCGTACCGCGGGCGATCGCGTTCGCGTTGAGGTCGAGCGTCAAGGTCTGGGTTGCCATCGATCGGCTCCTCTCAGTGCTGCCCCAGCGGGGACATGAAGCGGCGGGCGCTGTCGCTCAGCTGCTCGACGCGCTCCGGCGCCAGTGCGATGGCGCGCAGGGCGCCCCGCTCGACCTGCACCGGGCTGCCGGTGAGCTGGAGCAGGTACATCAGCGTGATCTCAAGGACGTCGGCCGTGCCGATCCCCGACCCCGGCTTGAAGACGCAGGGCGGGTTGTTCTCGACCGTCGGCATCGGCACGTCGCCGGAGGCCTGCGGAGCGCCCTGCGGGGCGGCCTGCGGCGGCAGCGGAGACGGGGGCGGGGTGACCTGGGCGTCCGGGGCGGTGCGGTCGATCGGCGGCTTCTGAGGGGTTCTGGCCATGCTGGCTCCTCGTGTGAGCGGTCGGGATCCCCGGACCGCGCGGGGCAGCGTCAGGCGCCGAAGCTGAGCGCGCCGATCAGGCGGTCCTGATCGGTGCAGAAGGGATCAATGCGGGTCTCGAAGAGGCGGCCGGGGGTGATCGAGCCGCAGGGGATCCGGCCGGCGCGGACCGCTCCGGCGATGAAGTCTTCGTCAGGGAGCGAGCCGCAGGTGATCCGGTCGGCTCGGATCGAGTCGCAGCTGATCCGGGTGCCGTCGATGACGACATCCGAGAGGCCGCCGGCGTACCCGCCGACCATCAGGTTCTCGATGTGGGCCGCGGAGCTGATCAGCGTGGTCTCGTGGACCGCCTGCTTGGCGGCGGCCAGGGCGACGGGGGCGGCCACGGGCGCGAGCCCGAGCATCGCCAGCAGCGAGCGGCGGTTCATGGGGATTCCTCGTGCCAGGATCAGGAAGCGCGGCGCGCCCCGGCGGCGTGCAGGGTTCCGCCCGGCCGCATTTCGCGCTGGGCCATCGCCATCCACATCTTCTCGTATTCCGCCCGCATCGCCTTGGCGTTGGCCTCGGCCGCGCGCTGGTCGGCCTGGGGATCGCCGGTCGCCTGCGAGGTGATCTGGGCGATGAAGGTCGGTCCGTTGGCCGGCTGGTTGCTGTTCGCGGGCGAGGGCGCGGCCGGGACCGGGTAGTCGGCCGGGCTGACATAGCCGCCGTCCGCATAGCCGCGCAGGCGGCCCCGCAGCGCGTCGAGCGTCCCCACCCCGACCTTCGCGACGGTGGCGGCGTCGAACACGTACTCGCCGCGGTGGACGATGCCGGCCGGGTCGTACTTGCCGCCCGCCCCGGTGTAGCCGCCCTCGGCGAACCAGAGCGTGCCGTCCGCCGCGGTGATGACCGAGCTGGCCGCGCTGCCGCCACCGCCGCCGAATAGGCTGCTGAAGATCCCGCCGCCGCCGCCGAAGCCGCCAAAGCTGATGCCGCCGCTGCCGTCGACCTTAATGCCGTCGAACAAGCCGCTGACCAGCTTGTCGATGGCCTTGTTCATCAGCTTGTCGACGATGCGGTCCATCACGTTCTTAAGCGCCTCGGCCGCGGAGACGCCGCGGCGCAGGTCGCTCGCCAGCCCGCTGAAGGCGTCCTTGGCCATCGCCTTGGCCTCGCCCAGGGCGTCGGTGACCCGCATCACCTCGGCCTCCGGGCTGTCCATGTCGAGCCCGGTCCCGCGCAGCCGCGACGCGATCCGCTGCTCGCTGTCGGTGCGTCCGAGCTGGGAGCGCTCGAACAGGGCGTCCTGCATGATCTTCGACTGCTGCATGGCCGCGACGTTCTTGGCGTGCGCGTCGGCGAGGCTCAGGATCGTGTCGCGCTCCGCCCGCTCGGCGTCGGTCAGGTCCTTCTCGTTGGCGGTCAGCAGCTCCTGGGCGGTCTTGAACTTGAGGCCGATCGCCGTCCCGGCCTCGCGGCGGGAATTCAGCAGCTCCTGGATCTTGTCCTGCCGGGCGAGCGCTTCGCTCGTCTGCTCGGTGGTGGTGATCCGCGACTTGTCGACGGCGATCTGGCGCTCGGCCGCCTGGGCGTCGGGCAGCTTCCGGTTGATGGTGGCGTCGGCCCAGTTGAGGACCTGCCCGGCGGTCTTGCCGGCGAGGATCTTGCGGTTGCTGGCAATCGCGTCCGGGCTCAGGATCTCGCTCACGGGCGTGTTCGGGTCCGCGCGCAGCAGATCGAGGCCGCCCTTCGGGCCGGCGAACCACATCAGGTACTGGTTGCGCAGGCTCGTATCGAGCTGGGCGTTCTCCAGCTTCCGGCGGTTCTGCTCGGCGTAGACCTTGATCAGCGCCATCTGGTCGTCGCGGTCCCAGCGCCGCTCCCAGACCGCCGCGTCGCTCATGTTCGCCGCCCGGTCGGGGAAGGTCTGCCGGAACAGCGGGACCCAGGTGCCCTTGATGAACTGGCCGATGCCGGAGGCCGAGGAATTCTGGTTCTTGGCGAACCGATCCCCGCCGCTCTCGGCGCCGATCATCGCCTTGATGAACAGGTCGGTGGTCGCGCTGGTCGAGCGCTTGGCCGCCTCCTCGGCCGTCTTCTGGATCCGCTCGATATCGAGGTCGGCGCGGGCGACGATGGTCTCGCGCTCGGTGATGCGCTTCATCCGCTTGTCGATCTCGTCTTGGATCAACTGGCGGTCGCGCGCGTCGAGGTTCGGATCGTTCAGCCGCGACTCGAACTCCTTCATCAGCTCGGCGCGGGTCGGGAGATCTGCGTAGGGCTTCAGCTCCTCGTCGCGCTGGAATTGGCGGTCGGCGATCTGCTTGGTCACCGAGTCGAGACCGACCGTCTTGTTGGCGTGCTCCGACGCCCGGTAGGCCGCGGCGCCGGCCTCGGAGCCGAACCGCTGGATGTCGTAGGTGGTGGCGCGGACCGAGGCCGCGATCCGGTCGAAGGCGCTCGCCACCTCGGCCAGCTGGTTGCGATCCAGGCCGAACTGCACCGGGTCGGCGATCGCCTTGCGCAGCAGCTCGACCTTGCTCTTCAGGCTGTCGAACTGGGCGGCCTCCGGATCGAGACCGCGCACGATCCCCATCACCTGCCGGCTGTTGGCCGCGGCGGTGGCCTGGGCGTTGCGGTCGTCCCGGGTCTTGATCTGCTGCTGGATCGCCTGGACCAGCTTCGTGAGCTTGTCGATCGTCTCGTCCGAGCCGCCGATCAGCCCGGCCACGATCCCACCCCGGCTGGCCTCGGCGGTGGCCAGCAGCTCCTTGGCGGTCGCCAGCTGCTGCTCCAGGGTGCCGCCGGTGACGGCCTTGTTGATCGCACCGCCGACCTTATCCCACACGTCCGAGATCAGGTTGCCCGCCCAGGTCGTCGCCTGCGCCCAGAGCGAGGTCCGCTCCGAGACCTTTTCGAGCTGCATCGCGTAGGCGTTGAACAGCTCGCGCTGCGCGCCCAGGCGGTCGCCCTGCTCCTGCAACCGTCGCACCGACTCCAGGGTGCGATCGTTGAGGCCCCCGAGTTTTTCCTGAAGCGCCTCGGCGCCCTTGGCCGGGTCGGCGAAGGCTTGCGCCAGATCCTTGATCGCGTCGGGGACGTCCTGGGAGGTGGTGTAGGCGTAGTCCTTCGCGCTCTTGATCAGGTCGGCGTACATCGCCTGCCCGATCCGGCCGGTGGCCGCGAAGGTGCCGGCCATCTCCCGGTATTCGCTCTGGGAGAACCCGGCGGCGCCCGCGTTCGCCGCGGCGAGGTCGTTGATGCCTTGCAGGGTCGCGCCCGAGGCCCGGCCGGCACCGGAGAGTTGGAGCCGCAGCGCGTCCTGGGAGGCGCGGTAGGACCACGCCGCCGCGGCCGCCGCGGTGATCGCCAGCGTGAAGCCGCCGATCACGCCGCCCGCCAGACCGATGCGCGAGACGAACCCCGTCACCTTCTCGGTCGCCGCGCTGAGCACGTCGCGGATGCCAAACCCGCCCATCTGCATGATGGAGAGGGCCTGCGGCCCCTGCATCAGGCCGGCGCGGACCGGTGAGCTGCCGGCCAACACCTGCTCGAAGAAGTCCTTGCCCTGGAAGGCGAGGTTCATCATCAGCTGCCGGCGGTACTCGGGCGACAGCTCGCGCGGCCCTTCTGGGCCCGGCGCGGGCGCCGCGGGCCGCTGCGGGACCGCCCCGGTGCTCGACAGGCTGCCCATCCGCGCCATCGCCTGGGCGTTGCGCTCGTACTGCTGGACGGCGTCCCGGCCCGCCTCGGACAGGGCCCGCCAGCCGGCCGCCTGCCGGGCGAGCGCCGCGGTGGTGTCGTTGGCCGCCCGCGCCGCCCCGCCGGCCTTGCCGATGAACTGGTCGAGGTTGACGCCCGTGGTCTGGACCGCGGTCGACAGCTCGCGCTGGGCGGTGGCCGCCGTTCGGGCGCCCGAGGCGCTGGTGCCCAGCGCGGCGTTGACCCGGTCCGCCGACGCGAGCAGCTTGCCGACCGACGCCTCGGCCCCGCCGGCCGCGGCGGTCAGCTCGCCGAGCGCGGTGACGGCCTCGCGCGCGGGGCGCGAGTCGATCCCAAGGCCGAGGGCTGCGACGTCAGGCATGTGGGTGCTCTTCTGGATCATGGTCGCGCAGAACGGCGCGGTGACGAGCGGCTCGGCGGAATTCGAGTCCTTTGAGGCGTGCCGGGCCGCCGCGGGCGAGGTGGACGGCGCGCGGGCGCAGATCGCCATGCGGGCGGCCAACACGGGTCAACCCGCTGCCGCCGCCCTGGGGCTGAGGGAGACGCGCTGCCTCGACCGCAAGACCGGCCGCAAGGGTTAGGCCGGTGGCGGGATCTCGATCACCGGCCCGAAGCTGTCGAACAGGCGCTCCACGCCCTCGGCGTCGGTCGCGCTAACCCGCCGGGTGAGCTGGTGCCCGTCCGCGTCGTCCGCCTGGCTGCCCGGGTAGACCGCGCGCCGGGCGGCATCCATGGCGACGAGGATGCGGACCTCCCAGGGCCGCAAGGCGAGGTCGAGGAGGCGGCTGGCCGCCTCGATCTCTTGGTACGTGAACGTCGCCGGGCCGAAGCCGCCCTGGCTCTGGCGCGTGCGTTCGAGCTGCCAGAAGGCGTCCCACAGGTAGGCGCCTTCCGGGGGGACCCGCTCAAGGCACGGATCAGGGGTGGTGCCCGCGGCCTGTTCGAGCGTGACGCGCCGGACCTCGACGCAGAGCCGCCCGCTCAGCCGCGCGCGAAGTTTCCCGGCGCGGTGATGAAGGCGAGGATCTGGTCCGCCAGCCAGGGCCGCTTGAAGCACAGCTCCACCGCGGCCTCGCGCGAGAACTCCACCGCCCGCCCGCCAAAGCCGATCCCGGTCCAGCCGGTGATGGCGGCGCCGGCCTGCCGGGCGCGGGCGAGGAGCATCCGGGTGTCCTCGTCCGTCGGCTCGCGCTCCGGATAGGCCGCCGCGGCGTCGCGGAGCTTGCGGAGGTTGCCGCGGTAGGTCGCGGCCTCCTGGCCCAACAGAGTGACCGTGGCGCCGGTCCGGGCGCCGGTGCGGGGATTGACGACCGGCATCGTGGCGCCGCGCTCCGCGTCCCCCTCCAGATCGATGGTTTCGAGGTCGAGCAGGACCGGTGCGGTCTCGTCGGGCGTCTCAGTCATGCGTCATGGTCTCCGTTAGGTCGCGGCGACTTTGAAGGTCGCGGTGTTGACCCCGATGTTGATCGCCATGGTGATCGGGTTGTTGGCGGCCCCGACCGTCTCGCGGCACGACATCACCTGCCCGGCGAAGTAGCGCTTGCCGTTGGTGCCGGCGTCGGTCTTCTTGTTCGGGATCTCGACGTAAAAACCGTAGTCGAAGTTGGTCTTCTCGGCCGCGATGCACGCCTCCTGGCCGGGATCGCCTTCCTTGCGATCCACGACGATCGAGGGCGAACCGCCGTCGCGGGTGCCCTTCATCTTCAGGGTGCGGTTGTTGCCGAGCTGGTTCGAGGTGATCGCGGAGGACTCGTCGCCGAACGCGCCGAGATCCTTGACGGCCTTGACCTCGACCCAGCCGGTGAGCGCGGTCAGCGCCGCCCCGGTGTCGTCGATGGTGTCGATGTCGATTGCCGGCCCGATGAACAGCTTCGAGCCATTGCTGGGAGTGAACCCGGCCATAATGCCCTCCTAGACAGGGGTGAGGCCGCCCGCAGGCGGCAGGGGACGGGCGAGCGCCCGAACTCGGATCAGGCGCCGGCCGGGACGCCGACGCGCCAGCGGATCGTCACGGCGATCCGCACCCAGGGCGCCTCATCGATCGGCGCGTCCACCTGGGGCACCTCATCGACGCAGACGACGAGATTGTTTCGCCACAGGCGCGTCCCGGCGGGAAAAGCCCGGCGGACCTGGGCGGCGACATCGAGCGGCTTGAGGAGGCCCTGGCCGGTCGGCCAGACCACCGTGAGCACGAACAGGCCGACGTGGGTCCGGTCGCTGTCGAAGGGCAGCCCGTCGAGGCCGGCGGTGTTCGGGTGGAAGGACGCGGCGAGGTACGGCTTGCCGGTCTGGGGCGCGAAGGCGACGCCCGGCTGCGCCACGGGCAGGGCCGGGTCGAAGGTCAGCCCGGCGAGGTAGCCGAGCAGCGCGTCGAGGACTTGGGCCTCGGTGCCGGTCGCCGCCATCGTCAGGGCCTCGCGCTGGCTTGCAGCTCGGCGCAGACCTCGGCCACGATCTGCGGCCAGCGCTGCGCGGCGAGCCCGACGAAGTGCCGGCCCGCCTGATTGTAGGTGCGCCCGAGGCTGTCGGTGCCGACGAAGCCGTAGTTGACGCGGGGCGCATAGACCGCCGAGTAGCTGGCGTAGAGGGTGTCGCCGATCTCGGCCCCGGCGATCGCCAGGGTCGCGGCGGTCGGGTTGTAGGCGGGGGCCGCGCCGGCCGGTGGCGAGCGGTCGGCCGGGACCGGGGCGTCGGTCGAGACCTGGAGCGACGACTTGAGGAAGCCGGTATCGACCGGGACGCGGCTCTGCATGTCGCTGATCACGCGCTGGGCGGACTCGCGAAACACCGCGGTCAGGCGCGCCTCGGTCTGGCGCACCCAGTCGGAGACAGCCGCGGCGAAGTTGAGGGTCTGGACGGCCATCACGCTGCCTCCGGAATGGGATCGGGCTTCAGACCCCGCCGATTGAGCGCCCGGATCTTCTCCATGGCCTCAAACGCCCGGGCGCGCTGCTCGACCGTCGCCACCACGGCGAAGGCTTTACCCTTGCTTGGCATCGATAGAACAAGGTCAGCCTGCCGGCGCTTCTCCCGGAGGTACGGCCTGCACTTCGCCAGGAAGGCAATCGCCGCGCGGCCTCCAAGTTGGTACCGGTGAACCTTATTCCAGTTGCTATCGCTTTGATCTGGCCGCTTCGGTCGTGTCTTCGTTTCGTAGGAGCATCCATACCCGATGACCTCCTTAAGCCACCGGATAAGCTCCAGATCCCCATTTACGATCAACACAATCGGGGTGGGCAGGTGCGGCTGGCCGTCCTTGCCCGTCTTACCGGGGGAGACTGAAATCGTCCCGTCCGCGTCGATGAGACCCGCAAGGTAAGCTGTCGTCGCAATATCTAACCCGGCGATCTGATCGTAGGTCTCGCCGCTTCGTCTAGTCATATCGATCATCCAATGATGGATGATCAGATCCTAACGAACCCCAGCCAGGTAATCTACTTTGACTTCAACGTAACATCTGCAGTTGACCGTCTCGGCGGCCGGGGCCTGCGGATCGCCCGGGTAGCGCAGGCGGGCGCCGCTCGGGCTGACGAAGGGCTGGCCGCGCCGCACCCGCTGGCCGTTCATCTCGCGGTGGGTGTCGCGCTCGCGCCCGTCGATCGTCGTGCGCCAGATCTCCTCGACGTGGGTCGGGTTGATCTGGCCGGCGTTGATCGCCTGCTGGGTCGCCTCGTGCTGGCTCTGGTGCAGGGCCGCCATCGCCTCGGTCCGGCCGATGGTCTCGGCCCGGTAGCGCAGCGCCCGGTTGCGGTAGGCCAGGACCATCTTGGCGATCTGGTCGGCCTTGAGCGGCTTGCCCTGCTCGATCGCCTTGCGGACCGTGCCGTCGTAGCGCTTATCGCGCAGCTGGCGGGTGAGGGCGGCCGGATCGAGGCGGGCGAGCTGGTCGGCGTAGCGGCGCGCCCACTCCTCCTGGTGGGCGGTGAGCCCGATGGTGCCGCCCTCGCGCTTCCCCGTGGCGGGGTTGATCCGCCCGACCAGATCGAGCGCCACGTCCCGCGGGTTGCGGCCCGCCACCATGCCGGCGGTGAGCGCGGCGCGGATCATCACCCGCTGGTCGTCCACGATCTCGGTCACTTTTCGCGAGGAATGATCCTGCAGCCAGTCCTCGGCCGAGGGGTTGCGCACGTCGAACCGGATCGTCAGCCGGTGCCCGTTCGGCTGGCGCAGGGCCGGGAAGCGCGCCACCGTGAAGGTGCCGCCATCCTCGAACGCCTGCGCAGTGGTGGCGTCGAGGGCGCGGAAGGCGACCGGATCGAGCCCGACCGCCTCGACGGCGCCGTTGATGTCGCCGCGCTCCAGGAGGGCGGCGATCACCCCGATCTGGGCCTTGTCCTGAATGTCGGCGATCGCCGCCAGGAACGCCCGCTGGAGGCGGGGCGCCCAGGCGTCGATCAGGTCGGCGATCGAGGCGGCCATGCCGGGATCAGGACTTGCTGCTCTCGCGCTTCCAGCCGTCCTTCAGGTAGGCGTCCACCTGATCCTCGGGCACGATGATGACGACCGGCTGGTCCGAGCCCTCGACCGGGCGCTGGAGCCGCACGCTCGGCTCGGCCACCACGTCGGGCTTCGGGGCCGCGGCCTTCGCCGTCTTGGACGAGCCGGACTCAGAGCTATCGGCCATGACAAATCTCCCTTGAGAGTGACGGGACGGATCACGGCAGGGATGCCGTGAGGTTCACGGCGCGTCAGACGCGCTCGCGACAGGGACCGAGGCCGCACAGCCCGCAGCGCTTCGGCGCGTCGCGGCCGTGGGCCAGCAGGACTTCGCGGCAGACCGCCGGGCCGGCGTTGATCGCCGACGGCGACGAGGTGATGAGCGACACCTCGCAGGGCACCACGGCGCGGATCTTTTGCGCGGCGCGCTCGGCCGCGGCATGCCCGGTCCGGCCGGGGTCGGGGACGATCAGGATCCGCATCAGAGCCGGCAGCGCAGCACCCAGGCCCCGCGGCCCGGGTCGGTGGTGATGGCGGGGGCGCCGCCGCCGGCCGAGGCGATGGTGAGGGTCTGCCCGTTCAGGGTGATGCGGCCGCCCTCCACCGGGGTGACGGGCAGCGACTCGGTCAGGACCAGCACCTTCCAGTCCTGGGCGGCGATGAGGCCGCCCTGGCGCTCGTAGGCGGTCCACTCGTCCCGCATCGCCTTGCAGGGATAGGCGGTGGGCGTGGGCGGGGCCGGATCCCACGGCGTGCCGCCCTCGCCGGGCAGGTCCACCGTGTAGACCGCCTCGGCGTAGATCCAGCCGAAGCCGGCCCCGAAGATGCCGGCGAAGCCCTGATCGAGCAGGCCCATCAGATCACCAGAATGCCGGGGGAGCGCTGGCGAAACAGGTCGAGCAGCTGGCGCCCGTAGGTGGTCTGCGCCAGGGGATCGCCGGACGCCTGGGCGGAGTCCTCTGCGCGATCCAGCTGCAACTGCCCGGAGCGGAACGAGGTGAAGCCGAGGGCGCCGGCCTTGGCCAGCTCCGCCTCGGCGCCCGTCCCGATTCCGCGCAGGGTCATGTCGTGGGCGGCCTGGAGCATCACGGCCTTGCGCCGGTCCGCGTCAGGCCACCCATTGTCGGCCACCGACGCCGCATCCTCCAGGGCCACGCTGATCGTCTCGTCCGGCACGGTGCCGAAGGCCGGGAAGCGGGCCTTGAGGTCCGCGGGGGTCGGGGGCGCGTAGGCCATGGCTCAGCCCTGGGTCGCCTTGGCGCGCTCGGCCTCGGCCAGGAGCCGCCGCCGGCCCCAGTTGCCGACCTGCACGCCGCGGTCGGTGAGGTAGGCGCGCAGCTCGTCGTCGGAGAGCTTGTCGAGTTCCGCGTCCTGCGAGGTGGCGGTCTCGCCATCCTCGCCCTCGGCCGCCTCGCCGAAGACGATCTCGCCAGCGTCGCGCCACGCCTTCAGGACCGGGTCCTCGGGGCTGTGCAGCTCGATGGCGGCGGTCTCGCCTCTCCGGAGCGTACGCTGAACGGGTTGGCCCCGCTCGCTCTTCACCCAGAGGGTGCGCGGGCCCAGGGCCCGGTTCGTGATCTCCACCATTGCGGTTCCTCCTCGGATCATCCTCGGATCGCGCTCACGGGTGGCCGGGGCGCCTGACGGCGCCTCAGATCCCGTCGAGGTAGCGGAAGGCGGCAGGCCGCCGGATATCGACGCCGCCGAGGCGGAACGCGCCGGGCACGTCAAAGCGGAAGGGCCCGGTCTGCCACGCCGGGAAGAACCGGAAGGGCATGGGCATCCACAGCTTCACCACCGCCGGGTCGCGCCGGTAGGCGACCATGCGGGCGGTCCCGCCGGCGCCGGCGGTCTCCAGGTCGCGCACGCCGAACACGTTGAGCGGGCGCTGGGTCTCGATGGTGTAGACGTTCTTCTGCTGGACCCAGTCCAGCAGCGTCATCGGGCTGGTCGGATCGACGCGCCGGAGGCTGAGCGCGACCATCTGCTCGTAAGGCAGCAGCACCGTGTCCGCGAGTTCGACGGTGGCCGAGCCTGTGAAGATGCCGGTCAGCTGCCCGTTGACGTCCGCCAGCACGTTCTCCGCGGTCTTGTCGACCCAGCGCGTGCTGCCGCCCTCGCCCCTGGCGGCAGCCGAGCCCTGGGTGACGACCGGGCTGTTGACGAGGCCAGCGTAGCCCTTCGCCGGGTCGCCAAACAGGGCGACCTGATCGATGAACTCCTCGGAGGCGCGGCGGGCCGCGTCGGCCTTGTCCGCCGAGAGGTTCAGGTTCATCAGCTGGGCCTTGCCGAGCTCCTCGAGGTCGTAGCCGTAGCCGATGCCGGCCATCGAGACCGAGGTCTCGAACTGGCTGCGGAGCACATCGGCCCGCGGCACGTCGTTGGCTTGGCCGGTGATCCACTTGGCCGCCCCGACCTGATCCATCGAGAAGTAGGTCACGGACGGGGTCCAGTCGGGGACGTTGGTGTCCACCGGGACGAGCCGCGGGTAACGGATCTCGGGGTACTGCGTCCGGTAGACCGTGGGCTCGATGAACGACTGCTGGCTGACCAGGAAGGCCAGAGCACGCGGCGCATCGATCAGGAACTGGCCTCGCATGGTCAGTTTCTCCTTTCGATTCACTTCGATTATGGGGAGATCCAGCTGAAGCCGGATCAGGGAAGATTGAGCGTCAGCTTGACGAGCTGGCCGTCCGCGGCGCTGCTGTCGAACACGGCCGGGATCGCGGTGCCGTCCGCCGCAGTGGCGGTGAACCTGCCCGCGCCGGTCAGGAAGGCGGCCGCGCCCGCCGTGATGGCGCCGGTGGCCCGCACCCAGACCGTGCCGCGCTGCATGACCGACACCGTGTCGCCCTTTGGGTGCAGGTCGCCCGCCGCGTTCACCGTGGGGAAGTGGTCGACCACCGTGACGCCGCGGAACACCGTGCCGGTGGCCGCGATGGCGTGGTCCGAGCCACCCTGGAAGGCCGGGCGGCCGAAGCCGATCCCGTCGTCCGACGCGATGACCCGGGAGAGGATCCCGCCCGGCTCCATGGCGGCGATCTGGCCCTCGAAGGCCGGGGCCATCCCGCCCGCATACGTGGTCTGAACCGGAGGCATGTGACTATGCTCCTATTCTAGTTCTGCCGAGTCATGCTTGGGTCATTGCACCGCGCGGGCGGTCGGCGACTTCCAGGCACTGGTGAGATAGTCGACGTTCGCCGCATAGGCGTCCGCGATGGCGGTCCGGCCGCTGGTCGGCGTCACGCCGTCCGCGATGGTGCGGGCGAGGGGATCAGCCGGCTTCTGGTCCTTGGCGATCGCCAGGAAGGCACCCTCAACCACGCCGTCCGTGAGATCCTTGGCGCTGTCGCCCAGACGGGCGGTCACCACCTCGCGGCGGATCTGGGCGTCGGTCTTGCCGGCGTCGGTGAAGGTCGCGCCGATGACGGTCTTGGCGACATCGATCACCGCCGCGCGGGCGGCCACGGCGGCCGCCAGCTTGTCCGGGGTGAGGGCCGAGTCCTCGACTTGCTTCTTGAGGACCGCGATCTCGCCGTCCTTGGTGTCGATTGCCTTGCGCGCGTCCGCAAGCTCCGCGTCCTTGGCCTTGATCGCCGCCGCGTGGGCCTCGGCCGCGGCCTTGGCCTCGGCAGTGAGCTGCAGGTTGTCGGCGGTGAGCGTGCCGATCTGCTTCTGCAGGCCGGACACCGCGACCACCGCAGCATCGCTCATCTCGACGGTGTGGCCGTCGATGGTCATCGTCTTCAGGATGGGGGGCATGGGGATCGCTTCCCTCTGCTGTTGCTGGTCGGAGAGCACCCGCATGGTCTTCGCCTCGGCGGGGTGCTGGTCGCCGATGCGGCACTCGGGGCCGGCTCGCCCGCGATCCACGATCGCGACGTGATCGACCACGATGTTGGTCTGGCGGGCGTCGTAAGCGCGCCCATCCGGGGTAGTGCCGGGGGTCCAGTCGAGGTCGCACTGGTACCCGACCGACAGCTCACGCTTGCCGTCCTTGACCGCCTCGATCGCGGTCTGATCAGCCAGCAGCATGGGGATGCGCACGAATTCGCCGTCGCGCAGCACCTCCTCGCCCACGTGCCCGCGCGCCACATCGCGCCAGGTGGTCGGGGTGACGGGGGAGGGCGGGTGATCGAGGGTGACGGGCTTGTGGCCGAAGGTGCGCAGGCTATCGGCCCGGAACACCTCGTCGGCGTCGCGGTAGACCCGGACGACCGGCATCTCAGGCTTGCCCACCTCGGCGCCGAGGTAGTCCTGCACGTTGCCGCCCCGGGCAGCCTTGGCCTGGAGGACGAGCGCGCCGTTGCGCATCTCGCGTGCGTTCGCGATCTCGGCGGCCTCGCCGAGCGACAGCTGATCGAAGAACTGCATGGAAACCTCTGCTGCCGGCCGCCCGCGGCGGCCCGATTGAAGCCGACGAGGCGCTATGCCCCGCGCCAGTGGGGGTGCTTGCGGGTGATCCGGACGCGGCCGCGCCGGGTCTCGTCCAGGAAGTGGCCGGGGCGCCGCGGATCGGGCCGCAAATAGCCGTCCGCGTCCTCGGCCGGGATCACCACCTCGTCGGCGAGGTCGTCGGCCGTGATCACGCGGTCGAGCCGCTCGCCGTCGAGCGTCACGATGAAGGTGATCCCGCGGTCGCGCGCCTCGGAAGGCGCGGAAGCCGGGATCGCGCTCGTCCGACGAGACCCGCATCAGCCCTGCCCCCTGGCAAGCAGGCCGACGAGCCAGCCGAACCCGACGAGGCAGCCGGCTGCCGCGAGCCCGATCAGGATGTCACGCAGGGCCCGGCCGTAGCCGGTACCGCCGACGAAGCCGGACATCAGCAATCCCATCCGGTGAGAAGCATCACGAAGCTGGCGGCCACGAGCGCGGCGATGGCCAGCCAGAACAGCGGATCAGTGCCGATCATCGCCAGAACAGCACCAGAACGCCCAGGAATAGGACCGCACCGGCGTAGAAGGTCAGCCGGTCCGAGGGGGTGATCTCGCGATTGTCCGGCATGGGATCAGGAGGGCCAGACAGCGCCGACGATCGCAGCGGCGCTGAGAGCCAAGACCGCCAGCGCGACGGCGCCGAGCACCGTCGCGGCCTCGGGGCCGGAGCCATTGCGCCACGGCATCAGATGTGACCCAGCAGAACCAGGATGATGACGACGACGAGCAGCAGGCCGATCAGTCCGCCCGGCACGAAGCCCCAATTCGCATTATAGGGCAGGCCGAGCGGCAGGGCGCCGAGCAGCGCCAGGATCAGGATGACGATCAGGATGGTGCCGAGCATGTGCGCCTCCTCATCAGGCCGTCACGGCGCGAACCGCCCGCATCACCGCGTCCTCGACGTGGGTCCGGGCCAGCTCAAGGTCGCGGTCATCGAGCTTCTCGACGCTCGGCGGCACTTCGGCGATCTCGTGGATCAGCTGGATGAAGGTCGCGCCGGCGTCCTTGATCCGGGTCACGAGGGCCTTCTCGTCCTCGGTCAGGAGCCGGGACTGGTGGCGCACGCCATTGTTCGCGGTGCGCTCGTCCGACGTGCTCTCGACGGTGGCCATGGGGGTCTCCGGATAGCGGCACGGGCCGAGCCCGCAGATCGTGCAGTGGCGCGGGGCGGGGAGGCCGACGAGGGCGCTCCGGCGGCTGCAAGCGGGCTGGGTCACAAGGCCCTCCGTCAGTCGTGCCAGGGCAGTTCCGGGGCGCGCTCGGCCTCGTGGAGCAGCCATGCGAGGCAGGCGAGCCAGACGATGCCGAGCCAGATCACCGCTCACCTCCGATCGTGATCGCGGCGCAGCGGATCGGCATCGCCGATGGCGAGCGGGATCCCGTTATCTTCGAGGATCTGCATCGCGCGCTCGTCGTCGTACGCGAGCATCGCGCGCTGGACGTGGGGCAGGGACTGGTTGAAGGCGTCATCCCAGATGCCGTGTCGGTAGCGCATCTGGCCGGACCAGATCAGGGTGCCGAGCCAGACCAGGGAGACGCCGAGCCAGATCCAGTCGCTCACTCGGCGGCCTGCAGCTTGGCCCGCCAGTTCTCATCGACCGGCTCGAAGATCTCGGGGCCGAAGACGAGCGGGCCGTTGTAGGGCTGGACCTTGGATAGGTCGATATCGCCGGCATTCCACGAGAAGGTGACGTGGGGCTGGTATTCCGGATGATCCCACGAGGCACCCGCGTCGATGATCTCCTGCCAGCGCCACCGGAGGTCGGAGGAGGCGAACAGCAGGACCACCGCCTCGCCGAAGCGCTCGACCATCCGCGGGCCGCCAGCGTCGATCTTCAGCTGCTCGCCCTGCCAGGTCTGGCCGACCTTCATCCAGTCGAGGGGCTGACGGCTGTAGGCGAGGGTGACGTGCAGCTCGCGCGCCGGCATCAGGTCCGAAAACCCCTGGCTGCGCGCCCAGGCCAGCAGGTCGTCGCCGTTCATGAGCTTGCGGCTGACGTAGAGGGTGCGCGGGGTGGCGTCCGCGATCTGGCGGGCCGGGAAGGGCACCACAGTGCCGGTGCCGGTGAAGCCCTCGGCCGGCTGGCCGTCCGGCCCGAACTGATCGGCCTGCGGATCATCCTCGGTCAGCGGCGCATCGCCGTGCTCGTCATAGGCCGCGTCGATGCCCGGCAGCAGGCCGCTGTCGGTCACGAAGCCCTTGACGCCCTTGGCCAGGATCTCGTCGGGGATGACGGCGGCGTTCGCCAGCACATTGACCGCGTCCGCCACCGCCTTGAAGGCGTCGGCCTTCTCCTTCTGGGTCGGCTGGTAGAGCGGGCGCCACTCGTACCAGACCTCGGCCGGGCGATCGCCGAGGGCGTGCCGGATCAGCAGCTCGTCGAGGCGGGCGATCGCCGGGGTCAGGACGACCTTCTGCTCCGCGGCGCAGCGGTCGTAGTAGTTGCGGGTGTCGCTGTCACCGGTGGCGTTCATGCCCTGCGGTGACTGGCCGAGCAGCCGGGTCGCCGGGATGTCGGCGGCCGCCGAGGCGACCATCAGGAACAGGCGGACCACGTCGGGCAGGCCGGCGAAGTTGATCTGCTTCTGCTCGAAGACCTCGCCGTCCGGGCTCTTGCCGTCGCCCTCCAGCAGCAGCAGCCCGAACATCGACTTCATCTGGGCGGCGTACTCGAACCGCTTGGTGAGCGCCGTGGTCCCCGCGCTCGTGGCGAGCTGGCGGGAGAGGCCGGGCACGCTGATGATGTCCTGCTTGGCCTCGGGCAGCAGGGCGTTGACGTAGGCGGCCGAAGAGGTGGCCTGATCGAGCGCATCGAATACCGCCTGGAGCACGCTATCGCCCCAGCCCTGCTCGGAGGCCTGCGCGTTCGCCTCCAGCAGCGGCGCCCCGACCAGCCGGACGACCCGCGAGGGGTGGATCCGCTGCACGCCGCCCGTGGTGCCGCTCAACGTCCACTCGACCGGCTCCCCGAACCAGGGCGACTCGGGGTTCATATCGATCCGGCCGGCGGTGATCTCGCAGCGGCCGAGGACATGGATCCAGCGGATGCCGCCCCGGCGTAGGCGCTCGGGCATTAGCGGCTGGCTCGGATCGGCCGCCCCGTCCCCGATCAGCAGCGCGGCGCCCCCGTCGCGCCGGGCCCGGCGCAGCGCGTCGAGCAGCTTGGTCTGGACGCTCAGCGCCTTCTCGGCCGCCTCGATCGCCTCGACCTGCTTGGGATCCGCCTGCCAGCTGCGCCACTCGCGCAGCATGTCGAACGGCACGATGTCCACGACCTTGCGGGCGATCCAGTTGCCCCGATACGCCGCCTGGATCTCCGCGGGGGAGCGGGGCACGAAGACGTGGCGATTGCCCAGCGTCTTGTCCTTGGCCGTACCCAGCCCGGAGATGAAGTTGGCGATGCTATCGATTAGCCACATCAGTCGATCACCGACATCATCCCGTAACTCGACTTCGTGATCTCCTCGAATGCCCGCGAGAGGGCATCGACCTGATCCTTGAAGCTGCCACCGGGGAAGGACGACACCTCGTCCAGAAAGGCGTCGTTCCAGGGCCCCTCGACGAGCACGATGTTGCCGGCCTCGGCCTGGGCCGAGACGGGCAGGGCGCGGGTTTCCTTGTCACCGGTCTCGGGCGTCGCTCGGACGATGAACCCGGCCAACTGGCCGACGAGGTAGCGGGCCTGGAACTTGCCGGCGCCGCCCGGATCCTGGGGCAGCGAGATCCGGACGTCCTCGCCGTCCTCCTGGGCGGTGTTGACGATCATCCGTTCCAGCTTGCCGGCCGAGACCCGATCGCGGCGCACGTCGGCGATGTAGAACGTGCCGTCCCGGCCGCGCCCAAGCTTCACCCCGGCGGTGTAGGCGGGCTGGCTGCTGCCCTTAGAGCCGCTCCCGATCAGGTTGAAGCGTAAGCATCATCCTCGTATCCAGCAGCTGTGAAGTAGTTGCGGCACTCAGCCGGCGAGAAGCATTTGAAGGCTTGGTGGATCGCCGCCCAGAGTTCACTGACACTGCGGGCCGCCGCCCTGCGCAACAGCGCTTTCAGCTTGGCGAAGGCCTGCTCAATCGGGTTGAACTCAGGTGAGTACGGAGGAAGATAAAGCAGCCGGGCCCCGGTTGCCGCGATCGCCTCGCGCACGCCGGCCACCTTGTGAGCGCCCAGATTGTCCAGGATCACGGTGTCGCCGGGTCTCAGGGTGGGGACCAGGGTGTCGGTCACGTAGGCGCGGAAGCGTTCGCCCGTCACAGGGCCGTCCAGCAGAGCGATCGCGTCAGGCCCGCTCGTGCGCAGCCCGGCAATCACAGTGGTGGTTTTCCAGTGCCCTGCGGGTGCCGCGAGGCGGCAACGCTCGCCGCGCGGGGCCCAGCCGTAGCGGCGGACCATGCTGGTGGTGGCGGCGGTCTCATCCAGGAACACCAGTCGCTCCGGATCCAGCTCAAGCTGGCCGGCAAACCACGCCTCACGAGCCGCCTTTACATCCTCCCGCTCCTGCTCAGCTGCGTACGTCGCCCTTTTTTCCGCGTGATGCGGTGCCGGGCGAAGAAGCGCGACAGGCTACTGCGGCTGACCGGAACGCCTTGCTCCTGGAGCGTCTCGCAGAGCTCATGCAGGAAGCTCTGCGGGTGGGCTTGGTAGGTCTGCAGGATGAGCTCGGCATGAGCCTCGATGCGCTGCGAGCGCTGGTCGCCGCCCATGGGCTTGGGCGTGACATCTCCCTGGCCCTCCTGCTGCCTGGACCAGCGGCTGACGCTGGCCACGCTGACCCCGAAGCGCGCGGCGGCCTGATGGCAGGAGGCGCCTTCTGCAACGGCCGAGACGACGCGCTGGCGCAGGTCGACAGACAAAGCTGAGGGCATGGGCCACCTCCGTTGAGCCGCCCCCCCGGGGACCGGCCAACGCGTTGCCATCACCACGGTTTCAACCCGCTCGGACCCCGCTCTAGCCTCGGAGGCGGCCAAGTCCCAGCCCCGCACCCAGTCGCAGCCCGCGGGGGGCGCTTTGACCAGGCCGAACCAGTGCCGCTTGAACAGGCCGCCCTCGCGCGGGGCCGGGCGCTGCTGGTACTGACCGGCATAGGCGTAGGAGCCCATATCGTTCTGCAGCTGCTCGACGGTGGTCCGCGGGAAGCGTTTCGGATCGAGCAGCTCGCCATCGCGCTGGCGCGGATCCCTGAACCCGATCGCGGTGACGCAGCGCCGCTCGGCCTCGAATTCCATCGGCAGGCAGAGGTGCACGTAGCCCATGTTCTGCTTGAGGATGGTGCCGCTGATGTCGTCCTCGTGCAGGCGCTGCATGATCACGACGATGGCGCTCTGCTCCTGATCGTTCAGGCGGTTGACCGCGCCCTCGCGGAACAGGCGGGTGGTGGCGGACCGCTCCGCGGGGCTCTCGGCCGTCTTGGTCGAGTGCGGATCGTCAATGATCAGCCGGTCGCCGCGCTGCGAGGTGAGGGAGCCGAAGGGCACCCCCTCGCGCGAGCCGGTCCGGGTGTTCGCGAAGCTGGTCTCGCCGGCGCGGGTCAGCTGCACCTCGGGCCAGAGCGCCCGATACCAGTCCGAGAGGATCAGGTCGCGGACCTTGCGCGTGTCCCGCTTCACCGGGATGTCGTTGAACGCGGTGGCGAGGTAGCGCAGCGAGGGCAGCGCCGCCGGCCCCCACTCCCAGGCCTGCCAGAGCACCGAGGCCAGGAGGCTCTTGGACGAGCCCGGCGGCACGTTGATCAGCAGCCGGTTGATATCGCCCCTGGTGACCGCCGTGAGGTGATCGCAGATCGCGTCGATATGCCAGCCGTGCACGTAGGAGGTGCGGGGCTCCAGCACATGCCATGCCTCGCGCACGAAGCCCTGCAAGGTGGTGCAGCGGGCCCGGATCCGCTCGGCGTCGTGGGCGATCCGCGCGGCCTCGGCCTCACGCGCCCGCCTCGCCCTCTCCGCCCGGAGCGCCGCCATCATGGCCGCCGGATCCACCGGCAAGGTCGCCGAAGATAGCTTCGAGGGCCTTAAGCTGCTCATCCGATAGTCGCTTCAGGTCGATGGTGGCGGTGGTGATCGGGGCCCCGTTCGGGCCGCTGACCTCGCGCGGCGGTTCCTTCCACTTGGCGCGGGTCTTCAACCAGAAGATTTGGGCGGTGACCTTCTGCGGCCCGCCGCCCGTGGCCGCCTTGAACAGCGCGTTCGCCACCGCGGCGTTGGCCAGGGTCTCGCCGACGTCGAGCTCCCGCCGGAAGTGCTTGCGCAGGGTGACGGTGCTGATCCCGAGGGCGGTGGCGATCTCCTCCTGGCGGATGCCGTAGCTCACCATCGCCTGGACCATCTTGCGGTTTTCCGCCGTGGGCTCGTAGGGCCGCCGCCCCAGCCTGCGCGCCGCGGCCGCCGGATCGGCCGGCGGATCTGGCTTGGTTCGCTTGCTCACGCCCGCACCCAAAAAAAGTAGACGTCCCGGCGTCTTTCGACGGTGCCTCGGACTACGAAAGTCTCGATAAAGAACAGGCCCCGCGGGGCGACGCTCTCTACTCCGGACCCAGCCGGGATAGACACGAGGAATTCAGATGAACACCCAGATCCTCTCGACCCTGACCAACGCTGCACTTCAGGGCCTGTTCGCCGAGATCACCGGAGAGCCGGCCAAGCGGTTCGCCTCGGTGTCCGCGGGCGTGAAGCGGGTCCAGGCGGCCCTGGAGGAGAAGGGCCTGACGGTCGAGATCGAGGACGGCGCCCCGGTCCTCGTGAAGCTCCAGGCCGAGGAGGCCCCGGCCTTCGATATCGTCGGCTACCTCGCGCCCGGCGCCGACCTCCCGAAGGCCGCCGCGGTCGAGGGCTTCCAGCGGCGCGACGACCACGTCCGGGCCTTCGCGGTCGAGACGCTCGTCACCCCGGTGGCGATCGAGGGCACCGCGCAGTTCGACGCCCACGTGGCCGCCTTCGTCCTGGCGGAGGAGGAGGCAGCCGAGGCCGATCGCGAGGACGAGCTGGCCGCCGAGCGCGACGCCGAGGACGCGCATGACGCCGCGGTCGCCGCGGCCGAGGCCGATCAGGCCCGCGAGACCTCAATCAGCGAGCTGGCCGCCGAGCTGCTCCGCAAGACCCGCGCCCCGGCCGCCGAGGCGATCGAGAACGAGCCCGGCATGGGGGCCAAGGCCCGCGCGCTGGCCGAGACCCGCCACGCCCGCGCGAAGGCCGCCAACGACAAGGCCAAGAAGGCCAAGGGCAAGCCGGCCGCCGCGGCCCGCACGGACGGGCTGAAGCCCGGCTCGAAGCTGGCGATGCTGGCCGATTTCGTGTGCCGGCCGGAGGGCGCCACCCACAAGGAGGCGTGCGCGCACGTCGGCTGGGGGCACTGCCTGCCGATGCTGATGAAGGCCTGCCAGAAGGCCGGGATCACGCTGCGCAAGGAGAAGCAGGGCGCCGAGACCCGCTACTTCGGGACCCCGGCCCAGGGCTGAGCCCGCGGGGGCGCCTCCGGGCGCCCCTACCGCACCCCCACGAACTTGTGCGTCTGGAGACTCAGGCGCCATCCATTCGCGGCGGCCGCCTCCATGCAGAGGGCGGTCGCCTTTTCGCTTTGAGAGAGCGGCTGGAGCCAGATCAGCAGCGCCGGGCCCGACCCGGTGTAGGCGACGCCGACCGCCGGGTGCTCGGCCAGGAACGCCTGCAGCTTCTCGATGTCGGCGGGCTTGCCGATCGGCATCTTGATCTCGTTCGCCCGCGCCACCGCGGCCGGCAGCACCTTGAGCCCGCCCGGCATGTCGATCTTCGGGGAGACCGTCACCCAGGCGTGCGGGTCGATGCGGATCAGCGCCGTGCCGCTGGTCTCCAGCTGGACGGTGCGGCCCTGGTCGATCAGCCGGCGCGAGACCTCGGTCAGGTCGTAGAGCGCCGGCTCGCCGCCCGTGAAGACGACGTGCCGGGCCCGGAACTCCCCGACGAGCATCGCCAGATCCTCGTCGTGCAGGCGGGCCCAGGTGGGGGCGTCCTCGGTCTTGGCGATCATCGCCCCGACCTCGATCTCGTGCTCGGGCCGGACGTGCCAGGTCATCTTCGTATCGCAAAAAGCGCACCCGACAGGACAACCCTGTAGTCTAACGAAAACCGAAGGCGTCCCAGTAAACGCCGCTTCCCCCTGGAATGTCTCGAATATTTCATTTACAGCGAATACGGTCATCTCGGGAACACCATATGCCGGCCGCTCTAACACACGAGCAGTTCTTGGATCGGGTCTCGTCTGCTCTGGGGCCGCGCGTGGAAGTGGTCGGCCAGTACAGCGGCCTGCATAGCCTCATCGACGTATCGTGCCGCGACTGCGGCCACCGATGGCGCCCCTACGCGGGCAACCTCCTGAACGGCCGGGCCAACTGCAAACCCTGTTTCGATCGATCCCGGCGCCTGCCCGCGGCCGAGGTCGTGGCCGAGATCGAGGCCGCGCTGAGCGGGGCCGTCGAGGTCGTCGGCGAGTACCGCGGCGCCAAGCACCGCCTGCCCGTTCGCTGCCGAGTCTGCGACCACCGCTGGGCCCCGGTGGCGCGGTACTCCGGTCCGGCCACGGCTGCCCGCGTTGCGCCGGCAAGCTGATGACCCACGAGGAGGTCGAGGCCAGGGTGCGTGAGATCCACGAGGGTACGATCACCCTGCTTGGCCGGTTCACAACCTCGATGGATCGGATCGAGGCCCGCTGCGAAGGCTGTGGCGGCGTCTGGCGACCGACCGCTACCCGGCTCCTTCAGGGCCACGGCTGCGGGCACTGCAACCGGAAGGGCTACAGCCCGCTGCTGCCGGCGTGGCTCTACTGCTTCCGGTTCGCCAGCCCGGACGGGATTCCCCTGTTCAAGGTCGGGGTCACGAACCGCGACCCGCTCAAGCGCTACGAGCTGCCGGAGCGCCAGCGGATGGCGCTCTGCTGGTCCCGGCTGTTCGACACCGGGGCGCTCGCCCGCGATGCCGAGCGCCAGCTGCTTCAGGACCATGCCGGCCTGCGGTACCGCGGACCGACCGGGTTCTCGTTCTCGGACGCCGAAGTGCTCCTGGCCGACCCGATGGCCTAGAGGATCACCTTTGCGCTGTTCGCGCCGTGCTCGCGGACGTGGACCTCGGCGAGGCGGACGCGGGGCCCGTGCCCGTTCTCGCGCAGCCAATGGGTCGCCATGTCGGCGACCTGCTCGGCGAACGCCTCGCAGCCGGTCCGGGGCACCACCACGACCCGGGCCACGCCCCGCTCGCTTAAGGCGCGCAGGAGAGGCAGTTCCGGGTCGTCGTAGGCCACCAGCAGGGCGTGATCGAACGTCGCCTCCAGCCGCGCCCTGAGCGGCTTGAGGGCGCCGAAGTCGATCACCCACCCATGCGCGTCGAGCTCGTCCGCCTCGAACTCCAGATGGACCGCCAGGGCGTAGCCGTGCAGCTGGGCGCAGTGGCTCTCGGCCCGCCACTGCCGGAAGCAGGCGGACAGGCCGATGTCGTGGCCGTAGGTCTTGGTCGAGCGGTAGGTCACCGGCAGGTCACTCCCTGGCCGACGAGGGCGAGCAGCTCGCCGCGGGCGGCGGCCTCGGTCCGGAACAGGCCGCGCATCTCGCTCGACACCATCTCGGTCTGGTCGCGCACGCCGCGCCACGCGCAGCACAGGTGCCGGGCCCGGACGATGACGCCGAGACCGCGGGGCTGCATCGCCTCCTCCATCGCGTCGGCGAGCTGCACGACGGCTTCCTCCTGGATCTGCGGGCGCGAAAAAATCCAGTCGGCCAGCCGGTTGAACTTCGAGAGGCCGATCACCCGCTCGCCCGGGATGACGCCGACCCAGGCGCTGCCGAGGATCGGCGCGAAGTGGTGCGAGCAGGTCGAGCGGACCGAGACCGGCCCGACGACGTAGACCTGATCGACCTTCCGCACGTTCGGGAAATCGGTGACGCAGGGCGCCTCGACATACCGCCCACGGAAGACCTCGCGCATGAACATCTTGGCGAGGCGGCGCGGTGTGTCGGCGGTGTTGTGGTCGTTCTCCCGGTCGATGATCAGCGCATCGAGCAGGGCGGCCGCCCGATCGGCAACCTCGTCTTCCAGCAGCTGGCGCTCCAGTTCGGTGAGGTGGGGCCAGATGGTGTCGTTGGCGCCGAAGGGGACGCCCTCGGCGCGCAGCCGCGCCCGGATCCGCTCGCTGATCATCACGCCGCCGAGGCCCGCACGCCGTCGTAGTTGTCGGTCTCAGGGAGAGGCATCAGGCCCTCGCGGTAGGCGCGCACCACCAGGGGATCGGGCAGCCCGGCCTGCCGGAAGCCCTCGGCGCGCAGCAGGGTGGCGTGATCGCGGCCGGTGGGCGGGTACGCCCCGTCATAGGCGGTATGGCTGTAGGCCAGCGCCTCCCAGCAGCCCGGCAGGCTCCCCGCCAGTTTCACGGTCTCGGCCTTGGTCAGGTGCATCAGCGGGGTGTGGATCCGGAACCGGCCGACGCCGAGCGCCTGGTTGATGGTGCCCTGCTGGGCCAGCACGAAGTCGAGGCGGCAGTCCGGGTAATTGGCGTTGTCCTGCTGGCAGACGCCGGTCACGAGATTGAAGCAGTCGAGGGCGACCGCGCGGTTCGCGGCGATCGTCAGGAACAGCGCATTGCGCATCGGGACGAAGGTCAGTTCGACCCGGTCGCCGATGGTCTCCTCCATCTGCTCGTAGGAGGCGTACTGCTCCAGCGCGGCGCCCGGATCGACCAGGGGCGAGGTCGAGCGCAGGAGGTCGGGGAGCTTCAGGACCTCGTGCGAGGCGACGCCGGCCATCTTCGCGACGGTGACGGCCGCCTCCAGCTCGCGGGCGTGGCGCTGGCCGTAGTCGAAGGTCAGCGCGTGGACCTCATCGAACTGCTGCTTCGCCCAGAACAGGCAGGTGGTGCTGTCCTGACCGCCGGAGAGGACCACGAGGGCACGAGACATGGGCTTGCTCCTTCAAGCGCACAGAGCGGGGCGCTGACCCCGCCAGAAGCAGAAGGCGTCGTGTGCGCACTTGGCCTGCCAGTCGCTCGCGACGGCCATGAACAGGTGCGTGCCGAGGTTCTTGCGGACCTCCAGCTGGTGGCGCGTGAAGGAGCGGAAGGCGACCCGCTCGATCGCGTTCTCGCCGCGCCCGGTATTGACCCACTGGTCCGCCCGGGCCAGCGCCCGCGCCTCCAGTCCCATCTCGTTGAACAGCGCCAAGATCTTGGGCGAGGGCGGCTTCACGAAGTCCTTCTTGGACACCGCGATCACCTTCCCATGCGCGTAGAGCTTGATCGAGGCGTACTGCATGGCCGACGCCCAGGATGAGCTGTCGCACATGTACGGGCGGTAGACCGAGATGTATTCGAGGTTCGTAAATCCGAGCAGATGAACTTTTCGCCCGGCGATGCGCTTCATCACGCCATTGACGAAGCCCTTGTTGCCGGTGGTGCCGACCAGCCCGCCGACGCCGACCAGATCGCTGGTCTTGTAGTACTCATCGAGCATGTCGAGGCTTTCGCCTCGGGTGAAGATCGGCACCGGGGTGAAGCCGCGGGCCAGCATGGTCTCGTAGTTCTTCAGCGAGGCGTGCGGGTCGCCGATCACGTCGAGGGTGAAGTAGCGCCAGGGCTGGACCGGCAGGTTCTCCAGAAACCGGCAGTAGTCGTCCAGCGCGATCGGCTTGCCCGCCTTCCAGGCCGTGAACGCCCCGCTATCGAGCACCCACCGGAGATCGGCCGCCCGCTCCTCCAGCACCTTGATCGCGGGGGCGGACAGATAGGGGTAGGCGACCAGCAGGTTGAGCCGGCACTCGTCCTCCGCGATCACAGCGCGAACTCGATGCCGGCTTCCTTCAGCGCGGCCTCGATCGCCGCCGTCGCCCGGTCCGCGGCGCCGCGATCGACCTTGACGACGATCTTGGCGAGGATGCCGTCGGTGTGCGCGCCGTCGCGGGCGCTCAGATCGAGGTCGCTCGACCAGCCGGTGAGATGCATGTGGATCTCGTCGGGGCTGAAGCCGGTCAGCGCCGGATCGAACTCGGCCGCGGAGAGCTCGCCGAACTCGACCTTCAGCAGCTCCGGATCCCAGTCGGCGTCGAGCGCCAGCCGGTTGTCGGCCAGGATGTAGGCCCGGCGCTTCTCCTCGGACCAGCCGGTGCAGTCGATCACCGGCACCTGCCCGGCCGGGATCGCGGCCCCGTTCGGGAATCGGAGCGCGTGCCCCTCGTCGTACAGCTCGCGGGCGGCGGTCTGGCGGGCGTGCCCGGCCACGATGCCATCGCGGTCGGCCAGGATCGGGTTGGTCCAGCCGAAGGTCAGGATGCTGGTCTTCAGCTTGTCGATCTGGGCGCGCGAGTGCGTGCGGGCGTTGCGCTCGTAGGGGACCAGACCATCGAGATCGCGCAATTCCACGTCGGGCGGCGCGACCTCTTTGATAGGCGAAAGAAATGCTCGGCGGGCCATCGTGACTCTCGGTTAGTTGCCGCCCGGCCCGCCATCGCAGCCGGCGTCCGGGCCGTGGCCATGCGCGGCGGCCAGCGTGGTGTCGGGCAGCGCATGGCCGCCGTAGAGCGGCGCGCGGCGGTCGCGCGGGCTGGGGTCCCGGTCGCCGTAGACCGTCCGGCGCAGCCGGCGATCGCGGCGCCTCTGCGCCCGGTAGAAGCCGATCGCCGCCTTGAGGCTGTGGCGATAGCCCGAGCCGAGCTGGCGCCAGCCGCGAAAGACGTTCCAGGCGCCGCGCAGGCGATCGAACATCGGTGGCTCCGCATCACGGGAATCGGGCCACACCGGCAGCAGGGGGAGAGACGCCACGAAAAGGACGACTGCAACGGCAAGGAGGCCAATCGTCATGCGGGGTCACTGCTGCCGGTGTGGTTGCGGCGAGAGGATTCGAACCTCTGACCTCACAGGGTATGAGCCTGGCGGGCTGACCTCTGCCCTACGCCGCAGGGGGAGCCGGCGCTGGCCGGCAAGCTCGGGAAGGTTTCGTCAGGTCGGGGTTTTGCGGGAGAGTCGCAAAACCCCGACCGTCTTCGACGCGGGCAGGGCCTGCACGGAACCCCGCAAAGCGATCCGTGCGTGAGCACGTCCTCCGGCCTGCAGATCTCAGGGCCGGGGCCCTTTCACCGTGTCACCGCGTCGAACTGGCAGGAGGGGGCAGGACTCGAACCTGCGCCTCTGCCTCACCGGGCCGGCATGGCGACCAAGCCCGGGGGCAGCGCTCTATCCAGCTGAGCTACCCACCCCACAATCGGTTGGCGCCGCGGTGCCGACCCGACTCGGCTCACGCGGCGCCCGCTGACCTGACACTGCGGCCGCCGAAGTCCGCCGCATCAGGTCTGCGTCTCGGAATGGGGGGCGGCAGCGCCGTCCATCGGTCCGCCGATTTTGGGCACAAGCCGCCCTTTGCCTCGTCTTTCCCCGCGCGGGGGCGACGTGGGCCGGGACCTGGGGGGCAAGCATCGGGCTTAAAGCCGTCAGCGCCTATGCACGCAGGTTGCTCCTGGCGTCTGGATAAAGGGCAGATTGCCGGAGAGTCAAGCACGCTCGACCTCTGAAAAGTCGAGTCCAACCGGTGATGGGCGCCCGAATATCTCGACCGCTACCTTGAGTCGCCTCGTTGCATAGTCTGCGTCCTCGATGATGCCGTGGAAGGAGGCGAACGGGCCCGACTTGATGCGGATCTCGTCGCCGGGCTCGAACGCGTTCGGATCGCGCTCGGTGAGGGTGTCGGCCAGGGCGCGGACGAACCGGCGCAGCTGGTCGGCCGGGACTTGGATGGCGCGCCCGCAGCCGTCGCGCACCGCGTCGCGGACGAAGTAGGTCTCGCGGTGCACCACCTCGGGCGCGGCGCACCGGGGCAGGCCGACGAACAGGACGCGGCGCAGCAGCGGGCGCTTGACGATGCGGCGCCGGCCGCTCTCCTCGACCAGCTCGACGCGCTCGTCGGTGAGCACGGCCGGGATGCCGGCCTTGGTGAGATCCTTGGCCGCCCGGCGGGCGAAGCGGGGCTTGGCGACCATCACGTGCCAGCGCCGCCCCCGCTCGATGGGCGATTCCGGGCGAATTCCCGGGCCCTGAGCGGGGGACCGGGCTTCGGCTGCCCCCGGCGCCCGCGCCTCCGGCGTTCGCCCCTCCCGGGGCGATTCCGGCGATCTCGCATCCGCGGCCAGCGCCGCCAGCGCCTCGCGCCGCTGCTCGCCCTGGGCGTGGAGGCTGCGGCGGGCGGCCTCCGCGGTGATCCGGGCCCGCTCCCGGCGGGCTTTCTCGCGGCGGCGGCGGCGGCGGCGTTGTTCGGGGGTCATCGGCGCACCTCGGCTGGTGTGACGGGGATCGGGTCAGGCGGCCTTGCGGGCGGTCTCGATCAGGTGGCGGGGGATGTGGCAGCCGGGCTCGTCGGGCTTGGGGCCGAGGAACGGGAACCAGCTGCTCGGATCCTGGCGCCAGCGCTTGACGCAGTCCTGCAGGAACGCCGCGCTGTACTCGCCGGCGCCCGGGATCTCGTGCTTCGGGCCCTGGTTCGCCCGGGGCTGGGCGGGCAAGCCCTGGCGCTCCCGCAGCGCGGCGGCGCGCTCGCGGCGCTCGAGGATGCGCTGGGCGAGGATCTCCCAGGTGTAGATTTTTTTCCCGGCCAGCGCGTCGAGGCAGGCGGGGATCAGGTCCGTTTCGAGGTCCATGCCCTGCGCCAGCAGGCGGACCATTGGGCCGACCGCCGGATCGACCGGGGCGCCCGGGATGGCCTCGTGCAACCGGGCCAGCACCCGGTCGTAGAACGCCTGGGTGTGCTCGATGGCGAGGCGCGCCGGCTGCTCGGGAGCCTGCCCGGAATCCTTCCCCTCGGCATGGCTCGGCACGGTCGGGCCGGGCTGGCGGTCGGCCGCGGTAGCCGCGACGGCCTCCTCGTCCCGTCCCGCGCTCGCCGCGGGGTGGTGGGCGCCGTTCAGAGGCTGGGCGGCCGGGGCCGCGGCGGCGGGCTCCACGCGCGGGTGCTTGCGCGGGCGCCCGCGCGGGCGCTTGGGGGGTGCGATGCCGCCGCCTATTAATATCTCCTTTTCCTTTTCCTTTTCCTTTCGCTTTTCATTCAGTGAGTGGGATTTTTCGAGGGCCCAGGGAGGCAGCGGAAAAATCGGATTTCCGCGCCGATTTACGTGCTGGTGATGCCAGCCCGTGACCTCGAAAAACTCTCTATCCTCAATGACATAGATTTTTATCAGCCCGCTGGACATTAATTCAGTGAGCATTCCGTGAACGTCGGCCGCCGTAAAATCGTCGGACGGGAAAATTTGCGCCTTTAATCGGCGCGCCGAAAAAACCGCGCGGCCGTGATCGTCGCAAAAATTCCAAATTCCGATAAAGAGGAGGCGCGCCGGGACGCTCAGATCCATGACCTGCGCGCTGCTCCAAAATTCCGGCTTAATGGTGCGGATGCGGGCCATCGTCAGGCTCCCGGGGCCAGGGTGTCGAGCCGTGACGACGCCACGTCGCAGAACAGCTCCGCGGAGGTGAGGGGGCCGGCGCGGTTCTTGCCGAAGATCACCTCCAGCACGTTCCGGCGGCGTGCGAGCCGCTCGGCCAGATCCGGGTCGCCGGTGCGCTTGACCTTCTCTTCGAGGTAGTAGGCGTCCCGGTAGAGGAACAGCACGCGGTCGGCGTCCTGCTCCAGCTCGCCGGAGTCGCGCAGGTCGCCCAGGGACGGCCGGCGATCCTCGCGCCCTTGGCTCTCGACCTGCCGGTTTAGCTGGGTCAGGAGAACGATGCAGACGTCCTCCTGCTTGGCCGCGGTCTTCAGCCCGCCCGAGATCTCGCCGATCTCAAGGTTCCGATTGCCCTTGTAGCGGTCCGGGACCTTGATGTACTTCAGGTAGTCGATGAACACGACGCCGAGGCTGATCCCCTTGCGGGCGAGCCGGCGCTTCTCGGCGCGGATGCCGTGGACGATCTTGGCGAGCGTGATGCCGGGCTCGCACTCCAGGCGCAGCGGCAGCCCATGGAGCTGGTCGCGGGCCCAGCGCAGCCGCCACATGTCCTCGTCGGTGAGGCGGGTGCCCTCCATGATATCGCCGAAGGCCAGCGCGCCCTGGTTCTGCCACGCGACGTCCGCGAGGTAGCGGGCCACCTGCTGATCGCGCGGCACCTCCAGCTGATAGACGAGGGTTCCGGCGCTCTGGGCCGCCCGCCGGCTGAACGAGGTCAGCGCCACCGTCTTGCCCATGCCCGGGCGGCCGGCGATCAGCCACAGCTCGCCGCGCCGGTAGCCGCCCTTGGTCAGCGCATCGATGTGCGTGAACCCGGTCGGGATGGTCTCGTTTGCCAGCGTGCCGTTGCGCTTGGCCTCGATCCGCTCGATCAGCCAGTCCGCGGCATCGACCCCGTACATGCCAGCCAGATGGCTCACCCCGTCCGCCGCGCGGCAGTCGAGCATCGCCGCCTCGACGCCATCCACGATTGCATCGGCCGAGGTCTCTACGCCCTCGTTGCGAGCGCGATCGGCCGCCTGCTCGGCCGCCTCAATGATCAGCCGCCGGGCGTGAAGGTCGCGGATGATCGTCGCGTAGCTCTTGGCGTTGACGGTGGTGGTGGCGGTGACCGCGAGCTGGCGCAGGTAATCGCCCAGGCGCATACCCTCGCCGATGTCCCGGTCCCCGATGAACGCCTTGGCGCTGATCGGCGTGCAGGCGAGGCCCTGGGCGATCATGGCGGCCATCTCGCGCCAGATCTGGCCGTGCAGCGCCTCGTAGAAGTGATCCGGAGCGACGAGGGGGGTGACCTCCGCCATCACGTCATTGTGGATCAGCACTGCGCCGAGCAGCGCCTGCTCGACCTCGAGGCTGTGCGGGGGCGCCGGGGTGTCGTGGCCGCCGACCCCCTGGAACGGAATGACATTGCCATTGCGCCTCATTGGGCTCTCCTCGTGGTGGTGGTGAAGGCAGGGCTGGCGACCTGCGCCAGCCATCGCGCCCAGGCGGCCCCGGCCGCGCTGGCGTCGGCGATCTGGCTCGACCCACGGGCCGCAAGCCCGGGTGGCCAGAACCCCGTCCCAGGCCCGCGCCAGCGCGGACGCATCGTCCAGCCGCGGGCGGGCGGGAAGTCCGAAGGCGATCTCTGCCAGCGCGCCCAGGCGCGGCCGGCGGCCATGCCGGTCAGCAGGTCCGCAGCGGCCTCCGCGGCCGCGCGGCTCGCGCCGTCCGAGCGCCAGGCGATCGCCGCGGCGGCGGCGCCGAAGCGGCGGGCGGCGCTCATGCGGCCCCCCGGTCGTAGGCCGCCAGGATGCGCTCCCGCTGGCGGACCGGCAGGGCCTCCAGGCTGCGCAGGGCGCGGGCGCGCCGCTCCGGGTTGAGGGGGTCGCCCAGCGCCACCGCGGCCGGGCGGGCTTCCGGCACCGCCGCGATCGCGCTGGTCAGGCGCACGGCATCGGCCCCGCGAGAAAAAATCCCGACGCTGCCGGCCTGAAACACGGGCAGGGACCGGAAACTCATCTCAGGCCCCCGCCAGCGTGAGCAGGGGGGCGTCCGCCTGGACCCCGTAGCGAAGGGCGTCATCGGGCCGCGCGCAGCGGGCCCGGGTGCCGGGGGGCAGGTGGGTGAACTCGGTCTTGGGGCGGCGGTTCGCCATCGTCCGCCACACCACCCAGGTGTAGCTGGTCGCGGTGGTGGCGGCTGGATCCCAGCGGCCGCGCGTCATCGGCACCCGCTCGCAGAACTGCGCGACGAGCGAGGGCGGGGTCGGCCCGAACAGCTTCGCGTAGCGCTCGCCCCCCTCCAGCCAGGAGGTCCGCACCAGCAGCGCCACGCCGACGCGGGCGAGCGGCAGCGCGATCAGGGCGAACTCGAGCGAGGTCGAGAAGGGCGGATTGGTGATGATCCAGTCCGGGCGGTCGGCGTGCCCGGCCGGGTCAAGGAAGTCCGTCACCCGGTACCCGCGGCCGTAGTCGAACACGTCGGAGGCCTCGACGTGGCGGAAATAGTCGGCGAGCGGCCCGGCCATGTGCCCCTCGCCGCAGGCGGGGTCCCAGACCTGCTGGCCGCCGATCGGCACGCCGCGCTCGCGCAGCAGCTCGCAGAGCGCGCGGGTCGCCCAAGGCGGGGTCGGGAAAAAGTCGAGGGCGGTCGGCGGCTCGCGCCGGCTCGCCATCACGGCGCGGGCGTCGCGGGTCTTCATGCGACCCCCGCGAAGGGGCGGGCGCCGAGCGGACCGGAGAGGTACCGGCCGGCGTGGGCCTTGGCGTAAGTGCAGACGCCCCCGACCCACAGGGCGAGGGCGTCCGCCTCGTCATCGCGGGTCACGTCCCAGCCGTAGCGGCGGGCGACGTGCATCATGGTGTGCTTGTCCGCGTGGCCATGGCCCGCGAACCGCTTCTTGTTGGTCTGCAGGTGCTCCTCGACGCAGCGGATTGCGGCGCGGTGGCAGATCAGCTCCGTCACCCCCGCGAGGCCCATCAGCTTGCGGGCGGTGAGGACGTGGGTCTTACCCCGGCTCAGGATCGGGGCCTCGAAGACGCAAAGCGCGATGTCCTCGCCCGCGATCTTTAGGCTCAACCAGTCCTGAAACGCCGCGAGCAATTTTCCGATGTCGTTGCCCGTGGAGGGGAGGGCGTAGTGGCCGAAGGCCGGATCGCCATCCGGCGATCCGAGAGCCCAGCCGGTGGAGGCGACCGAGAGGTCCAGGGCGAGGATCTTGCGCATCGGCGGGCGCGCCTCGCTCTCAGTTCAAGGTCTTCTCGGACTTCCGGGTGGTCCGCTTGATGCCGCTCTGGATCGCCTCGGCGTTGGCGGCGGCCTGGGCAGCGCCAGCATCCTCGGCCGGCTGATCCGGCAGCTCGGCGGGCTTCGTCGCGAACATGTCCAGTTGCGCGTCGAAGTTGAGAACATCCCGGTAGAGGTCGAAGGCGCGCAGGAACGCCGTCAACTGCTCCGCCTCCATCCGGCGGCAGGACAGCGCCAGCTTGAACGCTTTGCGATGGATGCCGTGCGTTGCCTCAGCGTCCTTGATGAAGGCCCCGAAGTCGCCGCGCGCGTTATCCATCTCCGCTTTATGGCTATCCGCGCGCGAGAACAGGGTCTGAAGGACCTCTTTCGAGGTGATTGTTCCGGCAGAATCCTCGCGCATACGAGTTGCCATGGTGAAACTCCATGTTCATGTGCGGCCAAGGCCGCCGGACGAGGCCAAGTCGCACAGTTGACGGGCGACGTGGCCGAGAGCTAAATCGGGGATTGCCGACCGGGACTTGTGGTTGTCTCTGCAACCCAACTTTCACGGCGGCCGGTGGAAGGTACTGAGAACTACGAAAGACCAGAGAAGGGGGGCCGACGTGCGGTATGAGCGCACCGACCACACCAGGAAGACCCGGGGCCGAGCCGCCCGGCAGCCGATCGGCGCTGATGGCCGGGCCGATCACGCGACCCACTCCGCCGGGGCGCGGGACGCGACCGGCGCGGCCGCATCGAGGTCGCTGATCGCGCCGCCGATCTCCTCGGCGAAGCTCCAGAGCTCCGGGGGTGCGGTATGACCGGCGCGCTGCAGTCGCCTGATCATCGTCAGGTAGGTCTTGGCCGGAAACGCCGCCTGGGCGAGCCAGGCGTAGACGCTGTTCGGCTGCCCCCCGTAGCGGGCAGCCACGCGGGCCGCGCCGCCGAGGGCGTCGATCACGTCGCGATGGGTGGTGAAATGGGCCATGCCGGCCAGGATACCCATAAATTATGCTATGGGCAAGCCAGCAATCCCCTGGGTAGCGCAACCGGCACCCAAGAGAATACTACTCCCGGCATGGAGACGCCCAAAAAGACTCGCCCCGGACGAAAATCGCACGTCCGCCCCGAAGACGTGCGCGCCATTTCGGCCCGCCTTCGTGCCCTCCGCAAGACGACCGGATTAAGCCAGGAGAAATTCGCCGCCCGGTGCGGGCTCGGCTACAAGCAATGGGGCAATTTTGAAGCAGAGGAAGGCCGCATCGGCATCGACGCGGCGATTGCGCTGGTCAAGGAATTCGGCGTCACGCTCGACTGGATCTACCTCGGACACCCCTACCGGATGCCGGCCGAGCTGCTGGAGCAGATCCGCGCGGCAGCCGAACCTGAGGCCGCCGCCGGCAAGTGAGACCGGCGCGCGGTAGCCCCTGGCTTCACACCTTCGCGTGAGGAGAGGCAGTGGACCGTCAGACCGGGTCAGCGCCACCGCGGGCGGGATGAGTCCTAAGCGCCGGCCAGTCCCAACACCGCCGGCCCGCGCAGTCCCGTCTCGAACGGCGGGATGATCGCCTTCATATCATCCCGCGTCAGATAGTTGACGATGACGCGGGCGTGCCGCAGCACTTCCAATGACTCGTCCAGCTCGTCGGGCATCTGGGGCATGATCTGCTGGGCCAGCTCGGCGAGATCCGGGTCCGGCTTATATTCGACGGTGACCACCGCCTGCGGCGGCAGGGCGCGCCCCGGCCGGTGGTGCGGACATCGCGCGTAGTCCCGCTCATAGACCAACTGACGCACCACACAGAGCACCTGCAACGCCTCGCTGCGGTCGAGCGGCAGCTGTTGCGCGACCTGCAGGGCCAGGCGCTTGGCCGGGATCCCGAACGTCCGCGGCCACGTGCGCTCCCCGAGTCCAATCATCTCCGTCCACCCGTTTGGCATTTCCCCTCCTCTCCCGCCCTGCCGGCTCTCAAGGCCGGTCAGACTGGCGGAACGTATCTTGAACGACAAGACCGCTCACGGTCGGTTCGGCGGCGTTAGTCCCAAAAAATATGGGCGTATGGCTTGCCAATACCATATTTTGTGGGTAGCTTGAGGCGTTCCCGCTGGAGCGGCCCATGCAGCTTCTAGTCCCGATCCCGGCGCCTCCAACTCGCTGTCTGGTTGCCGGCCCGCCATGTCATAGGGCGCGCCCGGACGGGGCGCCACTCTTTTTAGTCACTATAATCGACCCGGGCTTCCATTGATGCCCGCCCCCACCCCCCTCATTCCCCAGAATACGCAGGCGCGGACCGCGGCCTCTCGCTTGAGAGAGGCTGTCGAAGCGGCCGCCGCGGCCGAACAGCGCCTCAACGACGCCACTTTAAGCCTGCTGGCCGGCTCGCCTGATCTTTCGGCGACGGGCAAAAGCCCCGAGCGCGTGATCCTGGAGCTGATCGCGGCCGTCTTCGTGGCGCGGCGGCGGATCGACGAGATCCGCTTCGAGCTGGTCGCCCCGGACGATCACCGCCTCGTCCCCAATGACGAGGACGACGTCGAGCGCGCCCACACGGCCCGCCTGCGCGCGCTCTTGGCCGAGCTCACGGCCTCTGCGCCGCCGCGCCTGACCGCGACGTGCCTGGGCCTGACTTCCGTCTCCCGCTGAAGGACTTTTTCCGATGCTGACCGTTGCTTGCGTCGTGGCTGGTCCCGGCGCGGATCCCGTCATCCATTCCGCCATGGGTTCCGCCCTGGGCTCCGTCACGGATCCCGGCATCGATGCCGGGATCATCCCGCTGCTCGGGCTGCCCCGGCCCGAGGTCAAGGGCGAGGCGCACGCCCTGCGCCTCGCCCTCATCCGCTCCCACTCGCGCCATGACGCGACGGCGCTCGATCTCGATGAGATCGCCGATCTGCTGCGCGGGGGCGAGATCGCCCCGGCGCTGGAGCGGATCGCCAGCCTGCGCGCCTTCGCGGCCGCCGCCGCCCAGGGCCTTGCTCCGGAGGCGCAGGGATGCTGACCGCGGACCAGCTCGCCGCGGCCCCCGTCCTGATCCTGGCCGCCGTGATGGCGGTCTCGGACAGCCTCCGCCTCTGGGCCCAGGAGCGGCCCCGCGCGGCCTCCCGCCCGCGGCGGACCCCCGTCCGCCGGGTCCTCAGCGCGTTCCTGCGGTCGGGCGCGGGGGGATTCGTAGAGCTGTCCCCGCTCGGCGACGCGCGGGGCAAGCGCGCCGCGGGCCAGCGCTGCGGGGGCGGCCGGTGAAGATCGAGCGCCACCGGATCAACCCGGCCAAGAATCGGACCGGCTGGCTCGCCCTGCGGGCCCAGGACATCACCGCCTCGGTCGCGGGCGCCATCCTCGGCGTCCACGAGTACACGACCCGCTTCGAGCTCCATGCGCTCAAGGCCGGGCACCTGTCCGAGGATCCGACCGAGACCCCGGCTATGCGCCGGGGCCGGCTCCTCGAGGATGACGCGCTGCAGATCCTCGCGGAGGATCGGCCGCACTGGCGCGTCACCCCGGCCAACAACGTCTACCTGCGCGCCCCCGAGCTGCGGATCGGCTGCACGCCGGACGCCTACGCGGTCGATCCCGAGCGGCCGGGGCGGGGCGTGATTCAGGTGAAGACAACGAGCGATGTCGTCTTCCGGCACAAGTGGCGGACCGAGGGCGGTGAGATCGAGCTGCCACTCTGGATCGCCGTCCAGGCGATCGTAGAGGCGAAGCTGACCAAAGCCGCCTGGGCGGCGGTGGCGCTCCTGGTGGTCGGGCACGGCCTCGATCTGCACGTGGTCGAGATCCCGCTGCACGCCGGGATCTGGGACCGCCTTGTCGAGGAGGTGCGCGCCTTCTGGCAGGGCATCGCGGACGGTGTGCCGCCGCCGGCCGACTACAGCCGCGACGGCAATGCGCTGGCCGCCCTCTACCCGCCGGATGATGGCCTGCCGGTGCTCGATCTCAGCGCCGATAACCGAGCCCCCGCCCTGGTCGATGAGCGTGCCGCGGCGGCCGCCGCGATCCGCGAGGCCGAGAAGCTGAAGAAGGCCCTCGATGCCGAGCTGGTCGAGAAGCTTGCCGGCCACACCCAGGCGACCCTCGGCGACGGTCGGACGGTCGTTCGCAAGACGATAGCCCGCGCCGCCTACAGCGTCGCGGCGACCTCCTTCCCGCAGATCACCATCCGCACTCCGCGAAAGGCAGCCGCATGACCGCTGGAGCCCTCACCCTGTCCGACGCCGAGCGCAAGGTCGCCGAGCGTATCGATCTAGCGGGCACCACCGCGCTCGCCGTCTCCGCGGAGCGCGGCGGCATCGCCTTCGCGAATGCCGAGCAGCTGATGAATTTCGCCAAGCTGATGGCCGTCAGCAACGCGGGCGTCCGCAAGCACCTGCGCGGGAATCCCGGCGCATGCCTCGCGATCGTCACGCAGGCGGTCGAGTGGGGGCTGAGCCCCTACGCGGTGGCGAACAAGTCGTACTTCGTGAACGACCAGATCGCCTACGAGTCCCAGCTGGTCCAGGCGGTGATCCTGAAGCGCGCGCCAATCAAGGGCCGCATCCGGTTCGAGTACACGGGCGAGGGCGATAGCCGCGTCTGCCGCGCCTGGGCGCGGCTCGCGGACGAGCCGGACGAGATCGTGGAGTACGTCTCGCCGTCGCTGGCGAAGATCACCCCGAAGAATAGCCCCCTCTGGAAGACCGACCCCGACCAGCAGCTGTCCTACTACTGCGGCCGGGCGCTCTGCCGGCGCCATTTCCCCGACGTGCTGCTCGGCGTCTACGCCGAGGACGAGATCGAGGCGATCCCGGCCCGCGGCCCGGAGATGGCGCGGGACGTGACGCCCCGCGGGCTGGGGGCGAAGCTCGACGCGCTGGCGGCCGGCCCGAAGGCGTCCCCACCGCGCCCCGCGGCCGAGGTCGTGGAGGCCTTCGATCCGCCGCCCGTCGAGCGCCACGACGCGGACGCCGATCCCGGCTCGGATGATGACGACTTCCCGGGTGACACGCCTGTCACCCCTGTGGCCGAGCGGGAGCCCGGCGCGGACGAAGAGACCGACGAGGAGGATGGTGAGGAGAAGTTCCTGGGCGACCCCGAGCACCCCGACTTCCAGGCGGGGGCGCTGGCCAAGCGGCGCGGCCACCGCCGGCGCTGCCTGAACCAGTCGATCGCGGGCGATCCCGAGCGCCTGTCCCGCTGGTACGCGGGCTACGACAGCGCCCCGGCGACCGACGGGGAGGGCTGAGCGATGCGGGCCCTTCCCATCACCATCACCGCCGATAGCGACAGGCACTTCTACCTCGCCGTCGGCAGCGGCGAGAGCGTCCAGCGCGCCCATGGCCTCTGCTGGGATGAGCTGATCGGTTTGGTCGGCGCGCTGACCCACCCCGAGGTCCGGTCCGTCCCGTACGGGATCAGCAAGGTCCGCGCGGTGGCCCCGCCGGACCCGGAGCCGAACACCGCCCAGCCCTGCGTCCCGCGGCGCGAGGAGCCGGCGGCACCGCCAGCACCAGAGCCGATGGCAACGATCCGCATCCCGCTCGATCAGGCCGAGGGGCTGTCGTCCGGCATGGCCGACCTGCTGTGCTGGGCGGCCGGCTTCCGGGCCGCGCTGGGTGATGACCTCGATCGCTTGCCCATGGGCATCGAGCAGACGCGCGAGACCCGCCGCTACCTCATGGACGCGATCGCCAAGGCCAACGGCGCCGAGCCCGAGGAGCTTCCGTTCTGATGCGCGCGCCTCTCTGCTGCGGGGCGCCCGCGCGCCTCACGACCGGGGCGGAAATCTACCCCCACCGCGTCAATCTCACCCGCACCCCGTTCTGGCGGTGCGACACCTGCCAGGGGCACGTCGGCTGCCACGGGGGCACCCACCAGCACCTCGGCACCCCCGCCACCGCCGAGGTGCGCGCCGCCCGCAAGGCGGTGCATCAGGTGCTCGACCCGCTCTGGATGGATGCCTGGTGCATCCGCGCCTACGTCGGGTGCCCGAGGCGCGCCCGCCGCCGGATCCAAGTCCTGGCCCGGCAGCGGCTCTACGCCTACCTCGCGCACCACCTCGGCCTCCCGCGCGAGGAGTGCCACGTCGGCCTGTTCGACCTCGCGCGCTGCCCCGACGCCCTCGCAGTGCTGGACGGCCTCACCTCCGGCGCCGTCCGCGCCTGGGCGCAGCCGATCGAGGCCGCGGCCCGCGCGGCCGGGAAGCCCAGGCCGCTCCGCGAGCGCGGGAGGGCCGCGGCATGATGCAGGCCGAGCACGCCACCGAGCTGCGCGCGCTGCGCCGCGCCCTGGCCGAGAAGGAGGCCGAGCTCGCCGAGCTGCGGCGGGCCCTGACCGGCTCCCTGACCACGCCCCGCGCGTGGGGGCTCACCGCCACCGAGGAGCGCCTGCTGCTCGCCCTGCGGCGCGGCACCCTGATGAGCCGCGACGCGCTGATGACCGCCGTCTACCAGCTGGCCGAGGACGAGCCGTCCGAAGGCGTCCTCGACGTGATGATCAGCAAGCTGCGGCGGAAGCTCGCCCGGCGCGCGGCCGGCATCCACATCGAGACCGCCTGGGGGCGGGGGTGGCAGCTGGCTCCCGAGAGCGCGCGGAGGCTCGCCCGGATCCTCGATCCGAGCCTCCCCGACTACCGCAAGCCGAGGGCCCGGCGGTTCTTCTGGCCGGAGCCCGCGGTCACCCGGCTGGTCGAACTGTGGAAGGGGGGCCGGACCTCCCCGCAGATCACGAAGATCCTGGCCCAGGAGGGCCTGTGCCGGGTCTCGCGCTGCGCGGTGATCGCCAAGCTCCACCGCCTCGGTCTGCTGGGGGAGGGCCGCCATGGATGAGCCCTGCCACTGCCTGACCTGTCGCCTGCTCGCCGTCCTCGCCGAGGCCCCGCCAGCCATGCCGGACGACGTGCTGGAGGCCCTGGCGAGGCCGTGGGCATCACGCTCGCCACGGTCGAGGACGCCCGCACCCCGCGCATCACCGCCGTCCTCGTGCGGTCCCGCGACTGCAAACGCGCGCAAATCCGCGACGCGGGCGGACTGTACTAATCTGGGGGATACGATGTCTAATCGGAGATCGTTCAAGGAGAGTCCGGTCCGTGAGGACGGGAAGACTGTCTTTCGCTATCAGCTGACCTGCGGCGAATGCGGCCATGTTGGCTCGCTGAGCCGTCAGAACTTCGGGCCTGAGCGGGCCTCCGATCTCGTCCCGCGGAAATTCGAGCAGCTGGGCTGGCGTGTGGGCCGGGCCCACGATGGCCACAGCGACCGCTGCCCGACGTGCCGCGGCAAGGCCGAGCCGGCCGGCAAGCCGCAGCTGCGGGTGGTCGATCCCAAGACGGAGGAGACCCTGCCGGCCCAGCCGGCAGCACGCGGTGAGCCGCCCCGGGAGATGGGCCGCGACGATCGCCGCCTGATCTTTGCGAAATTGAACGACGTCTACGTGGACGAGGTCGCCGGCTACGCGATGGGCTGGACGGACGGCCGGGTCGCCACGGACCTCGGGGTGCCGTGCGCCTGGGTCACCGCGATCCGCGCGGAGATGTTCGGGCCCGGTGTGTCCGCCGAGATGACGCAGTTCCTCGGCGAGGCCAAGGCGCTGCGCGCGGAGCTCGATCAGCTGCGGCCCGCCGCCGAGGCGATGGCCGGCAAGGTCGAGGCGCTCGAACAGCGGCTCGCGGCGATCGAGGGCACGGCCCACCGCATCCAGACCGAACTGGCGGGAGCCGCCTGATGCCCCTCCACTCCGGCGGGGTGCCGGTCCCCTCCACCGCGTCGTGGAGCGCCGAGGAGGTGTTCCGCGTCGATCACTGCCCCCAGGCCGGGGGCTTGGCGATCTGTCAGGAGGTCGCCCCCGGGCGGGGCAAGCCGCGCTTCGGTACGCCGCACAGCCAGCGCCAGCGCGAGGCGATCGCCCGCGACCTGTGCGACCTCTGCGCCCGGCCGCTGCGCAACCGGACCAAGGTGTCCCTGTCGCACGCCCAGGCCCGGGTGGGTGCGGATGGCCCCTGCGTGATGCAGGTCGAACCGCTGCTGCATCGGGAATGCGCACTGGCCTCCGTCGAGCACTGCCCGTCGCTCAAGCGGGACATCCGCGAGGGCCGCCTGATGGTCCGGCAGGTCCACGGTATCGGACCCAGCTGGCGATCCTCGCCCCCGAGAGCATCGGCGAGTACGTGCCCGGCTACGTTGCGGACCCCACTGCCCGGATCGCCGGCCACGCGAAGGTCGAGCTGGCCGCCTGGACCGGCCGGAACGAGGGCTGGTTGCGGCGATGATCGGGACCGTCCTCGTCGGCGCGATCGGCTACGGCGCCGCCATCCTGTTCACCCTGATCGGGCTCCGCTGCTTTCGCACCACGGCCCGGTACGCCCCCACCAGCCAGGAGGCGTTCCACGCGCTCCTGGCCTGCGGGATGTTCCTCGCGCTCGCGCTGGGCGCGGCGGGGTCCACGCGCTGGATCCTCGGAGCCGCGCTGTGACGCCGCGCCTCTCCGTCCGCATCGACGCGGACTGCCCGCCCGACGAGCGCTTCCCCGCTCGGGTCCCGAACGGCAGCTCCACCAGCCTCAAAGGCAACGACCTCGTCGAGGTGCGCGCCCGCGCCGCCTGCGCCGCCGACCTTCCCCAGCCCCGCTGCGCCCGCTGCACCCCGACCAAGGACCCCGCCGATGCCGAAGATCACGACCGACGTCGATCGCGCCGTGGGCGCCCGGATTACCACCCTGCGCAAGGCCAAGGGCCTGAGCCAGACCGCCCTCGGCGCCGCGATCGGCGTCACCTTCCAGCAGGTCCAGAAGTACGAGAAGGGCGTGAACCGCGTCGGCGCGAGCCGGCTGCGCGAGTCGGCGCGCGTGCTCGACGTACCGGTCGCCGCCCTGTTCGGAACCGAGGAGAGTCAGGCGGGCGATGGCGAGATCTTCGGCCTGCTGACGATGGCCGGCGCCGTGGATCTGCTGCGCGCCTACGAGGCCATGTCGCCTGAGCGGCGCCGCGCCCTCCTCACCCTGCTCACCGCCGTGGAAGGGTCGCACTGATGGACCGCGGGCACGCACGGGTCAGCGACGATGTGCCGCTCGCCGTGTGGCGCAAAGGGGGGAGGGCCGGTCGTGAGCACCTTCGACGCCATCCTGCTCGGCCTGATCGCGCTCGCCGTCCTGTTCGCCTTCACGCGCTACGGCTGGCGGGCCGTGCACGGGCTGGGCTGCGGCCTCGGCCTGATCGGGCTCGCGCTGGCGAACCTCAGGCGTGACAGAGGGGAGGGGCGATGACCACGCTTCCGCTCGGCCTCGTCCCGCGCGGCCTCACCCGCGAGCAGGCCGCGGAATACTGCGGGTGCGAATCGCTTCAGGCTTTCGATGATTGGGTGCGAAAGAGGATCGTCCCCGGTCCAATTCCCGGCACCAAGAGGTGGGATCGCAAGGCAATCGATCGTGCGCTTGATCGGCATTCGGGACTCACTGAAGTTACGTCGTTATCTTGGGAAGAATGGGCGGCGCAGCATGCGGATTAAGCTCAAGGGTATCAACGAGGTCCGCAAGAAACTCGCGACTGGTGAGATCGCGACCTATTATTACCATCGCCCCACAGGCATCCGCCTTGTCGGAGAGCCGGGGACGCCCGAATTCCTTGCTTCGTTCCAGGCAGCCGCCAAGTCGATGACGCAAACGCATGGAGCGGGCACGGTTGCTTGGCTAATTCGCCAATACTGCGACTCCCCACAGTGGAAGAAGCTTGCAGCATCGACGCAGGAGATCGGCCGCCTGAACCTAAAGGCAGTTGAAGACAAATGGGGTGCGACGCCTCTGGAACACGCGCAGAGCCAGCGCACCCGGCCTCTCTATCTGCGCTGGCATGATAAGATGGCTGCCACGCACCCACGTGCAGCGGATGCCAAGCTGTCGGCACTGGCTCGCGTGCTGTCCTGGGGTGTGGATCGCGGCCTCATCACGAACAACCCGGTCGCCACTTTCGAGCGCGCCTATAAGGCCGACCGTGCCGAGAAAATTTGGCTGCCCGAGCACGTGGCCGCCTTCAACAAGGCCGCGTCACCCGAATTGCGCCTCGCGCTCCTATTGGCGCTCCACACCGGCCAGCGCCAGGGCGACCTCTTGCAGTTGCCGTGGTCCGGCTACGACGGCACCGCCGTGAGCCTTCGGCAGGGGAAGTCCGGTCGCAAGGTCTGGATTCCGGCAACGCGGGCCTTGCGTGCCGAGCTCGACGCCGCACCTCGTCGCGCCGTGACGATCCTGACGAAGCCGGACGGGGAGAGTTGGACGAAGGACGCCTTCACGTGGGCGTGGGGGCGTGCGTTCGAGGCGTCGGAGATCAAGGACGACCTGCACTTCCACGATCTGCGCGGAACGGCGGTGACCATGCTGTCCGAGGTGGGATCGACGCCGCAGGAGATCGCGACCATCACGGGCCACACGGTGGCCTCCGTGAATCGCATCCTTGAGACCTATCTGGCGAGGACCAGAACGCTCGCTGAGAGCGCGATCATCAAGCTCGATCAGCACCGCCGGAATGCGTGCTGAGAGAACCGAGGGTGATCAGAATTTGCAAACCAGGCTGCAAACTGGCGGTTGGCGTGTTCGCCTTCACCTGTGCCCTCATCCGAAAATCCTCAATGGGATCAGGATGGTGCGGCCGAGAGGACTCGAACCTCCACTGGTTGCCCAACTAGCACCTCAAGCTAGCGCGTCTACCAATTCCGCCACGGCCGCGGAGTGCTTCCTCGTCGGCGGAGCCGGCGGAGCGGGGGTGAAACCCGTCGAAGCGCGGCGCAGCCAATAGCAGATCGATTCCGGGGTCACAAGCGCCAAGCGCGGAAAATCTCGCGGGCGCCGTCTCAGGGCAGGTCGGGCGCGGCGCTCAAGGAAGCGGCCGCCCCGTCGCCCACGCGCACGCCCGGCTCGCGCACCACCTCGGCCTTCCGGATCAGTTCGGTCACCTCCACGGAGATGCGGTTGCCCGTCACCACGATCTGCCCGCGGGCGATCGGGTGGTCGTTGGCCAGAATTTCGACCATATCTGTGTCGGTCGCATCGAGTTCGATCACGGCGCCGCGGCCCATGCGCAGCAGCATGTGGATCGGCATCCGGGTCCGGCCGAGGACGACCGTGAGATCCACCTTGAGGTCTTCGAGAACCGCCACGTGCCCCGCCTCTCCCCACGCCGCCTCGCCCGGCCCTTCGCCGAGCTTTTCGCCACCATGGTGAAGCCTTGGTAAACGACCGCCTCGCCGTCGCCCCGAACACCCTGCTGCCGCGCCCCGGCGCGCCTCCTGTCGAGTGGGTCGTGACGGAGGGCCCGACCGACTACCGCACGGCCGAGGCCGCCATGGAGGCGCAGGTCGCCGCCATCGCCCGGGGCGAGGCGCGCGAGCGGGTCTGGCTCGTGGAGCACCCGCCGCTCTACACGGCCGGCACCTCGGCGCGGGAGGCGGATCTGGTGGCGCCGGAGCGCTTCCCCGTCCATCGCACGGGGCGGGGCGGGCAGTTCACCTATCACGGCCCCGGCCAGCGCGTGGCCTATGTGATGCTGGACCTCAACCGGCGCCGGCCCGACCTGCGGCGCTATGTGGCCGCCCTCGAAACCTGGCTGATCGCCACCCTCGACGCCTTCACGGTCCGGGGGGAGCGGCGGGAGGACCGGGTCGGGGTCTGGGTGCGCCGGCCCGAGAAAGGGGAGGGGGTCGAGGACAAGATCGCGGCGATCGGCATCCGGGTGCGGCGCTGGGTGACCTTCCACGGCATCAGCCTGAACGTCGAGCCGGACCTGACGCATTTCGACGGCATCGTGCCCTGCGGCGTGCGCGGGCACGGGGTGACGAGCCTCGTCGATCTCGGCCGGCCGGTGAGCATGGCAGAGGTCGACGCGGTGCTGCGCGCCCGCTTCGAGGACGTGTTCGGGGAGACGGTGCTGGGTTCGTAGCCCGCTTTGCGGCACTGTGTCCGGACTGCCACGCCGGAGATCCGGCTCCGCCGAGCGCCATGCCTTGCGCCCGATGGCACGCCGCGGGGGCTCAGCCAGTTCCGAGCGAATTTGGCTTTGTTCCGCCAAAATGTCCGGCCGAGCGACGCTTGGGGTTGCCCTCGAATGCGCGAGGCCGGAGCCCGCCGGCCTGCCGATGCGTCATGGTGCTTCACCGGAGATGGTGCAGCTGACGCCCGCCGACGTGCAAGACTCATCCGGTGCCCAGGCGATTGCCACCCGCGCCAATTCTCAAAACCGGCTCCGAGTATAGGCAACCGTACAGGTTTTAAGACCGATTGATGTCCGCTGGCGAAGTGACGACAGGCCGTAGGGGTGTTACCGGCCTTAAGCGGAACACCCCGCAGTTAAGGTTGGAGCGAGCTTCTTTACGCCTTTAGCTCCGATTCGGTTTCGGCTCAAGCGACGCCAATTCATAGTAATCTGAGATTATATCCGGATACGAAACATGTTCGACAACCTGAGTGCGAGGATGATCACTCATGCACGCAGACACGAGCTCCTGCAGAATCTTATCTACATCACGCATATACTCGACTGGAATCAACCATCCACACTCCGCTCTGCGGAGCCGCTCACCGATTGCGCCGAAGTCAAATGCAACTGGTATAACACCGGACGAGAGAGCTGCGGTCAGGGTGTAGGAAAACGTCTCGGGCCAAGTGGCAGGGAACCAAATTGCATCAGCTCTCAAATCAGCAATGATAGACAAAAGGTCATTGTCGTTATACCGACCAAGTATGCTAACATTTTCATAAGAAAGCAGTTCCTCGTCCCTATCAGTATATCCAACTACACTGAATCGGATAGGTAGCCCCAACTCCCGCGCCCTTAAGGCGCATTCGAGCAGCAAACTAGAACCCTTGTGCGGGCCTAAGGCCCCAAGCAACGCAATGTGGCAGGTTGATGACCCACCCACTTTGGTTTCGACCCGATTAAGCTCCGGCAGGAATTGTGAAAAGTTAGCAGGAACCGTATGTGGACGGACCGCAACTGATATTTTCGGGAAGTGACGTACTATGCGGCTGGCTGCGTCACCAGAAGGGACATAGATTTTCCGAGCGCTCGCGAGAAAGCGTTCGAAGCGATCACGCCACTCCCAAACAACCGGCATCCCGAAATCTGACCCACGGCTCGAAATGCACGCCTGACAGGAGGTCGGATCCGGTTCGCCACAGTAAAAACCGTTTTCATCCACCAGAGTAATGCGAGGGCAGTACGCCATATAGTCATGCAACGTGACATCGTACTGAACTCCGGCTAAATCCGCTGCCAATCTCAAGTAGTCAGTAAATTTCTCCTTAAATCCGGCAAGATGGTGAACATGAATGAGGCCCACATCCAAGAGAGCAAGCGCGTCCGCGAACTCGGACGGATGGTTCGCAAGATCAAAAGTACCGAGATTTGGAACCTCGCTCAATGGTGGTATGCTCAGCTGGATCTTCCAATCGTTGCTGGGGCTCGGCTGCGCAAAGATCACCGAAACGCCCGACTCATGTAACTGGCAGGTCATATCCTGCACGTGGCGTTCAGTTCCTCCTCCCCGATTGTGCAGCACGAACATTACGGTGCCGCGGGAATTACGGGCAAACCGACGTCTGAAGCGCGCAAGATCCACATTGCGGCGCCACTGATACGCCGGATCAGCAGCTATGAATCGAAACACTTCCGCAAGGTAGCCCGGATGCAGCCGCTCAACGGTTGCAATTGCATGCTCAACGCGACTGCGTTTACTGGCTCCGAACGAAGTGCCACCGTAATGCCGAACAAACACGTCGGCAGCCAACACATTCCGCATGCCGACAGCAATGGCGCGCCGGCACAGATCGTTTTCCTCCCCATAGCCGGCACCAAAATTCACGTAATCAAGCAAACCCACCACATCAAGACAATCCCGCCGAATGTACATACAAAAACCGACACCGGTTGGGATTTCCACCTCACCATTTGCGTTCACGACCGCCATCAGAGAGTCGAGTTCCGCATCGGAAACTTCAAGGCCTCTCCAGTTATTTCTAATGAAATGCGGGTAGCTGCAGATCTCGGCGTTATTCGAGAAGGGGGTGACCGTCGCGGTCATTGGATGCCGATAGGCAGCCCTTCGCATCCTATCTAACCAGTAATCATACACCTCGGTATCTGAGTTCAATAGAACGACGTCCCGATCCGGGTGCTCCAAAATTCCCAAATTGCAGGCTTGGACAAAGCCGCAATTACGAACTGTGCGCTTGAGATGGATCATGTTGCGGCTTGCGAGCCATTGGAGCCGTTCACGAATGGCAGGCTCTGGCGTATGATCATCCACCGCGACAACACAGAAAGGCGATTCTGATTTGGCTGATAAAACGCTGTAGAGGCAGCGAAGCGTTTCCTCTACCCCTTTGTAAATCGGGATAATTACATCCGTAATGTCACTCGATAGATAATTTGAAACCTTTTCTGCAAATCCATACTCAAGATCAGCCCACTCTGCGTCGCTCGGTGCCCGCGGTAATGGCACATATATCTTGCTTACTTCTCGATTGTGAGGTGGGGCAATCTTTCGGCCTTCTGAGCTGCCGAAAGTGACATAGTGAACCAGTGGGTTCACACGCGCGTCGCGCACGTCTTCATGTGCTTCTAGATAGGCCGCCGTGCTGAAGCGTCTGCTCGGATTGAGATTCGCCTCCCAGCCATACTGAATATAATGCGCGATTAGATCTTTCTCGTCGCGCAGATCAATATCAACTTGCGACAGGTAATATTGCGCGTCGAAGAGACCGCTCTCCGCAATAGCTGCAGCCTGATCAGCTAGTGATGTTGCTGCCATATCGTACGACATAATGTTCGCTGCTCCGGTCTGGCTTCTGGATACATCCAATATGGGGTCAATTTCAGGCGCAATTTCGGAGATATTATGTTCTGTCAGCAACTTCGGCTGCTTCGGCTGTATAGACTGCTATGATAACGCAGGACTTGCGCTGCCCCTCAGCCTCCAAGTGCTGTCCAAGCGGTTTCGTCGCGCGGGAGCTACCCGTAGGGGCAATCCCATATATGACAGTCGCGTAGCGCGGTTATCTGCCTAGGGCGTATCTGCAAACTGCCGATCTGTCGTCAGGAGCCAGCTTCTCGCCGACTTCGGGACGCAATCGGCGGCTCTTCGGCAGGGTGTGTTGTGCGCCACACGGGAGAAAGCTCCATGTTTCCTTTATCCAGTCCGAGTGTGCAGACACGCCCTAAGGCACACTGTCCCTTGGCTTGCAGGCGTCGTCAGGCGTTATCTGAGTTCCGAAGTCGGTCCTTTTCCCGAGCAACTCACCAGGTTTGTCGTAAACATAATCTCCTCCTCCACAACATGTCATCCTGGCAAATCGCTCGAAGCTCACTTGGTTCGAGAAAGTTGATCTGCTCAATCCAACGAAATTTTGCGCTCTTACCGCCAGCTCGAAGTCAATCAGAGATGTTGTGAGAGCAGGCAGCTTCTCGAACACAGAGTGTGGTATAATGTCCGATTTCCAAATAGTATTAATACCAGTCTGAGCAATTATCTCCTCTTTGATTACACTCTTTGGGGCAAAAATATATTTTTCGTCGCAAACCACAAACACGTCTTCACCTTGCGTAAGACCAGATTTCTTGATTTTGCTGATAATTTTATCCGCTGTAATGTAATAATCCTCTGTATCTCCGAGACTGGGCCTTAGATTGGCATTACAGTAGTGAAACCAGTCCTCCTCAATGCGCAGCTGTGCAACTGTGCGAATTCCTCTTTTTACAAAAATCTCATTGCATAAACTGTAAAATACAAAGCTCGAAGTTACGCGAGGTATCAGGGATCGAAATAGATCGGATGCAACATCATTGTATGCTTCTAACGGTCGCGCCAGCAAATTGCCTTTATGTATGCACCCGCAACCAAAATAATTCCAGCCACACCGGTCATGCCGATCATGATAGTTCTCGTGCTCAACATTTGGGCGAGCTGCTATCTTGAGCTTCCAGCGCTCCACAAAGGAGCAAAACTGATCTTCCCAAAACACGCTTGTGAACGGCTCCTGGAATGTGGTCTTCTTATGCTGATCGTAACTGTTAATATTCGGAAGATATATTGTGCGTTCGTCGTCGGAGTTCTGCCCGACAGCCGTAGAGACAAGGCCCAGTAGCGCAAGTTTCTGGTTGCTGATTCCGCCGTCGTTGTAGTCATACCCGAGTACCTTATTGCTCATCAGCGTCCCTCACAGTCAGTACACGAGCACCCGAAGCGTTGCGCAGTTCGGCTAAGGACCCTTCGTTTATCGAGTTAAGGTGGCCTTACTCGCTAACGGATCCAGTTGTACGCTTTCGCTTTCCTACTCAGCCACGTTGGACTGAAAATTTGGATCCGCAGCGAGTTTGAATCCGACATCGACATTCAAAAATGTATGCCTTTTAAGCATCCTTATTTCCAAAATAGCGCTTCGCGTTGATTATCCGAGAAATTTTGTTCAAACTTTCAGCGCGCATCTTTTCACCTCAGCCGGCCTTGGCAGCATCACGGTTCAATATTGGTGGCCGCATCTAACATGGAACGTGGTGGGGTGGAATCCCGTCGCGGTGCTTATCGTCGCCTGACGCGCGGGCTACCGCATCGGCGTCGCACCAGCCGATGTGGTTGTACTCTTCTCGGCGAACGAGGCTGCTCGAAGGGCTTGCCAACTGGGGTGCGATTTGGTGGCGCAAGCGTCGCCCCCTGCGCTCAGCCTCCTCCGTCGACAGGCGTGCCAGCATCATCAGAGCCGTGGAGGCACGCCCCGTGCTGACTCCGCCGCACGCTTCGGCATGGATCACCCCGGTGCAAGCCGCTGGTGCGGGCCATTCGGCCGTGCGGGTCATAGCATGCGCCAACTGTAGGCGAGCGAACACCACTTACACTGGATCGGGAGGCAGGCAGTCTTTATGCTGACGCTCTCCGGCGAGTCTCGCGCCGGCTGTGGCGGGCGAAGCGCTAATGCGTCTCCGCGTTCAGGTCGAGATGTGGTTCGTTGCGGCCGTCGGGCAGGAGGGCGCGGCTCGGGATGAGGTGCGCCGGCGTGAGGACGCAGCCCGCGCGGCGGCACTGCATTGCCGTGAGGGAGGAGTATCGCCGTGAAGCCGGCTACGGGAACGAAGCGACTGCGTTTCTCCTTACCGTGCAGACGCTATCATGCATCATCCGAGATTATTCGCGCCGGGCAGAACGTCCATGCTGACGCGATCGGCCCGCTCTGCGTCTCAACCGATCATCAGCGCCGCCCGCGGTCTACGCCGACAACGGAGTCGCCAGCGACGCTTACCTGCGCACCTCTTGCATCTTGGGCGCGAGCGTCACGGCCTCGGCGGATCTGATCCTGGCGAATGGCTGCTGGCATTCGTCCAGCTCCCCGCGCGGTCCGCGACCACGCGCCTGTTGCGTGTCGAGGGCGACGATCAGCGTCACTCGGTTGGAAACGGCAGGTGAGGCACGCTCTGATCGTCGCCGCGGCCGTGCTCGGCGTCGCGCGCGGAGAGGCGGATACGCTGCCGCCCTACGGCAGGCCACCGCACGCGGCGCGCCCAGGTTCCGGGCATCTCGCGGCGCTGTGACCGCCAGTGGGACGGTACGACCGCTCGACCATCGTGATGGACGCACGTGGACCGCGCATTGAGAGGAGGCCAGAATGCTCAAACCGACCCTGGTCACAGCCGCATTGCTGATTGTCCCGGCCTTCGGAGCAGCGGACGAACTCCTCGGCACCGCCAAGGTCGACAGCTCGCAGAACATCAAGATGGGGCACGTCACCATCTGCAAAACGAGGACGGGCAGCTCGGCCTGCCGGCTGTTCGGCATCCGTGCCGCGGACGTGACGAACGCGGCTGATTACGGCGCCAAGCTCGACGGTGCAACGGACGATACCGGTGCGCTCCGGGCGGCCCGCGCCGACACGCCCGCTCAGCGCACCATCATTGTCCCGAACGGCACTTATAACGCTACCTACACGCCGCCCGCGCCGCAGTTCGACGGCGCGGGCAATCTGATTGCCTCATCCGGGCCACGGCTGTGGCAACTGCACGGTGCCGCCACCGCGACCGGCGCGCCGATCATCGGTCTCGGCACCGATGTCGTGGAGAGCTTCGTTCAGGGTGCGAAATACTTCGGGCGCTCAACCTCCTACCCGAATCCGGCGCCAGTCCTGCGCGTCGATGCGACGCTCAACCACGCGGGCGGAGCGCTTGGGAGCACCTCGAATGCGCTTCAAACGAACATGACGATCCCGGCCAACTCGGCAGATCTGTCGAATTTCGGCTGGGCCAATAGCACTACGCTGACGTCTTCGGCCTGGGGCTCGGGTCAGCACGTCGCCATTGCCTCTTTCGCCAAACGCCCCTCGACGGCGCTTTCCGACAGCCGTGGCCCACGGGCACCGATCTGGTCGCTCTACACGGAGGCGCGCGACGAGACGGGGCAGCCCTCCAATCTCTCCGGGCCTTTGATCGGCTACGAGCACGACATGTTCGCCAACGGCGGTGACCCAGACAGTTGGCGCGTCGTGCATCATTACGTGCTGGGGCGCGCGAACGGCAGGGGCGCCAAGGCGCGCTTCGGGCGAGCCGTCACAATCGATTGGGGCGATGTCCAGTACGGCTACCCGGTCGCGGACCGCTCCCATGTCGGCGTCGCCTACAATACGCAGATCGGCTGGGACACGGCCGCCTTCAACGCGAGCGAGGGCTATGCGATCGATGGCGCGCCGGCTTTCCTCATGGCTGATACCATGTCGATCGGGTTTACAGCGGACGCCAAGTCGCAGCTGAAGCATGCGTCGAACGCCCTGCGCTACTATTATAACGGTGCGGAGATCTTCAACGTACCGGACAAGGGCGGCATGAGCGTGGCGGGCTCGCTGACGCTGACCGGGCTGTTCAAGGCCGCGGCCTACACAGTATCGGGTTTGCCGGCCTGCAACGCGACCACCCGGGACATGCTGGCCGTGGTCTCGGACGCGACTTCCCCTACCTATCGGGGCGCTCTCACCGGAGGTGGGGCGGTTCGCACGCCCGTGTTCTGTGACGGGGTCTCTTGGTCTGCTCACTAAAAATAGTTAGGCTTGTTTTTGTTAGTGGACGACAAGATTCTGAACCAAATTCTCTCGGAAGCGCTAAACGCACTTTGTGACAATGCGAACTTGCGGCGAAGGGTGCAGAGTGACGGGACTGAAGTGGGCCCCTTTGGCTGCAGAAGGGCTGGGTCTGGAAGCAGATGCCGCTGCCCTGTCAAGATGAACCAGGGATGAATCAGGACGTTGGAGCAATTTAACTGTTTAAGCCGGTTAGCAATAGCTGTGATTGTGACGAGGCCTACATACCGGCTACCCGCATCAGCTCACCTCGCTCGCCCCCTTTATCAGGTGCTTCCATAAGCACCTGATAGAGTTCGCGCCTTACGCTATGCACTCTTTGAAGAATTTTCAATGCCGCTCGTGCCGCAGTAAATGTCCTCTCCGCTTACGATGGCATCGATCACCAAACCAGGAACAACTCTGCACAACTCCAGATTTAGAGAAAGTTTTTTGAACGTTTCAAAATCGCATATCCTATGTTTACGAACCTGAGAATCTGAGCCCCTTGCCAAAATATAAATGATTTCGGTATTATCACACTTTATAAGGCAGGTTCCGTGTCCAAAATCAAATCCACGAGGGATAAGCATAAGATCGTCTATATGTTTGTGCTGGGCATATGGCTCGAAGAGAGCATTATATACATCCTCACTCACGACGTGGTGGCGTCTTCCTCCAAAAACGACCCAGATTTCTCGCCCATCGGAACTGATGTATGAACCACAAGTGGTTGTGTACATAGGCAAATGCCTTCCTCTCGATCAGCCGAATTGGTGCAGACCTGCGCCGCGGCCGTCAACCCACATATGCCGAGAATCGGCACGCCGCGCCGCATGGGCGTGATCGGTCGCTATTACCTACGCTGTGTGATCGCGTGCGATGACGCGCGATCCACCTCTCTGGTTTGAGGTGTGCGGCTGTCAGGCGGTGATCGTGCTGAGCAGGGTGGCGAAGCGGCTCGCCCTGGACTGGAGGGCGGCGGTAGCGACCACCGTGCGCACGCAGGCGGGGCAGATCGCGGGCCGGTGCTCGATGACCTGATCGGGGTCTTCGGACAGGGCGCGGTGGTGGCCCTCATGGCCCGGCTTCCCGCCGGCTTGGCCTGCTCCCGCCGCTCCTTGCGATCACGCGAGGGCGGCGTGGACGAAGTGCGCGAGGTCTTCTCGGGCCGCTGCAGCTTCAGCACCAGCTCGATCAGTTCGTCCTAGCTCAGGCGCTCAAGCTCGGATCGACCCAGACCGGCAGGGAATCAGCTTGCCGGCCTCTCGGCAAGCGCATCCGGCGCACCGCCTCCTCCGCCCCGAAGCCATGCGCCACCCCCTGGATAATTGTGATCGGTCAACCGGGTGATCGGCTCGGCCCCATAGACCTCCCGGCGGTCATTGATGAAGGCGATTGTATCCGCGACTGGAGTGCGAACTCCACCTGGGCAAAATACATGCTGTCCTTCCAGAGGATCTTGTTGGCTCAGACATCTCGCGAGCCTCGTGCTCCAGTGTCTAGCTGCGCTCGCGCCAGTCCGTGGTTGGGCCGGCTCGGCCCTGGTCGCGCTCCGCTTGCCGAACCCAAGTGCGCAGCGTCTCGCCCGAGCAGCCGATCTTCTGCGCAATCGAGCAGATCGCCGCAGACTGGAATCGTGCTCGCCCTGATGGTCCGGCACCATCCGCACGGCACGTTCGCGGACCGCAAGGGGAGAAGGGTGGGGCATGCTTTGTTATGGCTCCCATCTTCGCAAGGTCAGGAGCCTCCAGGAGACCCGGGGCGGTTCAGGTGCGCTCGAGCCCTGGATTTGGCTCTTCTCATCAACGGAGAGCACCACCGCATGGCGGGGCGGGTCCACGGACAGGCCCACGACGTCCTCGACCTTCGCGGCGAAGGCCGAGTCGTGTGAGCGCTTGAAGGTCCGCACCCGGTGCGGCTGCAGGCGGTGCGCCGCCCAGCCACGGCGCGGCCGGTCCAGTGGGTGACCTCGCCAGGCGGCTCAGAGCAGGTGAGAGCCAGAACCTCGGCCACCGTGTCAGAGGAATGCGGCGGCTTGCCGGACAGGCGGGTCTTGTCCCGCAACAGACCGTCCACTCCGTCCTCAGCGTAGCGCTGCTGCTAGCGTCAGACAGCGGGTCGGCTGACGCCGGCTTGCTGGGCCCCGTCCAGCATGGAGCGGCACTCGGCGGAGAGCAGGATGATGCGGACACGCTAGTGCACAGACGCGGACGAAAGCTCCAGACGGCGGCTCGCTAAGCAATTGCGGTTGCAAGGCAATTCGCGCCGCTCCTTGTACCTTTCGAAGGCGTCAGTGCACTAGAGAGGGCGGGCGCTGTCGCTCACGATCGCGGTGAGGCGCATCCGATCGGCGTCGCTGAGGATCACACAGACAGTCTGAGCCATGCCTCAGACTCACACGATTCAGGCCGCCTGTGAATCCTCTGTATGCGTCAGAGCACTAGAGCGGTGCCCGATCAGGTTGAAGCGTAAGCATCGTCCTCGTATCCGGCGGCCGCGAAGGAGTTGCGACACTCCTCGGGTGAGAAGTGCGTGAAGGCTTGGCGGATGGCCTCCCGCAGGTCGTTGACCGTGCGGGCCGCCGCGCTGCGCGAGCCTCGCCTTCAGCTTGGCGAAGGCGCGCTCAATCGGATTGATCTCAGGCGAGTACGCAGGAAGGTAAAGCAGCCGGGCTCCGACCGCCGCGATGGCCTCGCGCACGCCCGCCACCTTGTGAGCGCCGAGGTTGTCCAGGATCACCGTGTCGCCCCGCCGTAACCTCGGCACCGGCGTCTGGGTCACGTAGGCGCGGAAGCACTCCCCTGTCACGGGGCCGTCCAGGAGAGCGAGCGCGCTCGGCCCATTCGTGCACAGCCCGGCGATGACGGTGGTGGTTGTCCAATGCCCGGCCGGCACCGCCATGCGGCAGCGCGCGCCGCGACGGTGCAGACGACGCGCTGGCGCAGTTCGACAGGCACAGCTGAGGGCATGGGCCGCCTCCTTCGCCGGCCAACGCTCTGACATCCGCGCGGTTTCAACCCGATGGGGCGCCGCTCTAGTCGCCCCGCAGACGCTGTTCTCCATCTGTCACTATAACCATGTCTCAGCGCACAATCCTTGCCATTCCGATAAGCCGGTGATAGCACCTGACTGGTATAACCTAGTCGCACATTCGGAGCCTTGGTAAAAATGAGAGAGTCTTCTCGCAGGATTAATTTGCTTTCAACACTGAATTCCACCAAGTCCTATCTTGAAATCGGAGTTGAAACTGGCGGAACTTTTATTGAGGTTGAGGCAGAATACAAAGTCGGAGTGGACATCAATTTTTTGTTTGATACGGAGGCGTTGGGTAACGAACGTGTAAAATTTTTCAGACAGCCAAGCGATGAGTTTTTTTCCCACAACAAATACGTATTTGACCTAGTATTTATTGACGGGTTGCATACTTTTGAGCAAACCTTGCGCGATTTCATGAATTCTCTTGTTTTTACGCATGAGCGCTCAATTATCATAATAGATGATGTATTTCCTTCTGATGTTTATAGCTCATTACGTGGACACTTTGATGCTGTCGGCTTTCGGCACCAAGCAGGCGGCTCGGGGCATGATTGGCATGGAGATGTTTACAAACTGATTTTCTTCATACACGACTTCATGCCAACGCTAAGCTATGCCACAATCAATGAAGGTCTTAATAAACAAACGGTTGTATGGAGAGAAAACAGAAAGAAATTTTCTCCCATCTTTAATGATGTGGAGCCTATTTCCAGGCTAGACTATTTCTCAATGTTAAAAAATAAGGAGATTATGAATTTCATATCAGAAGCAAGCCTACCTTCTTACATAAAGTTGCCCGATGTGCGCTCCCGATAAATATTTTGTGATCTTATCGGAAGACGAACGGGCAACGAGGTCATCCTGACCGTCCTCATTGAAGTGCAACGAGCGCGAGGCGCAGATCCGGCGCATCCCTGACCTGCCGCCCCGCAGCCCCAGCGGGCCGAGGCCAAGCGCCGCTGCAAGGCGCCGACTGCCCTGCGCCGATATCGGCTTGCCTTGGAGGAGTTGCTGACCCGGCAATAACCCTGCCCGCCGCTTATACCAGCGAGCACTGAACAGGACTCATGGGTTTCGCATAGGCGGCGGATCTGATTCGATGGGGCGAACCGGAGGGTTTGCCATGTCCGCCGCCGTGCCCTTGCGCGAGGATTTCAGCACCGACGATCTGCGCCGTCTGGCCAAGGTGAGCCGGGACGCCGGTCAGAGCCGTCGGCTGCTGGCGCTGGGCCGCGATCTACGATGGCGGCAGCCGCTCGGAGGCCACCCGGATCGGCGTGGTGGGCCTGCAGACGGTGCGGGACTGGGTGCCGGCCTTCAACGCCGACGGTCCGGCCGGCCTGATCGACGGCAAGGCGCCGGGACATCCGCCCAAGCTGAGCGATGAACAGCGCCGGGCGCTTGCCGCGATTGTGGAGAGCGGCCCCGATCCGGAGCGGGACGGCGTGGTGCGCCGGCAGCGCAAGGGCTTGGCTGCTTGGCTTGATAAACGCTTCCGCGTGAGCCTAGACGAGACCACGGTCGGGCGCGAACTGAGGACGCTCGGCTTCCGCAAGCTCTCGGCCCGCCCTCGCCACTATGCCCAGGACCCGGCGGCACTGGAGACGTTTAAAAAGCCTGCCGCTGCGGTGAGCGCGATCCGCGCCACGCTGCTGACCGGCACCCCGATCGAGCTGTGGTGGCAGGGTGCGGCCCGCGTCGGCCAGAAGACCATCCTGACCCGGCTCGGGGCGCGCCGCGGCACGTGCCCGCATCTGCCGCACGATCGGCGCACGGAATACGCCTACATCCTCGGCGCGATCTGTCCCGAGAAGGGCAAGGGCGCCGCTCTCGTCCTGCCCCGCTGCATGCGCAGGCGATGAACGCGCCTCTTGCGGAGATCAGCCTCACCGTCGAGCCCGGCGCCCATGCTGTGCTGATGCTCGACGGCGCCGGCTGGCATATCGCCAGCGAACTCGCCGTCCCAGACAACATCACGCTGTTGCCGCTACCGCCCCGCGCCCCGGAACTCAACCCCGTCGAGAACGTCTGGCAGTTCTTGCGTGACAACCGGCTCGGCAACCGCGTCTTCGTCTCCCACGAGGACGTCCTCGACCGCTGCTGTAAGGCCTGGAACAGGCTCATCGATCAGCCCTGGAAGATCATGTCCATCGGCCTGTGCGATTGGGCTTATCGGTTATGATCAGCGCCCGCTGGTATTAGTCCATCTGGAGCTTAGCTGGTCTGGATAGAGGACCGTGGTCGGGACGCTGTCCCGCCGCAGGCGAGGTTGGTGAGCATGGGTCGTCAGAGGCATAGCTCCGCTCCGGTCACGTCCCCACTATGCTGCGGGAGAGGCTCGCCTCATACCAGCCTTGACATAGGTCTCCTCATGCGAGGTCTCATCAACACGCACTTCATGTGCGGGAACTGTGCCCCGACCATCACCTCTCCTTGTGCGGTTTGCCAGATCCTAATTGCGATCGGCGGACCATCATCTGTCAGTGACCGCAATCTGTGCGCTTGAAGCCGAGAGCCAGCCGTGGCAACCAAGAGCCTGGACATTCCCGTGCTTGGCGTGCGCGGAAGTTGAAAGGTCTCAGACTGCACATGCCCGCCATCACCGGCCACGAGTTGCCGTTCACCTCAGAGGGGAACTTGCAGATTGAACTTTCAGACTTAATCATCGGCCCAAGGTTTTCAGGAAATGATCGACATACCCGGTGCATGCGTCCTTGAGATGGACTGCCCCAACTCCTACTACTCCTTCCCGCGTCTGACCGAATTGGAGGCGATGCCGGACCACGTTCGCGTGCTGATGAATAGTATCTGGTCCCAAGCAGTTCACCTGGGTCGAAAGTTAAGATTTTTCGAGCATCAAAATGTTTTTGTAACCAAAGAGGGACTCTGCTTCAAAAACGGCCTAGAACTGATACCCGAGACAAAGACTTATCATTCGGATAATGATATTTTACTGTCTAGAGAAATGATAAGCAATTGCTTGCAAAGCGGCACTGCCCCATCCATCAGCAAAGCCATTCTCACCAAAAATCGCGGCGCGGGGAACTACGGGCATTTCATTCTTGAGATGTTGCCGCGGGCTTGGTATGCTCGCAAATACCTCGGTGTTACGGACTGGCCAGCTTTAATTCACAAGACTTCACCTGCTCTATCAGAAATCAAAGTGCAGGCGCTACAAGCATCAGGCTTTACGCCCGAGAACATAATTGCGACGGGCGATGAGCCTGTTTTTGTTGAGCGCCTCATCGTGGTTGATGGCCTCGCATTCCATACCCAGTATCTTTCACCGTTCGTCATGACGTGCCTTGACGAGATTGCCGCTTCCGTCCCCCCAGCGGACATCGACCGGCTCTACGCCAGCCGCGGACGGGGGGCGAGCCGTGACTTTGTGAACGAGCCTGCGGTAGCCGATCATTTGTCCAAGCTTGGTTACATCAACAAATTTGCAGGAGAACTAAGTTTTACCGATCAGATCTCCGTTTTTCACGGCTGCAGTTCGGTTGTCGGTGTGATGGGGGCAGCGCTCACAAACATCGTCTTTTGCAAACCTGGAACTACCGTTTACTGCTTTATGCCGAGCAGTGCCTGCGAGGTGCTATTCTGGAGAATCGCAGAGGCGCGGCGGTTAAAGTACATTGAGATCAGATCTCGAGAAGTAGGCCCTCAACTCGGAGGGCTTCCTTGGGATCGTGCCGTGGCGGTGACATCCGCCGAGCTGGATGAGATCCTTCAGCCCTGAAGCAATTTCATTCGAAGCGGTGCCTGCAGCCGACGCAGTCTCATGGGGTATGGCGGCGCGCCATTACCCATGCACTTGCGCGGGGCGGGTTTTGCTGATTCCCTCGTGGGATGGGCCGCAGCGAGCTTGAACGCTTGAGCAAATAGGAGCTGATCAAGCTGGTGCTGCGGCTGCAGCGCCCCGAGAAGACCTCGCGCACCTCCTCCACGCCGGCCCGTCCACGGATTGTGTGAGGCGCCGGGCTGCGGCCACAATGGGGGATGGCTGCTCCATGCCGGGCCTCCTCCCGTTTTCTCCGCTCTGCGAAGCGGTTGATCGCTGCGGCGAGCTGGCTGCTATGGCGAGCCTCCTCCGACGCCGTATCGGCCCGGTCGCGGCCCTCAGGCCGAGAGCATTGCCACGAGCCGCTCCGAGGAGGGACTGGATCCAGCCTCTCGGCGGGCGTCGGCGCGCAGAGAGCGCATCTGTTCGACTGGGCGTACCTGCCTCTGACTATGGAGGCCTGTGCCCTGATACGGCGCTCAATGACGGTCTGCGGACGCGCGGGCTTCTCATAGGGCGCAGTGGCGGATAGGTCTCTGGCCTACTTCACGGCCTGGCGCTCGGCCAGCAGATCGACAGAGACGCTGGTGGATATAGAGGAGACGCATTGCGGTCGAGGATGCCTTCGAGGTTGCCAAGAGAGAACGTGGGCTGACCCACAGCAAGCGCCACTCGCGGCATAGCTGGCATCGGCCCTCCTCTGGACAACCAGAGAAGAGGCTGCGAGCCCACATAGCATCGCTCAAGAACACGCACCATCAGCCAGATTCCACATCTTCGCGGAGGTCGGTTCTTTGCTCCCGATCGTCGTGCTCAGGTGTGTGATCGCGACCGTCGTTCCCCTCCGCCAGCTCTTGACGGCCCGGCCTCTCACTTGCGTAGAAATCGCCTCTGCGCACCACCTCGCCGCTCGTGACCATCATGCTCAGATACGTATTCAGTGTTCCTGGTGCGACATCCGACAGGTGCCGCGTGATCTGAGCATGCGAGAGACCCTGCGGGCCTGCGCTCTCGAGCAGCGCTTTCAGGCGGCCTTTGGCCGAATTCGCGCGCGGTCCGCGACTCCCCCGCCCTGAGGCACGCGGCGCCTCGCGTCCCTGTGCCTGGCTATTGGCGAGACTCGTCGGATTCTGTACGGCGAGACCGGCCTCCAAAGGGACGTTCTCAACGATTGCTCGCAGCGCATTTTCCGCGAGCCGCAGCTTCGACAGCTCAGCTCCGATGCGATCATACTCTGCCTGAAGCGTTGCCCTGCGTTCGCTTACATCGGCCAACGCCTGCACGAGTGTGTCACTCTCTGACATCCCACCCCCTCTGCTTCCCGAGCGGGGCGTCTTCCATAGGCTGCATAAACCGTCAACATGGATGTCCGCGCCTCCGTCCGATGGGGGAGGGCAAGGCCGTGCTGCTCGGGCGATCGATCGGGACTGCGGCGGGCCATTGGGGCTCCCTGGCCGCCGAGCGCGTTGCGATCTCGCCGCGATCGTCCGGCGACCCGCCGTTCAGCCCCGAGTCGGTCTCAGCGTCGGCTCGCGAACCGCCTGTGGAGATGCGGCCGAGCATGCGGCGCCCTCGTGCCGACCGAACGCGCTCGCCGAAGTCGATGGACGGGCGGCAAGGGAGCAGGGCACCCGTCACTGCCGATGATGGCCACTCGTGGCTGTGGGCTTGTCGGTCCTACCACAGAGCCGCGGCTTTCACACAACTCTCTTTCTCCAGCCTTGATCAAGCGCACGGTCAGAGGTCCCGACGTCCCCAAAAGGGACATGCGTCGGCCCCCAACAGCACACAGCTGCCCCACAATCTTGACGCTATCCCTCTGAGACCAGGTCAAGCTGCCTGCAAGACTCGAATCGTCCCACTTTGATACAAAATTCGGTGGCACGCGGATCGCTCTACTTGGAGCATCTTCGATCAGCCGAACAAGAGCGCCACGATGTTGACCAGCACGCCGACGACCTGGGGCACCCAACCGAGCTGTCAGACGAAGACCGCGCTGATTACCAGGATCACCGGTCAGGATGGCGCCTATTTGGCGGAGCTGCTGCTTGCGCGCGGCTACATCGGTCACGGCATCAAGCGCCGCTCCTCGAGTTTCAACACCGGCCGGATCGACCATGTCTACCAGGATCCGCACGAGGAGGACGTGCGGCTTCACCTGCACTACGGCGACATGACCGATTCCGCCGCGCTCACGCGCATTGTCGCGGAGGTGCGGCCGGACGAGATCTACAATCACGCGGCGCAGTCCCACGTGGCGGTGAGCTTCGAGACGCCGGAATACACCGCCAACGCGGATGCGATCGGCCCGCTGCGGATCCTCGAAGCGCTGCGCCAGCTGCGGCTGACGGCCAGACACGCTTCTATCAGGCTTCGACCTCCGAGCTCTACGGCCTCGTGCGCGAAGTGCCGCAACGGGAGACGACGCCCTTCTACCCGCGCTCGCCTTCGGCGTGGCCAAGCTCTACGCCTACTGGATCACCGTGAACTACCGTGAGGCCTACGGCATCCACGCCTCGAACAGCATCCTATTCAACCATGAGAGCCCGATCCGGGGCGAGACCTTCGTGACCCGCAAGATCACCCGCGCGGTGGGCCGGATCGAGACCGGCCAGCAGGACTGCCTCTGGATCGGCAACCTCGATGCGCAGCGCGATTGGGGCCACGCCCACGATTACGTCTCTGGCATGAGCCCCCCTCTCTCAAAGTCGGTGTGAAGCGGAGCCGTCACTCGGAGCTGCCCTCGCCAACCCCGCCCAGGTCGAGAGGCACGCTATCGGCCAAGCCGCCCTCCACCAAGACGGCGGTGAGTCCGCCCACCCGAAGCAGCTTGGCCAGAGCGAGCGCATCACGTCGGTTCGTTTTGGCCCGATCGCCGGGCTCTCTCGGGATCAGCGCGGGTGCACCATGCACGAATGGCCGAGATCAGCGATGAGGCTGTGCAGACCATCGCCCGTCGGACCGGCCTCGGAGCAGACTCGTGCTTGGCCGCGAGGCGGTTGATGAGCCGGCGCATGCTCTCGGCGGAGGCCTCGACCCCGCCGAGATAGCCGACCTCGCCCAGACGCTCGCCGTCAGCAACCGCGATCGCAGGACAAGCCACGCCGCCTCGACTGGCATACGGTCTTATCTTACTTGCGGGTCGAACTTCTCCGGATAGCCCCAAAGATCTCGGATGGCCCGGCAGAGCAAGCCGGCATGCGCCGATGGTCACAGGCGCATCAGCGCGCAGAGGTCAGCCTGGGCTCGCTGGCGCGATTGTGCGCGACTGCGATGTTGCACTTGTTGGCTACCGAGCGACCAGCAACCACGAAGCCTGGCGCCTAGACTGGCTGATCTCGGCTCATCAGGATTAGTGCTTTTTGGATTTTGTGCATCTTGCCGAAGCATGAAATGATAATCATGCGACAGTCTCTGCTCATCTTTCTCGGAAATTAACACCAATCTCACAGCGATATGCAGAGATGTGATTCAAGTCATTCCCGGACCTCGGAGGCACCATGACCACGAGCACACCCACATTTACCCTTAGCCCCAATCAGGATACCGGCTCGTCCGCCTCTGACGGCATTACACAAACAAAATTCATCACGGTGACGGGAACGGCAACACCGGGCAATCGCGTGATTTTGTTCGATGATGTCAATCGCGACGGCATCGCCGGTTTCCCGGATCAAGCGCTCGGCGGCGCTATTGCTGACGCGGATGGCAAGTTCACAGTCACACTCGCATCTCCCGATCTAACTTACCTTGCCGATGGAACCTACCGGATCTTCGCGATTGCGGATGATGGGGTTTCCCAGTCAAACCTCTCGTCGCCCCTCGATCTTACGATCGACACGACGGCTCCGGGCTTGAGCGGAGTCTCGCTCGTTGGGCCCACAAGCACGAGCGCCAGCACTGTTCAGTTCACGGTTGCGTTCTCGGAACCCGTAACGGCTCCGCAAGCGAGCGATTTCTCCCTCATCAGCACGGGAGGCCTGCAGGGCGCGGCCATTGCGAGCATCACGGCGGTGCCTGGGTCAAACGGGCAAGCTTACACGGTCGATGTCACGACCGGAACCGGAAGCGGGTCACTCGCCCTTCAGGTTCTGGGCGGCAGCATCAAGGACATCGCAGGAAATGCGTTCAGCGGTACCTTCGGTACGGGCCAGACATACGCGGTCGGCCCCGCTCCAGCCTCCGTCGCCGTCGCCGATATCAATCACGATGGGATCGGCGACCTGATCGTCTCGAACCTCCATAGCTCGCCCCAGAATCCGGACGGCACCTACGGATCCGGGTACCTCTCCGTCCTGATCGGGAAGGCCGACGGCACCTTCCAACAGCCGGTTTCGGTGGCGGCCGGCGCTGGCCCTTACGTCGTCGGAACCGGGGATTTCAACCACGACGGCAATGTGGATCTCGCTGTGCTGAACGCCTTCGCGGGGTTCACGGCCACGGGTAACGGGAATGGCAGCGTATCGATCTTGTTCGGCGATGGAACCGGCGCCTTCAGTCCCGGAGCCGACTACACCGTTGGGCTAGCTCCGGAGGGTCTCGTCGTCAGCGACCTCAACCACGACGGCTTATCCGATCTCGTTGTCGCGAACTCCGACTCGAATACCGTTTCAGTTCTCCTCGGAAACAACGACGGAACCTTCCAGGCTCAGACAAGCTACCCGACGGGCGTAGGCCCGAACTTCCTCGCTGTCGCAGACGTCAATCAGGATGGAAATGCCGACCTTATCACTGCGAATGATACCGACGGCACGCTCTCGATCCTGCTCGGGACGGGAACCGGAACGTTCACGGCAGGCTCTTCCATTCCGGTCGGCTCGGTGCCGAACGGCGTTGCCGTGGGAGACCTGAACGGCGACGGCAAGCAGGATCTCGTTGCTGCCAACTACGCAGACGGCAATGTGTCCGTGCTGCTCGGAAACGGTGATGGGACGTTCAAGCCGGGCGTGACCTATCAGGCCGGCACTGGGGCCTATGCCGTAGCCCTGTCCGACGTGAATGGCGATGGTCGATCGGACATTCTGGTCTCCAATGGCGGCTCCTCCTCGCTTTCGGCTCTATTCGGAAACGGCGACGGCACCTTCCAGGCGCAGACATCAATCAGCACTGGCAATTTCCCGCAGCTGTTCGCCCTCTCCGACATCAACAAGGACGGCAAGCCTGATGCTGTCATTCCGAATTACAATGACGACACTATTTCTATTTTGATGAATGAGACATCCCAAGGTCTCAGTCCGAGCTACCAGATCGCCCGTCCCACACCTGGTGGCACTCCGCACTTAAATCGGGATTTCGATGGCGACGGCAAGGCCGACCTGTTGTGGCGCAACGACAGCGGGCAGGTGGTCACCTGGACCGATCTCAACGGGAGCCTGACCTCACACGATTACGGTTCGATTGACCCGAGCTGGAAGATCCAGGGCACCGGCGATTTCGATGGCGACGGCAAGGCCGACCTGTTGTGGCGCAACGACAGCGGGCAGGTGGTCACCTGGACCGATCTCAACGGGAGCCTGACCTCACACGATTACGGTTCGATTGACCCGAGCTGGAAGATCCAGGGCACCGGCGATTTCGATGGCGACGGCAAGGCCGACCTGTTGTGGCGCAACGACAGCGGGCAGGTGGTCACCTGGACCGATCTCAACGGGAGCCTGACCTCACACGATTACGGTTCGATTGACCCGAGCTGGAAGATCCAGGGCACCGGCGATTTCGATGGCGACGGCAAGGCCGACCTGTTGTGGCGCAACGACAGCGGGCAGGTGGTCACCTGGACCGATCTCAACGGGAGCCTGACCTCACACGATTACGGTTCGATTGACCCGAGCTGGAAGATCCAGGGCACCGGCGATTTCGGCGGCGACGGCAAGGCCGACCTGTTGTGGCGCAACGACAGCGGGCAGGTGGTCACCTGGTCAAATATTAACGCAAATATCGAATCTCATGACCTCGGAGTCGTGGGAAATGACTGGAAACTTATCTAGCAATCAACTGTGAACAAATCAAAGTCAACATCTAATATCTGAATTCGGCGTCGTGATCGCCTGATTACGGCGCCGAACATTTTTAATTTTACTTAGTAATATTTCCAGAACATAGATCTAGTGCGCTGACGCATTCAGAATATCCACTGAGCCCCGCCGTTTTGGTTGCCACGGCACGTGGTTGTAGGCAACTGATCTGAATCATCCATATGCGTCAGTGCACCCGAGCCGGACCCTCGTCCGCCCCCGCTCAGACCCCGCAGGGCGTGCCCGGCAGGAGATCGACTCTGGCCGGCGTGGCAAAGGCTATGTGTTCGGGGCGTTCTGCCCGGCGACGGGCGCCGCCTTCACGCGCCCCGACCCGGGCCGGGCACTGCTCACTGGGTGGCCTTCCTGGAGAACGTCGAGAGCTGGCTGCCGCGGAGGTCACGCGGATCGACGCCGTCGCCGACAACCTGGGCAGCCATCGCGCCACCGACGTGCTGCTGTTCCTGCTGGCCCATCCCCGCTGGGAGATGTGGTCCAGCCGAACTATGCGGCGGACCTCACCCTGATCGAGCCGTGGTGGAAGGTGCTGCGCTCGCTCGCCCTGGCCGGCCGTCGCTTCGAGACCGGGGACGAGGTCACCGCCGCCATCGCGCAAGCGACGGCTTACTGGAATGCGCATCGCCATCCCTTCGTCTGGGGCCAAAGAGGCCGTCTTCGCCCAGGCCGCCCGCCTGGCATCGCGCTCCTGCCAAGGCCGCATAACTTGCCGGATGAACCACTTAGCTGATCACACTCCAGTCAGAGCCAGGAGCCACGCTGGTACCACCCTGGCTCACCTGGTTGCTCGCCACCAGCTGCGCCCCGTTCATCATCCAGACGTCAAGCTGACCCGATCTGTTGCGCCACAGCACATCGGCGTAGCCATCGCCACCGTAGTCGCCCATTTCCGCAACGCTCCATTCCGGGCCAGGCGCGACAACCGCTCCGTTCAAGGTGACATGATCACTGCTGACAATCTGGGCACTGTTCATGGTCCAGAGATCGAGCTGGCCATTGCTGTTGCGCCAGAGGATGTCGGCGCGACCGTCGGCCGTGAAGTCGTCCACACCGACGATGCTCCACTCCTGGCTGGGCGCGACGACTGCTCCTCCGAGAGTGACGTAATCGCTGCTGACAATCTGGGCACCATTCATGGTCCAGAGGTCGAGTTGGCCGTTGCTGTTACGCCACAGGAGGTCCTCACAGCCGTCGGCGTTGAAATCGGCGCCGTCCACTAGGCTCCAGTCCGAGCCGGGTGCGACGACTGTCCCTCCGAGAGCGACGTGGTCACTGCTGACGATCTGGGCACCGTTCATGGTCCAGAGGTCGAGCCGGCCATCGGCATTGCGCCAGAGCATGTCGCTCTTGTTGTCGCCTGTGAAGTCCGACACATTGGCGAGGCTCCACTCGGAGCCTGGGGCGACAATTGTTCCTCCTAAGGTGACATGGTCGCTCGAGACGATCTCAGCCCCGTTCATACTCCAGAGGTCGAGCTGGCCACCCTGGTTGCGCCAGACAAGATCAGTGGCTCGGTCTGCGTTGAAGTCTCCTGCGTCGACAGCTCTCCAGTCAGGACCCGGAGCGACCACCGCACCTTGTAGGCTGACGAGGTCGCCCGAGAGGATCTGGTTGGCGTCCATCACCCACAGGGCGCTCTGGCCATTGCTGTTGTGCCAGGCGATGTTGGCGATCTTGCCCTGCCCGGGGCCGGCAACACCATCCAACTGAATGGTTTGGTCGTCGAACTGAGCGCGCTCGACGCTGATCAGCGTGTCCGTGCCGCTCGGCGCGCCACCACGCAGATCCCGCACCTCGTAGCTGCCGTCGGCGAGGCGCGTGATGGCGTAATCGGAGCGATTGCCAACGTAGTAGGCCGTATCCGTACCGGCACCGCCCACGATTGTATCGTCATCGGCACCTCCATCGAGCTGATCATCGCCGGCACCTCCACTAAGCCAGTCGTATCCATTTCCGCCAGTTAGATGGTTTGCCCGACCGTCTCCCGTCAGCAGATCGTTGTATGTGCTTCCGGTGATATCCGTTACAGCTATGTTGATCGTGTTTGTTGTGGGTGGATTTGGCGGATTATTTAGTACAGCAGATGACCAGTATCCGGCGATTTTTTGATAGGTCTGCTCATTTGGATGGATGCCATCAAATAGATCGGCTGTCGTGAAACCAGCCATTTCCACCAAGCTGACGTTCTGCCCGTCGGAAATAGCGCTGGCGACATCGGCCCGTATCACATTGTTGACGGCGTTGACCTTGCCGGTCGTGTCGGCAGCAACCGGCAGAAGGGTGGCGACGTAGACATGCGTGGCAGGGTTGTGCGCCGCTACCTCATCGAGCATCGCAGCTAATTCGGGGCCCACTGTGTTCTGAGGATTGGCCTCCTGAAGGACATCGTTGGTGCCAGCCATCAACAAAACTGCGTCCGGGTTATAGGTTGCCAGCAATCCCGGCAAGATTTCATGAAGATCGCCTGACCTTTCACCCGGGAAACCAGCGTGGTCCGGATCGGGAACGTTGCCATTGGAGTTCGGCCCCACCATGTCGAACAGCTTTCCGGCTGCTGTCATGTTGGACCAGAAGTAGCCGCGATACCCGTGCTCATCCATGCCATCGGGGGCGTCGCCATTGGTGATTGAGTCACCGAATGGCATGAGGGACGGCGCCGAGGACCAAGTGCCGGTGTTGAGATCCGCAGCGACGCCGCGAGTGGCCGTCGCGAAGCTCAAGGACGCGCCGGGCGGCGCATTGAGCCCTGAGCTCGCGCTGTCGAGGTCGAATAGCGTGACAGCCGCCATTCTGTATTCCTCCCTTTTCGACATGCAGATCCGGCTTCAGAAATTGCGTAACACCAAAGGAAAGGCGCGCAAATCACTCATTCGAGGTAATTACCCATGCGCTTGCGCGGGACGGGTTTCGCTGATTCCCTCGTGGGATGGGCCGCCGCGAGCTTGAGCGCTTGAGCAAGGAGGAGCTGATCGAGCTGCTGCTGCGCTGCAGCGGCCCGAGAAGACCTCGCGCACCTCCTCCAAGCCGCCGTCCACGGATCGCAAGGAGCGGCGCGAGCAGGCCAAGCCGGGCGGCGCCAAGCCGGGTCACGAAGCCACAGTCGGGTGATCAGCGCGACGCCCGATAAGGTTGTCGCGCACCGCCCGGAGCGCTGCACCAGCTGCGGCGCGGACCTCCTTCGATGTGGCCGCCGATTGTGTCAGCGTCCGCGAGCACATCGATCCGCCGGTGGCGGCGCCCGTGGTGACCCAGCATCGGCGCTTTGCTGTCCGCTGCCCGTCCTGCGGGGCACGGGTCGTCGCCCCGGTGCCGAAGGAGGCGCTCGGCACGCCGTTCGGTCCGCGCCTGCACGCGGTGGCAACCTACCTCAAGACCTTTCAGGCCCTCTCCTACGAGCGGCTGCAGGCGGTGCTGTCCGACTTGTTCGGGCTGACGCTCAGCCAGGGCGGACTGATGAACCTGCTCCGCCGCGCGCAAGGGCGGTTCCGGCCCGGTTGCAAGGCGGCGGTGTCAGCGCTGCGCCACGACGACGACGTCGCCTCAGTCGAGACTGGCGTGCGCATCGAGGGCAGCAACGCCTACCATTGGGTGTTCCACTCGGCAGACGCGGTGGTCCATCACGCCGCCCCGACGCAGGCGGCCTGCGTCGTACGAGAGATGATGAGCGGGCACCGGCCCGCAATGTGGCTGTCGGACCGACACACGGCGCAAGGCCATGGCCTGCACTACCAAGCCTGGTTGGCGCGTCTGGCGCGCGACATCGCTTATGCGGTCGAGCCCAGCGAGGATCCGGTGCCGTCGCGCTTGCAGCTCTGGTTACAGGCGATGTTTGCACTCGCCGCGCGCGTCTCGGATCTGGCGGCCTTGACCCTGGCCGCCAAGCGGCGGCTGTCCGAGATCCTGGCCGCGTCAAGCTGCAGCGACTTCACCCAGGCCCTCCAGGCCAAGATCGGCCGCGCCCGCGACCGACTCCTGGTCTTCCTTCTCGTCCAGGCCAGGTCGCAGTCACGAACACTTGCCTCCTTGCTCACGCTCCGCCCGGAGAAGACGCGCCTCATCCAGTTCGGCCGCTTCGCGGCAGCCACACGGGTCCGGCATGGCTTGGGAAAACCGGAAACCTTCACCTTCCTTGGCTTCACCTTCGTCTGCGGCCGATCCCTCAGGGGCAGGTCTCTGCTCCTGCGGCTGACCTGCCGCGACCGGATGCGGGCGGAAGCTCAAAGACGTGGAGGAGCTGCGGCAACGGCGGCACCAGCCGATCCCCGTCCAGGGGGCGTGGCTTGCCCAGGTGATGAGCGGCTTCTTCAACTCTCACGCGGTGCCGACCAACCCTCGGGCACTCAGTGCACTCCGTGACACGGTGGTCGAACTCTGCCGCCGCTCGCTGCGGCGGTGCGGCGAGAGGGACATCACCACTTGGGCGCAGATAAGGAAGCTCGCCAACGACTGGGTGCCGGGGCTCCGCGTCCTCCATCCTTGGCCGAGCGAACGCTTCGCCGTCAAACACCTGAGGTGGGAGCCGAGTGCCCGAATTGAGCACCCTCGGATCTGTGCGGGAGGGGGCGCTCAGTGATGGGCGTCCCCACCGCGATCCCTTCGCCCGCGAGGTGCCCGCTCGGGAGAACGCGCCCGAGACGCAAGTGCGTAATGGCGGTGACGACGGCGATCCTCTTGGCCAGGATCAATAAAGGTAAATAGCTCGAAAGCGCCATCACTCCGACGCAACACCGCCCAGGAGAGCACGTTGTTCTGAATCGGGACATCGGAGGCTGCCATGTTCTTCCTCGTGACGGCGCAAGGTCAGGTCGGTGGGATTGCGGACCCCTGCCAGACGGTGGGGGAGGCTTTAGACCGGGCAGCTTTTTTGCTGAATAAACATTTTGTAAACGTGTCAATCAAAGATCCCTCAGGGCGCAAATACACAATTAATGAGTTTAAAGCGGCGTACCATATAAACTAACCTATGACCTGCATCGGTGCGGACTTTAGATTAGAAGCGATCAACAGGAGCGACAGAATACCGATGAGGCTTGCATAAGACTCCGCAACCCGCGCCGAGCCTACGCCGAGAACGGCCAGGAGATCCCGCCGCCTACGATGAGCGAGGCTGCCCGGCGCGGGAGAGTCCTTTCATCCGCTCACCGGTATGATGAGACCTGTGCGCGAAGCGCTCGAAGCACAACATCCGGGACCCGCCCGGCATGGCGAGGCACTATGAATGGTATCTTCGCGGAAGCGCGCACAGGTCTCATAGTTTGTGGTTGAGTGTGGCCTGGAAGACTGCTGCAGCGATAAACATCTGCGTCGCAATGTGATTTTGCGTCTGCGTATGACGCGCAAGTGCATGCTGGTTCGCTCGTCGCGGCACTCGTAAGGCCGGTTGCGCGGTTTGGACTGCATTCCGGGGCGGACCAAGGCTTGCGACTGCCCTGCCAAATCAGTACCGAGATGCGGCAGGCGGTCCGAGAAAGGGTGGCTGGAATGGGCGTGGATGTGTATGTGCTTGATTTCCTAGTCGGACTTTCATCTCTCTTGAAGAGATCGCTCGGCGATACACTCTGGTTGGGACGGCAAGGTTTTCACATTGGGCCAGAGCAAAGGCGCAGCGCTGAGGATGTTCTTCAACGTTACAATAGTCATCTCTCTTTCGATGACATTGCTGGAAAGACACATTTTTGCGAATCACTTTTTGTCTCTTTGGGAAGTTCCAGTATAAAATCTATGGATATCAGCTCATTCGAGGGGGCCGACATTATTCATGATTTGAACACACCTATTTCTGAAGATAATTACAACACCTTTGACACTATCTTCGATGGCGGAACCCTTGAGCATGTATTTCACTTACCAAACGCGCTCGAAAATGTACGTAAAATGCTGAGGGTTGGTGGATTATTTATATCCGTAAATGCTGCCAACAACCAGCTTGGGCACGGGTTTTATCAGTTCAGCCCCGAACTGTTCTGGAGTTATTTTCGCGAGAGTGGAGATTTTGCGGTTGAGCGTATCATGCTGATGCCTTGCGCCGGGATGCCAAATGGCATGGATGCGCCAGATCCGGCTGTGACAGGACGTCGGGAGGAAATCGGATCGACCCCCTATCCCACATACCTGTTTGTTGCGGCTCGGAAGATTGGAGCTTCTGAAACTACGGGCACAACTCCACAGCAGAGCGATTATGCCGCGATGTGGAAATGGCACGAAAAACCATAACGAGCTTGTCGCACCACGCGGACTCCCCGTCTCGCTTACGAGATAGGCTTCATCGAGTTCAGTCCCGCTCATGCCGCCCTGCCTCAGCACGAAACTCGGGAGTGAAACGCTTCTTCGGTTCGGATATCGGAGACCTCGTCCCTCACGGAAAGAGCCCTCCGCCTTTCTGGTGCAAGTACAGGTTGAGGAACGCGCCTTCGTCGTTTGGACGATGCGCTAGCGGTGTCTGGTGCGCAACTATGAGGTGCGCTGCGATGTCTCCGAGGCTATGCTCTGGCTTAGTATGGGCAGCCCTTTCCTGCGCCGCATTAGCCGCCCATAGCCATTCTCAAACGGGCACTAAATCCTGTAAGTTTCTGAGCAACTTCAATTACGAAATTCATCTGATAAAGAATCGTCTAATACCAAAACCAGCTGCAAAGCCTGACATTAATGTACGAAAAGGAAATATCATGGTTGCACCAGCAGAGCGCACCGACACATTCGTTCACCGCACATTGGCGGCCACGTGAAGCAAGTTTTGTCTTTAATCGCGTTGGCTCACGTGTTTGGAGGCAATAGCCAGTCTCGGTGTTGCGTTGTCGAGCGACTGGTGCCATGGCTGCCGGGGCACACGCCCCGAGCGTAACTTCCTGAGGATCGGACATGGTTAGCAAACGCCGCGATGTCATTGAGACGATTCGAAAGATGCACCTACTTGCGCAGAGCGCCATAAAGGCTGCGCCGAATTTATACCCGATGACGGTGGCTCTGACGCAGCGCGTCAGCAAGCCGGAGACATGGTTCAGCGATACGATCGAATCCTGGCAGAAAGCTTTCGATGCGTCTCTTATGGAGAGTGCGAAGCCGGCCCGCGGCGACGAGATCCCCGCAATCCGCCATCGCATTTGGTTGACCAATCCGGCTAAGCCGTCGTTTCCTAAAGAGCGCTTCCTGAATCTCGCTGCTGAGCAGATCCAGTCGGAAGATGGTGAATGGCAGAACATTTTTTGGACAAATTCATATGAAGTTGAAATCTATATAAAAGGATTCTTTGCCGCAAGAGGGCTCACAGGTCAACTCATGCGCATGGAAAGTTTCGCGCAACACTCAGTCTATCCGAAGCTTGAAGCGCTTGTAAGCAACAAGCGCTTCGTTCTGGCCGCTGATCTGCTCCGTATGCTCGTCGTCAATCGTATGGGCGGGCTTTATACGGACCTTGGGATCACCGTCTCTCCCGATATCCGCGCAGCTATCCTCAGTTCACGTTACACGCTCATTCTTGCCGAGAATGGTTTCTGTCAGTCAAGCCTTTTTGCCTCTGGCCCACGATCCGACCTGACCGAGTTGATGCTTGCGGTTGCCACCGTCCCGGAGGCGATGCCGCGCGATGTCGTGCGCATGTCGCCACATCTCACAGCCATGGAGGAGGTCAATATTTTCGCGGGCCCGATGTTGACGGCGCTCGCTCTGCTGTTCCTCGCTGATGACGACCGGATTTTCGTGGTGACTGGCAGCGAAGGGATGGTCAACTGGGAGTCAACAGCGTCTTGGTACGGTGAAGAAACAAAATTTGGAAATGGTGTTATTCTTAACTCGGAACCGCTTTTCGTTACAGAAGACACATATCGGGCCCACGAAAGCCGCGTGAGCTCGGATTTCTTTTCATCTGTTGGCGGCAGCGCCATAGCGCTGAAGCTCGAAATACTTATGTTTCTATATCCCTATTTCTTCAAAAATCCAACAAAGACGTGCGAGGTATTCTATTATCAAGAAAGCGACAAGGCACTTGCATGGCATAACTACTCATATTTCTACCATTTCATTTTACGGAAATATCGAAACCACGGCGCTAAGCTGCTGGAAGTCGGTATTGGAACCAATTACGAGGACGTTCCTTCCTCAATGGGACCGACCGGGGTGCCCGGTGCGTCACTTCGCGGCTGGCGTGAATTTCTAGGTGACGGCCACGTGTTCGGCGCTGACGTTGACCGCCGCATCCTTTTCTCATCGCGATCAATCGATACATTCTTCGTTGATCAGTGTGATGCACACACCATCGGCCAGATGTGGGAGCGGATCGGTCAGCCCCTAGACGTCGTAGTCGACGATGGCCTCCATGAGTTTAGCGCGAACCTCCGGTTTTTTGAGAACTCAAAGGACCACGTGAAGCCCGGCGGCATCTTCATCCTTGAGGATGTTGCATACCACGAAATTCCGATGTGGCGCGACTACATCCTTAACGCTGGGCGCGAAGGCTGTATAGTCAAGATCCCGAATGGCGCCAACGATAGAGATAATTGTCTCGTGTTCTTCCCGTTCTAAAGTTGCACGACAAATAACAAAGCCCACTGCACCTGTGAGCCGGGTGAGCTGAAGGTTATGTTGGATGCATGGAGCGGCAGGAGGCCACACCATGGGCCTCAGGGCTACCTCCATTTTGCCGATTAATCTCTGAAACGACGAAGCCCGCCCGGTAGGCCGTCGGGCGGGTTCATTTGAGGAACGAGTGCCTGGGTTGCCAAGGGGTCAGGAGCCCTCTCTGATTCGGATCGTTGAGGCAAGCAACTCCTGATCATCATCAGTCCCGGATGTATTGCACCCGCGGGTCGCGCGCTTCTCTTCGCGGTGACGCTGAAGGCCCGCCGCATGATGGGATCAGAAGAGTGATATAGAGTGATATACCGCGCCTCCGCGAGAAATCCGTTTTCAAGCGGGAAGGGACGAGATTCCCTTTTGGGATGGCGGGTGATTTGCTGAGTCCGGAGGACTGGGTCTTTTCCTTGCGGATGATGCGTCAGCAGACGAACAGCGCGGCTCACCGGCGGATGAACGTGCTGTTGCTGCTGGATGACGGCTGGGCGGTGGCCCGGGTCTGCGAGGCGCTGTTTATCGACGAGGGGACGGGTAATTACCCACGGGGTGTGCTGGGCGGGGCGCTGACGCGCCGGGCGCCTGTGCCCGGAGCCCCGCTCCTTGCCGGGAGCGGATTTCACTGATTCCCTCGTGAGATGGGTCGCAGCGAGCTTGAGCGCTTGAGCAAGGAGGAGCTGATCGAGCTGGTGCTGCGCGGGACCGTCGGGAATTCCGTGTGTGGGCGGGCATGATGGGACCGCAGGAGATTGCCCACGGCCGCCGCAAAGCCCCCAGCATCCCCGATGCCCTGCTCGATCAGCTGCTTGCGGGCGCTGATCCGAAGACCGCCTTCGACCCCGGCGGCCTGCTCGACGGCCTCAAGAAGGCCTTGGCCGAACGCGCTCTGAACGCGGAGATGGACCACCATCTCGCCGGCTAGGACGGGACCGGCAACAGCCGCAACGGCTACGGCACCAAGACCGTCACCACCGAGACCGGCAATTCGAGCTCGCCGTCCCGCGTGACCGTCACGCCAGCTTCGACCCGCAGCTCATTGCCAAGTACCAAAGGCGCTTTCGTAAGCGTCGTTTTGGAGGCACCTTTCGGGAGCTCGGCTGAGCATGGGATACGGAGCGGGTCAGGAGCTCCGTCCTATGTCGATGTCAGAGCGTATGGCTATGTCGGAGCCGGTCCGGCGCCTGGAGCTGTTCACCGGGGCCGGCCGGCGGCGGACGTGGTCGGAGGATGAGAAGGCGGCCATTGTCGCCGAGAGCGAGGCGCCGAACACCTCGATCAGCGCGGTAGCGCGCCGGCATGGCCTGAGCGCCTCGCAGCTGTTCACGTGGCGGCGCTTGGCGCGCCAAGCGGCGATGGATGATCAGCAGGCCGAGCTGCGGTTCGTGCCGGCCGTGCTGATCTCGGAACCGCAGGAGCCGGCGTGTGCAGAGACGAGCCCCAAGCCGCGTTGGCGCCACGGCTGTCACGGCATTGAGGTCGAAGTAGCTGGCGCCACGGTCCGCATCGGCGGGGAGGCGAGCGAGGCTCAGATTGCGGCGGTGATCCGGGCGCTGAAGGTCTCGGCATGATCGGGCCGGCTGGGACAGTGCGCGTGATGCTGGCGACGCGGCCGGTGGACTTCCGCAAAGGTATCGACGGGCTGGCCGCGCTGGTGCGCGAGGCGATGGGCGCGGATCCGTTCTCCGGCACGGTCTATGTGTTCCGCTCGAAGCGGGCAGATCGGACCAAGCTTTTGTTCTGGGATGGAAGCGGGGTGGTTCTCGCGGCCAAGCGTCTGGAGGACGGTCAATTCTGCTGGCCGAAGGCTCAGGACGGCGTCGTGCGCCTCACGGCTGCGCAGCTCTCGGCCCTGCTCGAAGGGCTGGACTGGAAGCGTGTCCACGAGGCTCGTCAGGTGAGCGCGCCAGCGGTGGCAGGCTGAGCAAAAAGAACGGCGCGAGGGGACGTCGTACTGGTAAGTGGCTGAGTGATCTGATCTAATCCGCTTTGTGGCTGCGCCTGCTTCACCCTCGCCCGACGATCCCGAGACGCTCAAGGCGCTGCTCGCCGAGGAGCGGGCCGAGAACGAGCGGCTGCGCCAGATCATCAAGGCGATGCAGCGTCATCGCTTCGGCCGTCGCGCCGAGAGCCTGCCCGAGGACCAGCTCCTGCTCGGGCTGGAGGAGGCCGAGCAGGTCGAAGCCGAGGGTCTTGCGGCCGAGGAAACCGCGCCGGCGGTGAGGGCCGAGCGTACAGCGCGCCGGCGCAACAATCGCGGGGCCCTGCCCGCCCATCTGCCGCGCGTCGAGCGCGTGGTCGACATCGAGAGCCCCGTCTGCCCCTGCTGCTCGGGCAGCCTGCACCGGATCGGCGAGGACGTGTCCGAGCGCCTCGACATCGTACCGGCCCAAGTCCGGGTCATTGTGATCCGGCGCCCGCGTTACGCGTGCCGTGCCTGCGAGGCTATTGTGCTGCAGGCGTCCGCGCCGGCGCGGCTGATCGAGGGCGGGTTGCCCACCGACGACCTCGTCGCGCACGTGCTCGTCGCCAAGTACGCCGACCACCTGCCACTCTATCGTCAGGCACAGATCTTCGCGCGTCAGGGCATAGCTCTCGACCGCTCGACGCTCGCGGATTGGGTCGGCCGTGCTGCGTTCCTGCTGCGGCCGGTCCACGCGCGGCTGCTGGGGAGGCTGAAGGCTTCGGGCAAGCTGTTTGCCGACGAGACCAGCGCGCCGGTGCTCGATCCCGGACGCGGCCGCACCAAGACAGGCCAGCTCTGGGCGTATGCCCGCGACGACCGGCCCTGGGGCGGCACCGATCCGCCGGGCGTTGCCTACGTCTACGCACCCGACCGCACGGCCAAGCAGCCCATCGCGCATCTTGCCGGCTTCCGGGGCGTGCTGCAGGTCGATGGCTATGACGGCTACAAGGCGCTGGCCAGGCAAGGCGAGGTCCGGCTCGCCTACTGCTGGAGCCATGTACGGCGGGCGTTCTACGATCTTGATGGGCCGATCGCGGCCGAGGTGCTCACGCGCATCGCGGGCCTTTACCGGATCGAGGCCGAGATCCGCGGCCGTCCTGCCGAGGAGCGCCGCACCGCACGTCAGGCGCGCAGCCGTCCCATCCTGGAGGCCCTAGAGCCCTGGCTGCGGGAGAAGCTCGCCCTCATCAGCCAGAAGAGCAAGCTGGCCGAAGCGATCCGCTACGCGCTGAGCCGCTGGGCTGGCCTGAGCCTGTTCCTCGATGACGGGCGGGTCGAACTCGACACCAACGTGGTCGAGCGCGCGATCCGTCCCCTGGCCCTGACGAGAAAGAATGCTCTCTTCGCCGGCTCGGATGGCGGGGCCGCGCACTGGGCGGTGATCGCCTCGCTGATCGAGACCTGCAAGCTCACGGGCGTCGGACCACAGGCCTATCTTGCCGACGTGATCACCCGCATCATCGAGGGCCATCCCAACAGCCGCATCGACGAGCTGCTGCCCTGGGCCTACCCGGTCACGCCCACGCTCAGGGATGTGGCCTGAGGAAGACGCTTACATCCGAACGGCCGCATTGACGAGTTGCGGCCTTGGGCCTACCCGCGCGCACAAGCCCTCAGAGCCGTGGCCTGATGGCAGCGCTTACAATGCGCCGTCGCACCGTCTCGGTACTCACGCCAAGCGCTGTGGCACTCGTGGGCAGCATCTCCCCCTGGTGGGCAGCCCAGACGAGGCGGGCGCGCTCAACCCGGCGGGCTTCGGCCGTCCGTGAGAGGGCCAAACACTCCACCGCGGACACCTCCTCGGCCGCCTGCGCGCAGGCAAACAGGGGGACCACCCATGGCCCATCTCCCCACCAGGAACAGCCATCATCATACCTCAAAACGTGCCGGATGAACCACTTAGCTCTGCCCAGCCGTCCGCTCAAGAATTTCATTCACCCGCTCAGAAGGAACAGCAAGAGCATTACCATACTCATAGACTATGTTTGGCGCAATATCTAACGCGCTTAGTCTGCACGCCTTGATAGAGAAGACCGAGTAAGCATGATCTGTGAGAATTTTAAGCATGTCAAAAGTCGAACTTACCGCGCTTTTCTGATCGCCAACAACATCTCCAACCTCAACAACAAGCAGGGGCCGGACAGCAGAAAGTGTTCTTTTCAGTCCCGTAAGCACGAAATACTCTGAATTCTCAACGTCCAACTTAATAAATCCAGGCGCAAGATTTGCTGTTTCAAAGAATGTGTCGAGGGCCACTGCCGGCACTCGCACGAGAGATGCATTCGGCGAAGTTGCACCTCCACCCAGCCGCGGGGCACCAACACTATTGAATGCGCTCAACTCAGCTCCATAATCATAGAAGTCTAAAATACAGGACTCGCTCCAAACAGCTAGTTGATGCGCCTTCACGTTCGCGACTCCGGCATTGCAGAGGTTCGTGTCTAGACACGCTTTACTGGAAGCAGTCGGCTCAAATGCCTCCACTCTGCCGGACGCGCCAACCAGCTTGGACAACGCCAACGTGAAGAAACCAATATGAGCCCCACAGTCGACCGCAATGCTTCCTTCATCGACTAGACAAGACAGAAGCCAAAGCACGTCCGGCTCGAACGCTCCAGTAAGAAATATTTCCTGTGAAACCTTCTCCCTCAGATTGAGCTGCATCAAGCTTCCAAAGATGGACGGATGCCAGACCAATGACGGCTGAAAGGGATTGCCATTGCATGCGTTAATGGCGGCAACTTTTGCAAACAACGAAGCTTCGGATACACGGCTGATGAGCGTCTGTGTTTCCCCCGCAACGAATGCACTCTGCCTAAGAAACTCACGTACGTCAGTCATTCTTTTCAACTCCGAAGGAACTCTGGACCACAGCTTCATAGCTCGGAACGGGCACCCACTTCTCCCACGCGAACTCCTCTGTTTCCCAGGGGCGCAGCCGGCTGTGCTGTTTCACAAGGCGATCGGACACCATGACCAAATCGGCTTGCGAAAAAACGCCGCTATAGTAGCACTGATCGACGATATCAAAAATGCGAAAGTTGCGCTGCTGAATGAATGAGAGACGCTCGGCAAAAGTTTCCATTGTAGCTTCGATAATAACACAATCGACACGATCCCAAATGCCATCTACGCCACGCAGTATCGGCATCTCAAAACCATCAACATCGATCTTAAGAAGATAAGGTTGCGGATCATTGCGATCCCGCAACAATGTATCGAGGCGCGCCGTACAAACATTCGTGAGATTCGCGGTCACGTCTTCGGAAGAAAGTGTTGAGTGCGAAATTTCATCACCAGAAATTGCAATTTTTTTAAGCTTACCCTCGCCGTCACTGTCAGAGACGGCCAAAGGGAATAGCTCGTAATTCATACCAGCGTAATTGACCGCAATCTTAGGGAAAAACTCCTCAGCTGGCTCAAACAGTAGATGCTTCTGATTAGGAAACATCGCTCTGAGCTCGGGAGTCTCAGCATGGGTTCCTACGTCGATAATGGTTCCGAAAGTTACTCCGATGTCGGCAAGATGCTTAAGTGCATTCATTTTAGAGGGATATCTAACCATATCGGTCAAGCCTCCAACCTGCTACGTATTATTAGCAGCGATATCAGACATTATCCTTCGCCAGCCGTGATACATACTCCACAAACTCGCGTTCACGATCGGGATTACGTACTCCGACGACGAAATCCGCTATTCCCTGCGCCAGAGCCTCTCTGGTCACTTCGAGGAAGGCCCGTCCGTAGTGCTCGTCCGGCTCAAGGTAGGTACCCTCTGCCCACTCGTTCCAAGCATTGATGAAGACCATTGGCTCAACTTGATCGCGCCGCACCAACGCCTCGTGGACAAGAAAGCGTAGCCAATAAGCATACCCTTTCGTACTTTCATTAATGAACACGTGGCCGGCGTTGCGCCGCCTCGCCGTATTATCCCACATTGGGAAGCAGCCTCTGTATCGAACATAGTCTGTAGGAGGCGAGTTTATGCTGCTCGATGCCACGCCGACGTAATCCTCCAAGTAACCGACGAAATTCTCGTTGGTACCTCCTACAAGACTAGGCTTTAGCAGTAGCCGATTCGTATGTGGGGGTGAAAACTCCACGGCGGAGTCGACACCGAAAAGCCTCGGATCCTCCAAACCAAATGATTGTACGGCAGCGATGTGAAGTCGCGGAATTCCAGCCGCTTGCGCCGCATTCCGCATATTCTTTATGCTTTTTATCGGATCTGGAAATTCCGTAACACGATAGATGAGCAACAAAGGCGCACCATCCACGCGGATATAGCGCTCATCAAATAGAATATGCGCCAAGTCTCTTATGAGTGCGTCCTCAAACCCATCTTCGTAGTTTTGCTCGACGAGGATGCTGTTCGCAGAGCCATCCCATCTACGCGACCAATTTTCATTCGCCCAGCATATGCAAAATGGAAAATCTGGTCCCTGGTTAAGATACATATCAAGAGGACGTTCAAGCAACCGCCGTCGGTCGAACCAATAATAATAGAAGCAAAAACCACCTATACCATACTCCTGGGCGAGTGCAGCCTGAGCATGCATCACATCTGGTACTCTCAAATCATAGTACCCGAGCTCCGTCGGCAAACGCGGCTGCCGGTGTGACTGGAATTGAGGTCGGGCGCGCGCGACATTGGTCCACTCCGTGAAGCCTTTACCCCACCACAGATCGTTCTCTGGAATTGGGTGAAATTGCGGAAGATAAAATGCAATCGCCTTCACCGGTAAGCCTGGTGACGAAAAATCTTCACACGATACGGTGCTGCCGATGATTGCTTGCGGACGTTCGGATGAAGAGGCGATGACTCGGGAGTAGAAGTCGACGAGCCCATTCGCCGCCCGCTCCCATGTCAGGCTTTCTATCGCAAACTGCCTGCCCGATTGTCCAATCCGTCGCGCGAGATCCGCATCATCGAGAACCAGCTCAATCCTTTGAACTAACTCGGTCAATGTTCCATCATACAACTTTAACACATCGACGCCGTCCCGCAGATAGGATCCGATATTGCTATTCGGCAAAATGACAGGTTTGCCCGAAACAAGATATTCGGGCAATTTGGAAGGAAACCGATAATCATTAAATTCATCACTTTTTCCTGGCTGAACAAGTACATCGGACAATGAAAGCAGGTGCGGTATTTGAGCACGATCGACGAAGCCGAGCTCAATTCGGGAACTGACAATATCGGCTTCACTGACAGCATCAACTTGTGCATAATTCCATCCTGTTCGCAACAGCCTTATCTTGCGACCGCGCGCTCTCAGCAGCGCAACCGCAAGGTACAAATTTCGTACATCGTCTTTAATCGAATAATGGACATTGCCGCTATAAAATACGACAATTTCATCTTCGTCTATTCCCAAGCTCTCACGCAACTCCACCGAGCGAGCAGGAAGCGGCAGGAACTCAGGATCGAAACCAGGCCAGAATACGTGCCCGAGCAAACCTTCAGGCTTGAATTCAAGAAGCTTGTCTATAAGGCACGTATAGCCGTCAGCCTCACGTATCAGGTTCCGATATTTTATTGGATGAGATCTATGTGGGGCTATTATTTTGTCCAGACAAAAAGCAGGTAACCGCCGTAATTCGTCAAAACTCACGTCCTTCAGCTCGTCCTGCAGGACTTTTTCCTCATTATCCTCCATATGTACGATGTAAGGACATTGCTCCCTTGCGAGGAGTTTCTCTGTAATCTGACGAACGTGCTCTCGAGGGGTCCAACAATGGATGATATCCGCGTGTTCGCTTCCTTCGAATAGAAAGTTAGCGGCTTCCGCTTGCGCATAAGTCAATATGGGAAAGCACGGCTCACGATGTCCGCCGATCGTCTCAAGCCCTGCCGGAATGAGCATGACGACATCGTGACCAAGCTTGCGCAGACATTCCGCTATGCTAAAGACATGCATAGCACTATTTCCGTTCAGATCGCAGTGTGAAATCAGGACAATGCGCATATTTCCTCACAGTAAAGAGAAGTTGGCAGGATTGTCTTTAAATGCAGAGCTATAGAACGGATCGCCACGCCGCAACGATACAGCATGTGTTTCTCTGAAAATCGTCTCGTCCGTAATTTCTGCTAGTCCATACAATTCTCGCTCCGCAGAAATATTTATGAGTCTTGATGCTACATTTATATTTCTCAGACTTGCTAAGGAAGCGCGATATGAAGCGTCGGCAACCGCACCGTGAATGCTGGAGTACATTGTGTTAAGGCCGCCAATATCATCGAGCGTGGATCGGCGTGCAAGTGCACAAGCACCGCTGATTATGCTGACCTCGCGATCACAGGCGAGCGTCCCCGCATGACCATCCTCGCCGGGGACGGTGCCGCGATAAGCAGGTACCATACCGCCGGTTGGGCTTGCAATGTAGCCCGCAGCCGCAACGGTGCCGTCGGCCTGGACAAGCGTTGGGCCTGCGAATGCAATATTGTCCTGCAAGACGTACATTAGCAAGTAATCTATAAGCTCTGGAATGTCGACTCTTAATCCTTCGTGGATAAATAAAACAAACGGAGCACTGCCGATGTTGATAGCGGACGCTGGATTTCGGCCCCACGTTACGGCTGTGACGCTGCAAATTTGATGCGGTCCAAGATCTAACCCTCCCCTAGGATCATTGGTTCCACTGGGTTCTCGTCGGCCGACTATCAGATCGACACAACACCGATCGAGCGATCGAGATGGATGTATTCGAAGGCGATGAGTGAGATGTGGAATAGGCTCCGCCCTGCGCGGTATGCCGGCTCGCGCGAAATGCGAATTCACGGCGGCGGCTTGCTTCGATTCTATCCTTCCTTTCACGTTAGCGTTTGCAGCAATGCTGGTCTCTGCTCTCCGCCAATGATAAAGTATTTCGGGAACATGCACAATTTTGTTTGTTACCTCGCTGAGCCGCAGCATGTATTCGTAATCTTGACATCCGTCGTAAGTTGAATCGAACAGACCGATTTTCTCAATTAGTTTTCTCTGAAATACAAGGAGATGACCGACATACATTACGCCCGTAAAGAGGGCCGGTGACCAATCCGGTTTATAGAACGTGCTGTCGACAGTGTTGTGGGTCGTGCGGTACGCTTGGTCCGAATACGCAACATCTGCTCCAGCGGCTTCAATTGCGTGAACCATTTTGGCAAGCGCTAACGGCGTTAGCACGTCGTCATGGTCGAGAAGAGCAACGTAATCAGATTCAGATGATTCAATACCCAAGTTTGTTGCGCCAGATATACCGAGGTTTACCTCACTTGTGATCACATGTATTCTTGGATCGGCAGAAGCTACTCCGGACAAAAATGCAGATAATTCATCAATGCCCGAAGAATCATCAACAAGAATCAACACCCAGTTCTCGTAAGTTTGAGATCTTACACTGTCAATGCACTCCTTAAGGTAGTAGAGGTTAGATTTATAACAAGGAACGATGACGGCGACCGAGCGAATTGGGATTGTGGTATTTGACGGACTAACTTCTCTCTTAGGAAGGAGCGCCCGCTTGGGCGTTGGAATGCTGGTTTCGCCTCTTGCGATGTCCAAAGCACGAAAATGGGACCGGAACTGAACGTATTCAGTAAGCGGATCGATTGCCGATGATGCCCGTGCTGATGAGCCTCTCTGAACTTCGGCATCGATAAGTGGATGAAAATGGCGCCTCCAACCGGCTGGGGCGAGCAGATAATCTAGCAGTGGCTCGCCGCGCCGGGACAGTGACTCCGGGTATAGCAAGCGGTAATGCGTCGGATCGAATGCCGGACATGGACTTTTGTCCGAAACCGAGCCGAACATTGAATAGTGCGCAAAAGGTAAATCAATTAACTCCGACTTGTTCTGCGCGCAATAGTAATCTGGGTTGAAAAGTGGATGACCTGAGCGCCCTTCTCTGTCCCCATATGTAATGTAATGAAGCCATGGGTTCATCTTGCTACCGGCAACATCTGGAGCGCCTGCCAAGTAATAAGAAAGGTCGAACAGATAATGCGGCTGTCTACCTTCATGTATTCCCGACATTACATAATGAACTAACGGATTGATATTCGCATGAGCAACGTCGGAGTAAGCTTTCAAATACCATTCAGAATGAAAGTATGGGTTGGGGTCGCGATACTCCTTCCACCCATACTTGAGATAGTGCAGGAGAGGATGAACTCCCGCTTCAGCAACATCCGGGTTGAGTTGGATATAGTGACGGTAGTCAAAAAATGGTGTTGGTGAAACGGGGACGCAATGAGGCATTGAGCCCGCATAGCGCATGAAGTAAACGAGGAGATTTTCTTGGACCTCATCGCCAAGGTGTGCTGTCAGGTAGCTACCATCAAATAAAGGATGGGGTGACTCTAGAATGTCGTTTGTGCGCGACAGGTAGCTCTCAAACAGTTCTACTGTTGTACCTGACTGACCTGAGGTGTGCGCGTACCATAGTGGATCGAAAAATGGATTGAATGTAAAATTTCTATATTGTCCAACAGAGAAAAAATGCTCTACAGCATCTACTTCACCCAGGCCAGGTGCGACATTCAGCAGGTAATGCTGATGGTCAAATAGACTTTCTATCAAGTCAGCAACCGGTGAAATCCTTTTTTCCACTTTCTAGTACCCCTATTTTCCATTGCGGTTGATGGCGTGCATGAGAGTTTTGTATGCGTATGGTCCGTCAGATATTGAATGCAATGGTTGCGAGTGGCACTCAGTACGTTAAGTGATTAGAGGATTCAGTTCGCTTGGTCCAGTCGACTGCAGCCGGACACTTGCGATGGAACGCAGTGCATGGGGAACGGCTCTCGGTGTGCCGACGTGCGGGTGTGGGAAGCAGCATGGTGTCCGCTTGGGCTCCAGTCGTACTGTCAAGCTCGTCTTGTTGAAGCCTGTGGCGTGGGGCTGAATTCGATTCTCCTTGGATTCCGCGACACGTCCCGTGTAACCACCGGAGGGACAGCGCTGCGGTGAGGTGGTTCAGGACAGGTATGATCCGTTTTGTCGTCTGCCGCGCTACGATGTCGGTTGTGTGACTTAACACAGCAGATCGCCGCGTCGGCGTCGGTTATTATCATCGATGGCACCATTGACGCTGCCCGGCCTGCCTCATGATCAACTCGACTGTCCCTGGCGGCGGTGAGGATCGAGGATGCCGATGTGCGGTCACGGGACTCGCACACCGGCCGCTCATGCTGGTGCGCCGGTGTGGAACTCGAAGCGAGGGCCAAGACGGCTTGGTTATCGAGACCGCATCTGCTCTTGATACGCCCTATAAGTCTGCCGGATGCCGTCAGGAAGAGAAATGCGCGCCTTCCAGCCGAGGCTGTGCAAGCGCGAGACATCGACGAGCTTGCGTGGGGTCCCGTCCGGCTTGGATGTATCAAACGCGAACCGTCCTTGCCATCCCACGATCTCTGCAATCAAAGCCGCAAGTTGCCGGATCGATATATCGTCTCCCACTCCGATGTTTATGGAGGTTTCGTCACTGTAGTTTTTAATTAAAAATACAACTGCATCGGCCAAATCGTCGACGTGGAGGAATTCGCGCCGCGGCTCCCCAGTTCCCCAGACCGTTACCGTGTCAAGGCTGTCTTGCTTTGCGCGTGCGATTTTCGCGATTAGTGCAGCCATCACATGACTGGAGTTCAGGTCATAATTATCATTCGGACCGTAGAGATTTGTCGGCTGTGCCGAGATAAAGTCATTGCCATGTTGCAGACGATAGGCTTGACACAGCTTGATGCCGGCGATCTTCGCGACCGCATACCATTCGTTCGTCGGCTCAAGCGGGCCCGTCAGGAGCGCGTCCTCATTCAACGGCTGAGACGCAAACTTCGGGTATATGCACGTTGAGCCAAGGAAAAGCAGTTTTCGGACGCCTACTGCATGCGACGCCCGGATGACGTTGAGCGCAATTGCCAGATTTTGTCCGATGAAATCTGCTGGGTACTGACTATTGGCTAATATGCCGCCCACCTTTGCGGCTGCCAGCACTACCACGTCGGGGCGCTGCTGCTTGATCCAGCGCTCCGTGGCCTCCTGGTGAGTGAGGTCCACGTCGCGACGTGAGACCGTAAGGACACTGCAGCGCTCGCCTGCCTCAAGGCGCCGCACCACGGCTGAGCCCACCATCCCGCGGTGGCCCGCTACCCACACACGCGCGCCCTCCAGTGAGAGCTGCGGTGTGCCTTGGGCGGAAGTGGAAGGAGCTCCCGGATTGCCAGTGCTAGACATCGTGGAACACCCTTTTGCGCTCTTCAACCACCTCGACGAGGTCGCTCTGTATCATCTCTCGCACAAGTTCCTCGAACGAGGTGCGATGGCTCCACCCCAGCTTCTCGCGCGCCTTCGTGGGATCGCCAATCAGTAGATCAACTTCGGTCGGCCGGAAGTATCGCGGGTCGACGGCGACCAACACCTCGCCGGTCCGCTCGTCCACCCCCTGCTCTTCAACGTTTTTTCCGCGCCAGAAGATCGAACGCCCAATCTGCTGGAAGGCAAGCTCGACGAACTCACGCACGCTGTGCATCTCGCCCGTGGCGAGAACGTAGTCGTCACCTTTTTCCTGCTGCAGCATGAGCCACATGCCCTCGACGTAGTCACGCGCATGCCCCCAGTCGCGCAGCGAATTCAGATTGCCCAGCAACAGCTTCTTCTGCAGCCCATGGTGAATTTTGGCAACTGCACGGGTTATTTTGCGGGTAACGAAGGTTTCCCCGCGATACGGGCTCTCGTGATTGAACAAGATGCCGTTGGAGGCATGGATGCCGTATGCTTCGCGGTAGTTCACGGTGATCCAATAGGCATAAAGCTTCGCCGCGCCGTACGGGCTGCGCGGGTAGAAGGGGGTCGTCTCACGTTGCGGGATCTCCTGGACCTTGCCATAAAGCTCGGATGTGGAGGCCTGATAGAACCGGGTTTTGTCGGTCATGTTGAGGATGCGCAGGGCCTCAAGGAGACGCAGCGTGCCGACCGCATCCGCGTTAGCAGTGTACTCTGGCGTCTCGAAGCTGACGGCCACGTGCGATTGCGCTGCGAGATTATAAATCTCGTCGGGCTGAACGGATTGAACAAGGCGGATCAGATTTGTGCTGTCCGTCAAATCTCCATAGTGTAGATAGAACGGCAGCCCATTCTCAGTGGCATCGTAAAGCAGGCGATCGACGCGCGAGGTGTTGAAAGAACTGGATCGACGCTTGACACCATGAACGGAATAGCCCTTGCGCAGCAGAAGCTCAACAAGATAGTAGCCGTCCTGGCCCGTGGCGCCGGTCACTAACGCGGTTTTCATGATTTATACCTCTGGATTGAAAAACGGTGCTTGACTGGCCGGTGGCAGGACTGCTTTCAACAGGATGACACGCCAAGGCCACCATCGGCTTCATGTGGCGTTGCGGCCGTAGACGTCCTCGATGCGGACGATATCGTCCTCGCCGGTGTAGCTGCCGACCTGGACCTCGATCAGCTCCAGCGGGATCTTGCCGGGATTGACCAGGCGGTGCACGCAGCCGATCGGCAGGTAGATCGCCTCGTTCTCGTGCACCAGCGTCACCCGCTCGTCCACCGTCACCTCCGCCGTGCCGCGCACCACCACCCAGTGCTCCGCCCGGTGATAGTGCTTCTGCAGCGACAGCCGCCCGCCCGGCTTGACGGTGATCCGCTTCACCTGGAAGCGCTGGCCGAGGTCGATGCGCTGGTAGGAGCCCCAGGGCCGGTACATCAGCCGGTGCGCGTCCGCTTCCGGCTCGCCGCGGGCGCGCAGGTCTTCCACCAGCGCCTTCACCGCCCCGCCCCCGTCCCGCGTCGTCACCAGCACGGCATCCGGCGTCGTCACCACCACCACGTCCTCGAGCCCGACCACCGCCGTCAGGACGTCGCCGGCGCTGTGCACGAGGCTGTTGCGGGTCTCCCGCACCGCCACCCGGCCGCGCAGGGCGTTCCCGGCCGCGTCCCGGGCCGACACCTCCCACAGCGCCCCCCAGGTGCCGATGTCCGACCACGGGAAGCGCACCGGCAGCACGCCCGAGCGGCGGGTCTGCTCCATCACCGCGTAGTCGATCGAGATCTGCGGCGCGCGCGCGAAGGCGGCCGGATCGAGGCGCACGAAGTCGAGATCGCGGCTGGCTTGGTCGAGGGCGTGCTCCGCGGCCTCCAGCACGGCCGGGGCGTGGGCGCGCAGCTCGTCGAGCATCACGTCGGCCCGGAACAGGAAGTAGCCGCTGTTCCACAGCGCGCCCTCGGCGATCAGGCCGGCCGCGCGGGCGGCGTCCGGCTTCTCCAGGAAGCGCGCGACGGCGTAGGCCCCCTCCGCCCCGGCCCGGCCCGGCAGCGGATCCCCGGGCTGGATGTAGCCGTAGGCGGTGGCGGGGCCGGTCGGCGTGATGCCGAGCGTCATGATGTGGCCGTCGCGGGCCGCGACCGCGGCGGTGCGGGCCGCCGCCACGAAGGCCTCCGTGTCGCCCACCACGTGGTCGGCCGCCAGGATCAGCACCAGAGCCTCGCGGTCGGACCGCGCGGCGTAGAGCGCCGCCACCGCGACGGCGGCGGCCGAGTCGCGGCGCTGCGGCTCGAGCAGGATGTCCGCCCTGACGCCCACCGCCGCGAGCTGCTCGCCCACGATGAAGCGCGCGTCCTGCGCCGTGATGACGGTCGGGCGCGCGAAGACGCCCGCATCCGCCAAGCGCAGGGCGGTGGCCTGGAAGGACGACCGGTCCGTCTCCGCGAGCGGGATGAACTGCTTGGGGTGACACTCGCGCGAGGCGGGCCACAGCCGGGTGCCCGATCCACCGCACAGGATCACGGGATGGATGAGATCGCCCATGGTGTCTCCATCGTCTCGGGTTGGTGGATCGGCCGGCTGTCAAAACAAGGATCGATCCAACCGGACAGAGGCCTGCGCGAAACGCCCAATCATGTCCACTGATTCTCCGTGTGTCGGCGGCTGCGGTTTGCAGGAAGCCATGGAAAAGTCAATTTAGCTCCTCGGGAGGACGAGCTAAATCTCCTCGGCCGTCACGGGCCGCAGTCTTTATTCAGTCTGTCTTCCCAATGACTTACCCCAACCAATAGCGCCGCGCCGGGCCGCGCTCCGGAGCGCTGAAGCTGTCGCGAAGCGTGGCACATAGGGGAAGCAATGCCAGTGCCGTGCCAAGCCTCTCAGGCTCATCTCGGCTTCGATGTTCAGCGGGCACGACCAAACTAAGGTTTGTGGAGGCTGCCCTGCGCGCCGTGTAACGACGCCCGCCCAACTCCAACCGCGCGTTGCTCTGTCGCAAGCCCCAGGCGAGAATGGCAAGTTGGACAAGGCGATGGGCGTTGTAGACGAGGCTCCTGAGCAGCGCCTGTGAGTCCTGCGTCGCCTCAGTTCTGGCCGAGAGAGCTTCGCCCCAGCAGCACTTGGCAACCGACATCATCGTTTCGACCTTCCAGCGCTGCCGGTAAGCATGGCGGCTGGTCTCATCGCCGGGCGTGCCGAGCAGGCGGTGCATCTCCTGGCGGGCGTTGTCGCAATCACGCGCACGGACCGTGCTGTCGTGCGCGATCTGCCGCCTGTCACGGCTGAGCGGGACGCGGCGCACGGTGTCGGCCAGCGCGGCGTCGAGACACTCAGGCGAGATCCAGCGGCGAGCTAACCACCAGAAGGTGGCGTGGTCGGGCACACAGACGCCGTGCAGCAAACGCCGCAGCCAGTTGGAAAGGCGCAGCAGGTCTTCGAGCCCCCGATCGGTGAGCCGGAGATACTCCTTGGGGAGCAGCGCAGCCAGGAGGCTGGATGGGCGGCAGGCCGAAGCAGCGTCCTTGTTCAGGCTAAGTGGCAGAACGCGGCGCGACGCTGACCGCGAGCCACGCGAAGCACAGAAGTTGGTTGTCCATGATCTCCAAATGTGGGGATCAGGCCACGCCATCGCGAGCCTTCCGACAGGGCAAGACGTAGGCAAGACGGCGTACGGTTCATCATTGGAGCGCATTCTGCGTGGCTTCCGACGCTGTGTTTAGGATTCATACGCCTCGCCAAGAGACCGCAGAGCAGCCGATTCACAATCTCGTGGATAGTGCGCTTAGATTAACGTAGGAATTTTATATTCGAACCTTTCGTAATCGCATTCATACAAACTATATATCGTTCTAAGAGAGGTCAATGACAGGCTGTTTTTTGCAATTTTCGCTTCAGAAGCTTCCAAGCGACATGAAAATTCCTCATCTAGGCCCAGTACTTTTCCTAGGTAAAAAAGATCACACTTCAAATTTTCGTATTTACCAATAAAATCCATCGGCTCATCAAGAATATTAGAATATACAGCGTGTGTTATATGCTTCTGTCTAATAATGTTTTCTCTCTTGTAAAATCTACGGTCAAACTCCAAAATTACGCCCGGGCCAAACATCTCATTATAAACACTGAAGTCCAAATCATTACTATCGGAAATGCTTATGCCAAAATGTTCTTTGTGTTTTAGACAAGAAACTACTCTTTCTACGGGATCTCTAACAAATGAAAATTTGAAATAAGAGTCCCAATATTCCTTGTAAATATCTTTCGCTACACTTGCAATTAAGTGTTTGGTTTGTGGCTCAATGTTCCACCAATCGTCACCGCATATCCACTTTTCGATACTTGAGCCCGCGGTACGTGGAATATGGATGAATATACACTTCAGCCTATGACATATCATGTCGCTTCACCGCAACGTTGCGATATTCTGTTCGTTGTGTACTATGAAGCTGGCGCATAAATGCACTCAAAAAGCACATAGAGGGCTGTGATTTCCGCTGCTTTGGTAGCGAGTTGGCGATACCTCCTGCGGATGATATGTCGGCACCTATGCACTAGCTTCGCAGGCAGAGTCAACATAACGATGGTTATTTGAAGCCGGATTTTACCAGATGATTCAACTGCACAGACGTATGCCTGCCGCTCGCCCACGGTCCGCGACCGGATGTCTCGGCTCTGATCGTGGTAGGCGCCAGGATAGAGGCACGGCAGCAGGACGCCCGGCCAGTCGCCGCGGGTCACGCCGGACTGAGGAGGGACCCCGAACAGCGTGATGGTATCCTAGCCGAGCCGATCAGCTTCAGGCCCGAAGTTGCCCGCGAAGCACCGGCAGTCGCGAGCGTCTCGACCCAATTCCTCAGGCTTGAACCTCGGGGCGTCGACTCGACGAGAAAGCCCGCAACGTGCCTCGTATCCCTCGTCGGGGCGCTGTCCTACGACATGGGCACTCTGGACCAGCCCGCCGATGGGTCCAGCACCTTCGATTTCGGAGACCTGTGATGGCGCGTCGGCCCTTCGAATGGTGTGCGGAGCCGCCGCGCATATCGCCACTTACACCGACGGCGCGGGCGCGCCGGTGTTCAACACAAAGCGGCATTCCCGTGCTCGCGGGCGCACCGCGGACTATCCTGGATCAGGACTATATCGTGAGTGGCACTGATGGCTACATCGGCTGTCACGCATTGACGGCGGCGCGCACCGTCCAGTTGCCCCTTGCGGCCCTCCTTCCGTACGAATAGCCTCTCTTCATTGCTGATGAGAAGGGACTCTTGTCAGACGCTTTAAACATCATCGTTCGGCTGTCTGGATCTGGAAAGACCTTCAGATGTTTTAGGCGCTGCGAAAATTGTGATTGTAAGCCCTTAGCAAAAGATCCTCCTTCATTCCAATGATTTTGACCGGTGTATAACCTGATGGCCCGTCGAATTCTCTCGCTCGCATTCGCTGGCTTGATCCTTGCCACCGCACTGGCTCATGCGGATCAGGCTCTGCCGAACGCCGTGATCACAAATGGCGGCGATCTCCTGCTCGGAACTCTCAAGCTCGGCAAGCGCCAAGCAGGCCAGACCGTGCTTGCGCCGGACGCGCTCACCGCGGGCGACGCGACGCGCGCCTCCAACCCCTTCGCCGGTCCTTATCCATCTTGGGTCTCGGGCGTCGGCGGCTCGGGTTATTCTGACATCAAGCCTCTCGGGAACGCGGCGGTCTGGGCGCCGAACGGCTCGGCCAATTTCACCAACCTGTTCCCCTACGGGTCGCTCAACACAGCCGGCGCGGGCACCTTCTCGGTGGGCGTGAACCGACCAGGTTGCGTGGCGGGGTTCACCAGCCCTTCGCAGAGCGCGGCTTACGACGAGTTCGGGTCCTACGCTCTGTGCGCGCAAGGGGACACCATGCCCCTGATGGCAGCGGTCTCCGGCACCTTCACGGCAAACAGCTTCGTTCCGACGACGCCGACCACGCTGAGCGACACGGTGAAGCTCGGCGTCGGGATGTGGATCCGCACCAACGACAGCCCGGCGGCCTACAACGGCCAGATCACGAGTTGGACCGTCAACGGCGCCGGTCAGGTGACGGCCATCGCCGTGTCCGGGTGGTATCAGCGCGGGGGCGGCGCTGGCACGCCGACAGGCACGCGCGCCTTTATCAACCCGCTCGACAAGCTCTGGGGGATGTTGCTCACGCCGTTTGCCAACGGCATCCCACTCATTGCCACGACGCAGGCCGGCTCGAAAACGGTGACGGTGAACAGCACGGTCGGCCTCTACCCGGGCGGCCATCTCATCGAGGGGCCGGGTATCCCGCCGAACACGGTCATCGCGGGCCTCGACTATGCGGCGAACACCATCCAGCTCGAGAAGGCCGCGACTGCGACCGCGTCCAATATGGTTCTGACCGCCACCGCAGGAACCGAGTTCGGCAAGTACGTGGCGGCCGAGATCGACGTGTTCAACAGCGGTGTCGCCTTCGCGCCGACCTGGGTCTCCGGCAGTACGGGAAATACGACCAAGGGCAGCTACCTCGTCACGAATGTCACGAGTATCAGCATGTGGCGCTCGGGCCTCATCGTGTACGGGGCCGGCATCCCGGATGGTACGACCGTTACTTTCGTCGACACGGTCAACAACACCCTGACCCTCAAGCGTCCCGCCACCGCAAACGCGACGGGCGTGGCGCTGCAAGGCATCAATCAGCTGGACGAGGGTGGGACGGCGCTTGATTGCGTGGGCCCACTCAAGAACGCGAACACCTGCTACCTGCAGCGCGGCTCGGTGTCCTACGGCTTCCTATCGATGGGTGCAGGCGATACCTCGTTCCTCGTGCGACCTGATAAGTTCGCCGGCATCCCCCTCTACGGATTCCGGGTCGACGGCAAGATCAACGGACATCCGAGCGCCGGTGATTTTGCTGTCACCAATGATAACGTGGAAGTCTGGAAGATCGATGGCTTTGGAAACGAAACGGTCCAAAGCGTCAACAGTGCGACGGATTATAAAATCCAGGGCATGACGGTTATCGATAACGCAGCGTGGGCTTCGTACACGCCCACGGTCGCCTGTGCCGGTGGTGGATCGCTGACGACAGGCACAGTCAGCGCCCGCTACAAGCGCATCGGCAAGACGGTCATGGTCACGGCCAAGGTGCCGCTCACGGCCAGCAGCTGCACGAGCGGCATCAATGTCACCCTGCCGTTCTCGTCGGCATTCGACACGCCGATCCAAGGGCGAGACATGGGCAAGGGCGTGGCCCTCGTCGGATTGGCGGCGGCCAACAGCAACGCCGTTCTCGTGCAGCGCTACGACGGCACCGTACCAAGCGCAAGCGGTGTGCTCATCGGCCTGACCTACGAAACGCCCTGAGGCCTTCCCCGACGCTCCCGCGCCGCTGACCCGGCTGAACGGTCCCGGCCAAGCCGTGTCACGTCCTCAGCTGCCGCCGTCCGCCCTTTCCCTCCTGCTCAACTCAAGGATCGGCCGACGCTGTGTAACCATACGCGGAGGGCCGCGGTAATGGTGCTCCGAGCATGCTGCCGGTGTTGATCAGGCGGCCTGTGCAGCTGCAGGTTCTTCAGCTTGCCATTTCCAGTGCCACGGCAAGAGCTCGTGGAGGCTGCCCTGCGGGATTTCGGCGATGCGCGTGAAGACGTCGGCCAGCCAAGCCTGCGGATCGACGTTATTGAGCTTCGCCGTCATATGAGCGTGGACATGACGGCGGCCCTGTTGGCGCCGCATACGCTTCCGACGAGGGCCGCCCTGCGGAGACGGCTGGCCCGTAGCTGACTGTCGGCATGGATATCCCGACCGTCAGCACATCAGTCGCCTTGAGGTCGTTGACATGGGTCGCCCGCGTCGGCGGTCGGATGCCGAGAAGGTGCGGATCGCCGCGGAGAGCCTTTCGGGGGCTCGGCTGACCTCGGCGACGGCGCGCCGGCACGGGATTTCCAACCAGCTTCTGTTTTCCTGGCGCAAGGCGTGTCGCGAGGGCCGGCTTGGCGATGTCAGCGCCAGCGGGTTCGTGCCGGCACTGGTGGTGCCGGAGACCAGCCCGCATGGCGAGCGGATCGCGACAGGTGGCGGCCGCATGGAGATTGTGAGCGCGAACGGCCGGCGAGTGATTGGTCGATCGCGATGTTGACGTCACTGCACTGCTGCGGATCGTCCAGGCGCTCGAGACGTTGCGATGATCCCGATTCCGAGCGGCGTGCGGGTGTGGCTGGCGACCGGGCACGCCGACATGCGCAAGGGCTTTGCGAGCCTGTCGTTGCAGGTTCAAGAGGTGCTGCGGCGCGATCCCTTAAGCGGGCATCTGTTTTGCTTCCGGGGCCGTCGCGGCGATCTGATGAAGGTGATCTGGCATGCTGGCCAAGGCGCGTGCCTGTTCACGAAGCAGCTGGAGCGCGCGCTGGACCATCCGCAAGTGTCTGAGCCTCACCTTCCATGATGCGGTGTGAGGGGGCGACAGTCGGAGCGGATCGGGAGCTCCGACAGAGCTCGCCGGGCACAGGTCGGCTGTGGCGGGTCTTTCCTTTGGCCCGCCGCCGCGGCTGCTTGAGAACCTGCTCGCCATGGCGCACGAGCACGCGATGGATGGTGTCGAGCGATAGCGTCAGATCGTGCTGACGGACGAGCTCGTTGCGGAGCGGCCTGATACCTCTGCCACCCCTTGCGCAGCATCGGGCGCGAGCTGCCGCAGCGCTGGCAGACGAGGCCGGCATCGCCGGTCCGGGCTAGAGTTCGATCCATCCCAGACGTGCCTTCGCCAGATCCATCGCCGTCTCCCGCCCTGGCTGAGGATCTGATGGGCAGCGCGGCATGCGCTGCCCATCAGATCCTCAGCCGCAATAGCATCAGAAGGCCAGATCAGCCGGAAACTGGGGCGGTGAGATTGAAACGATGTCGCCGAACCTCACACAGGAGCGTATCAGAGGCGCCCACCAACTCGAGGGGGATCAAGCCGCGGATCCCCCATCCCTGGCCACGCCAGCGCTTCGTCATCAAACACCCAACGCGGGAGCCGTATGCGGGAATCCCGCCCATACGGATCTGTGCGCTCAGAAATGAGCGTCCCTACCGCGATCGCATCCTGGTTTCTCATTGAAGAGGTACGGTCGCAGTTGGTGCTCCTCCGTTGATCGCATTATCTCCAAAAGAGCGCAAAACTCCGCCATTAGTAACAACGATGGGCGATCCGAGCACTGTAGAACGTCGAATGACCGCGATTCCGACTGACTGATCAATACTAATATTTGTAGTATTGCTGTCAACAAGAACGTCGTCTATCACTATACCATTGCTCACGCCCCCGGTTGGCGCAACGGCAACACCAACGCCATTTGCAATTATCGAACTGTCCCTGATTGTTGCGCGCGAGTAGGCAGATGAACTCAATCGCACCCCCGCATTGGAGAAACCAGATATAATGCAGTTTTCAATTGTTGTTTGTCCAGCACTGATTATGTTGATGCCATTGATTCCATTCCCCGCTCCGTCGACAGTCAGTCCGATCAGCGCCACTTGCGCACCCGGCGCATTAACAACAATTCCATTCGTGTTGGGAGCCAGAACGCCAGCCTCAACGCCTACAGACCGTATAGTAATAGGCTTGGTAATAGTAACAGCCCCGTATCCACCTGGATCTAGTACATTAATAATACCTCCAGATGCCGTCTTGCTTATCGCGCCCGCGAAGGTCTTACAAGGAGCTGTACGGCTGCAGGGGTTGACGTCATCCCCGACGCCCGACACCCAGGTGCGGGTTGCTTGCGCAAGAACATCCGTAGAATGACCGATGGCGGCAACTAATAGCAATCCGGCCACAGCTATCAATGCTGGAAATTTCATAGTTCCTCCGCCATGATCAGGTTTCTGCAGCAGGTTACTGCATTCAGGAAAAATGCAGAAGCCTTAGCACGCCGTCATTCGGGATCCCTGCCGACTGTTGCTATAAAGTCACTCTCAGTTGTAAGCGTCCCCGTAGTTACCCCCCGTGGTCTGAGTTAGAAATCTGTTTGCAGAAACGCGCCACGTTGGCCAGAACCGCGTCGGTGGTCTTGGTCCACACGAACGGCTTGGGATGAGCGTTCGTCTCGGCGATGTCGCCCTGGATCGTCGCCTCCAGGTCCGCGGTGCTGGTGAAGGCACCCCGCTCCAGACGGCGCCGGCTCGGCAGCGCGAACCAGCACTCGACCAGGTTCAGCCACGACGCGCTCGTCGGCGTGAAATGCAGATGAAACCGCGGATGCTGGACCAGCCCGTCGTGGATCAGCTTCGTTGTATGCGTCTTCAGGGTGTCGAGCACCAGGTGCACCGCCAAGTCCGGCGCCACACTGCTCTCAACCTGTTCAAGGGACGCGCGGAACTCGACGCTGCGATGACGCCGCGCAGCAGCCGATCACGGTGTCGGCCGTCACATCCAGAGCCGCAAACAGGTCGAGCGTGCCATGCCGGCGATCATCAGCGGTGGCCCGCTCGGCTCGGCCCAGCTGCAAGATGCGCGGCACGGCCGTCTGGCTCATCCCGCTGCGGTGAGCCATCGCGCGGGTGCTCCAGTGCGTGGCGTTGCGGGGCGCCTCCTCCAGGGTGAGGGCGACCAGCCGTTCGACGGCCTCGTCGCTGATGCGGCGGGGCGCGCCGGAGCGCGGCGCATCGACGAGGCCCTCCAGCCGGTGCACGGCGAAGCGCTGGCGCCACAGCGCCACGGTCTGCCGGCTCACACCCAGCGCCGTGGCCACGGCCCAGATTGGTCGCGCCTGGCTCCGCACAGGCGAGGACGATGCGCACGTGTTGGGCGAGCGCCTGACCCGTGCCGTGCCCCCGCAGCAGGCGGTGCAGTTCGGTGCGTTCATTCTCACGAAGGTTCAGCACCACAGCTTTGGGTCCGCGCGCCATGGCGCACCTCCGGGCTCGGCGCGCGCCAGCCTGTTCCCGCAGCCCGCACATGCAAGTAGAGTTCTAACTCAGACCACCAGCATTCCAGTTGCAACCTACGGCTGAGGTGCGCGCGTTGAGCAGCGGCTTGGTGAGCGCGCCGCCATGCGGACCAAGCAATCACGACGGCGGGCTCAATGCGCCGCTGCGCCAGCCGCATCGCTACGCGCCGGATCTCCTGGACTGACCAGGGCACCAGAGAACTTGGCGACGAGCGCCATTTTTGGGGGAGACCCGTTCGCCAGCCGGCGCACCCGGGCAAGCATGGCGAAGGCCAGCATCACCAGCGAGACGTGCCGGTGCCAGCCATGCCAGGACCGGCTCTCGCTGTGGGCCAAGCCGAGTTCCGTCTTGGCGGTCTCGAAGGCGTCCTCGACCGCCCAGCGCCGGCCTTCCGCCACCAGCCTCGCGATGGGCATGCCGGCCCGGGCACCAGGTCGTGAAGGAGGCCAGAGCCCCGTCAGATAGGCTGCGCCGCACCAGCAATCCGCATGTCCACAGGCGCGTAAGGGAGGAGCCGGCTGGCTCCCCGAGCAGGACTCGAACCTGCGACAAGGCGATTAACAGTCGCCTGCTCTACCAGCTGAGCTATCGGGGATCACGCTGGGGCGCCTCTCTAGGCGAAACGCGGCCCGCCGTCAAATCGATCCGCGGACGCCCGTGCGAGGGGCCCCGATCAACCATGTGTCGCAGGACACAGCACCCCGCGGCGGAGCTTGCGAGGGTGCGCCCGTCGGCTCCCGGGACGGCATCCTGCCCCCGGCAGCCCCGATCCGGGTGGTCGATCATGAAATCCCTCGTGCTGGGCCTTGCCGCCACCATCGCGCTCTCCGCCGCCACCGGCGCACACGCCGCCCTCACCATCGCCAGCGCCGATCCCGGTCCGTCCGCCGAGACCGCTGCGCCCCCGCCCGCCGCTCCGCCGCCCGCGCCCGAAGCGGAGAGCGCGCCTGAGCCGCCGCCTGCCGCCCGGCCGGCGCCGCGTCGCCGGGCGGCCGCTCCCGCCGCCAAGCCCGCCGGCTATCGCTCCGCCCGCTACGGCGGAGGCCACGGCGCCACCTGGAAGACGGGGAAGAATGCCTACGGCTTCGAGGGCACCTTCGGCGGCTGCCGCTTCGTCGGCTCCAGCGGGCCCGGCGGCTACAAGCTCGATCGCAGCTGCTGAGGCGCGCAACGTCCTTCGCGCGCTCCTGACCCTGATGCTCCATCGCAGCGCGAGCAATAACGCGATCGCCGCGCGCGTCTCAGCCACCGCGATCCGCCTCGACTGACCCCGAAACCTGTCCGCCGGATCACAGGATCGCGGAAAAGTGCGGATTCACCTCGGTTTTGATGTGAACATGCAACGATTCCTGTTGACGCTGCGCGCCCGACACTACACTGGTGTGTCATGCGCAAGCACAGGGATACATAGATGAGCGAGACTGAAGCAGCGGCCGTCGACCTGAGCGGCCTGACCAGCGATATCGTGTCGGCCTACGTTTCGAAGAACAACGTCCCGAGTGCCGAGCTGCCGACGCTGATCCGCAGCGTCTACGACGCGCTCCGCACCATCGGGAAGCCCGCGACCCCTGCCGCAGACGAGACGCCGAAGGCGACGCCCGCGCAGATCCGCAAGTCAATCACCGTCGATCACCTCGTCAGCTTCATCGACGGCAAGCCTTACAAGTCCCTCAAGCGCCACCTGACGAAACACGGCCTGACGCCCGAGGCCTACCGGGCGAAGTTCGGCCTGCCGCGCGACTACCCGATGGTGGCCGAGAGCTACGCCCGGCAGCGCTCGGAGCTCGCCCGCAGCCTCGGCCTGGGCCAGATCCGGCGCGAGCGCGCCAAGGCGAAGGCCGCAGCCTCGGCGCCCAATGTGGCGGAGATGGTCGAAACGCCCGCGCCGCCCCCGGCGCCCGTGATCGCCGAAGCACCCGCCGAGGTTCCGGCGAAGAAGCCGGCCCGCCGCTCCCGCGCGGCCAAGGCCGCCGCCGAGTAGGCACCCGCCTCGACGCGGCCCGCCACCTTGCCGGGCCGCGCCAGCCTCCGGGCGAGATTCGGCCGGCACCGCCGTTCTTGACCGCTCCCGCCGCCGAACCGATAAGCCCGCGGCGACGCTCCGGCGCGCTGGTTCCCTGGCGGTGGCGATGCGAACCGCAATCCTGCTCTCCCTCTGGCTCTGTGCCGACGGCGTCGCCGCGGGCGAGCAGCTGCCGGCCCTCGACCCGCGCACGGCCTATTCCGAGTTCCGCATCAGCCTCGCGCTCCAGGGCTGGAAGCCCGACCAGGCGGCCAAGAGCCGCGCAACCTGCGTGAGCGGTCGCACGCGGATCTGCGAGACCTACGCGGAGGCGATCACCTGCCGTCGGACGACACCCTCCCGCTGCCTGTTTCTCTGGACCAAGAACCAGACGCAGATCGAGATCGAGACCGTCGGCAGCAAGGCGCAGGGAATCACGGTCGATCAGATGCGCTGCCGCAGCGGCTGCCTCGCCGCCGAGCCGGCCCGGCCATCGGTCGACCACTGAGCCGGGGGACCAGCGGCAATGCCCCCGCCGGCACTGGGGGTCTCAGCCTTGCGGACCGCCCAGCATCGCCTGCATCTGCGTGAGCTGCGCGATATGCAGCCGGATCAGCGGCAGCGCGCTGCGCGCGATGCGGCGCAGGCCCGGATCCTCGCCGCTCTCCGCATAGGAGCCATGGGTCGCCAGCGCCTCCCGGTGCCCGTGCAACTGGGCCTTGACGAAGGTGGCGTCGTATTGCGGCCCGGGCTGCAGACCGGAGAGATGGGACGCGATCGGGGCCTTCTGGGCGTCGCTGGTCATGGACGGACCGGCCGCACCCGGGGGCCCGGTTGCACGGGGCCGAGCGCTCGCGGACATAATCTCGACACGAGAGCGCCTGTTCCTTTGGCCCGAAGCGCTCGGCCCGGGGGCCCGGAACCTGCGGGGTGCCCGGAACTTGCAAGTGGTCCCTCGCCGATGGCGGGGAGGCCGCCGGACGGGCGCCCGGCCGGGCGCCGCAAGGCCCGAGACACCGGACCGGGAGAGGAGAAACGCGGCGATGCAGGATCGAACGTCGCCCCCCCTCCAGGTGGACCAGCAGCTCCAGCGGGTGCTGGCCGCCTCCCTGGCCCTCGCAGAGCAGACGGCGCTCCTCGGCCTCGCACTGCAGATCGCGTGGCTCGAAGCCTGGATACGCCCGATCCTGCAGGCGAGCGACGCCTATCAGAGCTGGCGGGCGCAGCAGGAGCGGCGCGCCCGGCTGGTGCGGCGCGGCATTCCGGACCAGCTTGCCCGGCAGAGCCTGCGACTCGTGGAGCAGCGGCGCGGTTGAGCGGCGGCCCGTCCCGGCATTGACCCGGCGGCAGGAACCCGCCGCGGCGTGGCCCGTTGACAAATCCAGGAGGGTAGAACGACCCGTCGTGCGGCGTGTGAAACCGCACGCCGTTCGTGCGCGCTTTCGTGTTTACCGAATTTCGAAAGGACACGCTTGTCGGGCAGCAACCCTTCGGGCGTTCGCGACTTATCTATGGCAGAATGGCGGCCAGGCAGCGCACTGCCGACCACGACGACGCGAAGCTCTCAGGAACAGGATACACGACATGCGCGCGCTCTTCGGCGCCCGGCTGACTCTGCTCGCCGCTCTGACCGCCGGTGCGGGCCTCGCGGCTGCCCCGGGATTCGCAGCGCCCGCCGTCGACAAGGCGCCCGCCAAGGCGCAGAGCCGCAGCCCGGCGGTCCGCGACGTCACCGCGACGGCGACCATGCCGGAGGAGGGGACGGACGACGCCAACTGCACCACCGCGCGCAAGCGCCTGTTCGTGGAAGGCGAGGGCTGGATCGTCCGCCGCGTCACCACCTGCCGCTGACGCGACACCCCGGCGGTCGCGACTCCGTGCCCCGGGAAGCGGCCAGGAGAGCAGCCATGAAAAACCCCGCCTCCAGGGGAGGCGGGGCTTGGCCTGTGGATGCGTCCGCGCTCAGGCGAGGATATCGCGGTCCTTGGTCTCCGGCACGAACAGGAGGCCGATGACGAAGGTCATCATGGCGATCACGATCGGGTACCAGAGGCCGTAATAGATGTCGCCGGTCTGGGCCACCATGGCGAAGGAGGTGGCGGGCAGGAGGCCGCCGAACCAGCCGTTGCCGATGTGGTAGGGCAGGGACATCGAGGTGTAGCGGATGCGGGTCGGGAACAGCTCGACCAGCGCCGCCGCGATCGGGCCGTAGACCATCGTCACGTAGAGGACGAGAACCGTCAGGATGGCGACCACGATCAGCTTCTGGCCCGAGAAGATGTCGATCGGGTTCGCCGCCTTGATGATGTCGGGGTTGTTGGCGCCCGGATAGCCCGCCTCCGTGAGGGCGGCCGGAACCGCCTTGGCGAAGGCCGGATCGCTCACCGCGAAGTCCTTGCCCGCGATGCTGACGGTGGTGGGCGTGCCGGCCGGGACCGCCTCGGTCCGGTAGTTCACCGCGCTGCGGGCGAGCAGCGCCTTGGCGATGTCGCACTCCTTGGTGAACTTGGCCGTGCCGACGGGATTGAACTGGAACGAGCACTCGTCCGGGTTCGTCTTGACCACCACCTCGACGCTGCCCTGCGCCGCGTAGAGCTTCGGGTTGGCATTGGCGGTGAGCACCTTGAACAGCGGGAAGTAGGTCATCGCCGCGATCAGGCAGCCGCCCAGGATGATCGGCTTGCGGCCGATCTTGTCGGACAGCGCCCCGAAGAACAGGAAGCCGCCGGTGCCGAGGATCAGCGACCACGCGATCAGCACGTTCGCGGTGTACTGGTCGACCTTAAGGATGCTCTGGAGGAAGAACAGGGCGTAGAACTGGCCCGTGTACCAGACAACGGCCTGGCCGGCGGTGAGGCCGAGGAGCGCGAGGAGCGCCCATTTGGCATTGCGCCACTGGCCGAACGCCTCCGAGAGCGGCGCCTTCGAGTGCGTGCCCTCCTCCTTCATCTTCTTGAAGGCGGGGCTCTCCTGCATCTGCAGCCGGATCCAGACCGAGATGGCGAGCAGCACCACCGAGACCAGGAAGGGAATGCGCCAGCCCCAGACCTGGAAGGCCGTGAGCGTCGTCGTCGTGCCGTCCGGGTTCTGCGTGACGGTGGCCGGATAGGCCGTGTTCACGTAGCCCTGCGTCGACAGGATGATGATGAGCGACAGAAGCAGGCCCAGCGTCGCCGTGGTCTGGATGAACGACGTGTAGAAGCCGCGCCGGCCGCGGGGCGCGTGCTCGGCCACGTAGACCGCGGCCCCTCCGTACTCGCCGCCCAGCGCGAGGCCCTGGAACATGCGCAAAGCGAGCAGCGTCACGGGCGCGACCCAGCCGATGCCGTAGGCGGACAGCATGCCGTAGGAGGGCAGCAGGCCGACGCAGAAGGTCGACAGGCCCATGATCAGGATGGTGATGAGGAAGGTGTGCTTGCGCCCGACCATGTCGCCGAGCCGCCCGAACACCAGGGCGCCGAAGGGCCGCACCAGGAAGCCCGCCGCGAAGGCGAGCAGCGCGAAGATATTGCGGGTCGCCTCCGGGTAGGCGGAGAAGAACTGCGCGCCGATCACCGCGGCGAGCGAGCCGTAGAGATAGAAGTCGTACCACTCGAAGACGGTGCCGAGGGACGAAGCCAGGATGACCCGCTTCTCCTCCCGGGTCATCGGCCGGGCGGTGTCCACCGCCTGACCGACCGCGGTTGCTGTTGCCATGGGGCGTTCCTCTATGGTGCGAGCCGCGTGGCCGGCGGGGCGTCCCGCCGGGCGGCCCGGTCGCCGCGCGATCTCGATCCGCGCGGGAGGTCGGGACCGGTAGATCCGGCCTCCGCGGGGACTCCCGTCACGGTCGCAAACCGAGGGTTAATCCAGCCGCGGCCCGGGCCCAATTCTCCGTTCGTCGTCAGACTTTCGGATCATCCGGCGTCATCCCGGCCCGGGAGAGCCGCCCATGGGTCGTCGATCGTGGCACGCCCCGGGCTTTGCCATGACAGCGTCCCGCATACCGCAGAGGAATATGAACAGATCGAGGGATATCGTCTCCGCCGTTTCGGCCGAACCTGCACCGTTGCAGACAACAATACTCCGGATCAGGTTATGTTTTTTCTCTGACAAAAGGGAGCCGAGGAGCGACTCAAGCCTGGCCGTTGCGCGCGACCCTTACCGCGAGTTGCATGATCTGGATCCTGCGTTGAGCCAGCTTGGCCGAATGGCCGCACCCGCGAGGGTTATTCAGCGCGGCGCCACGCATCCGCATCTCAAACCGACCTGATCCTTGCAGGTATTTACACGATACGGCCGAATATTATTCCGGATTTTCACGCCGGAGTTGTTCCCGTTTTACACAGGTTTCAGATCGGTCGAATGCGTGCGTTCCGCTTAATAGCTTGTTAACCCTAGGCCACTGGAGGGCTTGGGGGGCGCCTCCAATCACGAAGATCGGACGACGTGGGAATCGAAAGCTCATGAGCCGCAATTCAGCACAGGCGATCCGCGAGACGAGCCAAGCTCTGCTCAAGGCGCCTCGAACTCCCGCCATGGCAAATGTCGCGGTTCCGGCGGCGCGGGTCGTGCACTCACCTTCCGTCTATACGCGCCTTCCGGTCCACTCCCGCGAGCGGCACTACGCGGCGGTGGCGTACGATGTGAACCGCGCCCTCGATCAAGTCTACGACATCGCCCTCTCGGAGGGATACGACCCCTTCATCTCCGAGTTGATCGATTTCCTCGGCCTGATGAAGGACTCGTTCAAGGAGAAGACCTGGCGCGAGGCGGTCCTTCCGGCGGCCCGCGAGCACAAGGTGGCGGCGCTCGTGCACGAATGCCCCTTCACGCGCCATTCCTACCTGCGTCCGCGCGGCTATCCGGGCGATGCCGGGCTGCTCGATTTCGTCTACCGCCATCCGGTCGCCCGTCCGCTGGAAGGCGCCGCCACGGCCGGGGGGCGGTCGGTCATGGCCCACACGGTGAACGTCACGGCCTGCGAGGCCGTCCGTCAGCGCAAGGAGATCCTCGCCCGGACGATCGACGAGGTCGCCCGCCTGCGCCCCGGGGCGGAGGTGCTCGCCGTGGCCTGCGGGCACCTGCGCGAAGCGGAATCGAGCCTCGCGCTGCGGGAAGGCCGGGTGTCGCGCCTCGTCGCCACCGATCAGGACCCGGTCAGCCTGGAGACGGTGGCCGCCTACCGGGACACGATCTCGCCCGCGATCGAGGTCCGCAACCTCAGCGTCCGGCACTTCATCGCCGCCAAGCACGACCTCGGGAGCTTTGATCTCGTCTACGCCGCCGGCCTGTACGACTATCTGGAGGAGCGGCTCGCAGCCCGGCTGACGCGCAGCCTGTTCGGCCTCCTGAACAGCGGCGGCCGCCTGCTCGTCCCGAACTTCCGCACCGGCGTGCGGGAGGAGGCCTATATGGAAGCCTACATGGACTGGTACCTCCTGTACCGGTCCCGGGCCGAGATCGAAGCCTTCGCGGCCGAGATTCCGGCCTCCGCGATCGCGCGCACGGCATATTTCGAGGATGCGAGCGGCCTCATCGGCTATCTGGAGATCGAGAGGCGCTGAGGCTGCCCCTCTGCCTCCGGACAAGGCTCAGGCCGACGGCCCATGCTGCCGACGCATCGGGCCGCCGGGCTCATGCGACCGCGGCCCCCAGGGCGAGCCGGTCGCCCCTGGCGGCGAGCAGCCCCAGCGCGTCGGCCGACATCGGCCGGTTGAAGTAGAACCCCTGGAGCAGGCCGACCCCGTACTGCTTCAGGAGCGCGACCTGCTCGCCCGTCTCGACGCCCTCGACGACGATGTTCTGGCCGGAGTTCTGCACCAGCGTGATGATGTCCTTCAGCATCTTGGCGCCGCGCGGCGTGTCGCTGGCCTGAACGAATAGCCGGTCGACCTTGACCGTATCGAAGCTGATCCGGCTGAGGCAGGACAGCCCGGCGAAGCCGGTGCCGAAATCGTCGAGCCAGATCTGCACGCCGAGGCGCTTGAGCGCGGCGATCGTCTCGGCCACGGCGGAATCGGTCTCGATCTCCAGCCCCTCGGTGATCTCGATGGCGAGACGGTGCGGGGCGACCTTCGCCTCGCGCAGGATGGCCCCCACCGTCTCGACGAAGTTCGGCCGCCTGAGCTGCACCGCCGAGACGTTCACGCTGATCGTCGGGATCGCCTCCGTGAGGCTGAGCTGCCGGCAGGCCTGCCGGCAGGCCCAGATCCCGAGATCCACGATCGCCCCGGTGCGCTCGGCGACCGGGATGAACAAAGCCGGCGAGATCGCGGTGCCGTCGGCTGCGGACAGCCGCATCAGGGCCTCGGCCGCGCGGATCCGGCCCGCCGCGACGTCCCAGATCGGCTGGTAGACCAGCGACACCCGGTCCTGCTCGATCGCCGACCGCATCGCCTCAATCACGCTGTCCTGCGTGCTGTTCGTGCCGAACAGCCGCTCGTCGAAGAGCTTGACGCAGTTCCGGTTGCTGTCCTTGGCGAGATAGAGGGCGCGGTCCGCCCCGGTGACGATCCGCTCCGGCTTGTCGGCGGCGATCCCCCGGCAGAAGGCCGCCCCGATGCTGACGGTGACCGTCGCCAGGTGGTCGAGCCGCGCCTCGTGCGGGATCTTCAGAACCTGGATGCTGCCGCGCACGTCCTCCGCCACCGCCGCGATCTGCGCTTCCGTCTCGGACAAGAGCAGGATGATGAATTCCTCGCCGCCGAAACGGCCGATCCGGCAGCCGTGGCGGGCCGCCACCTCCTCCATCACCCGCGCGACCGCCACCAGGCAGGCATCACCCTTCTGGTGGCCGTAATAGTCGTTGAACATCTTGAAGTAGTCGATGTCGATCAGGATCACGCCGAACGCCGCCGACCGCTCCTTCCAGGCGCCCCAGAACTCGCTCAGCAGCTGGTCGATGGCACGGCGGTTCAACAGACCGGTCAGGGCATCGGTCGTCGAGAGCTTCAGGAGCTCCTCGCCGCGCTCCGTCGCCTGCTTCTGACGGATCTCGGCCCGCATCGAATTGAGGAACACGCGGTACCGCTCAAGGTTCAGCTTCCAATTGATGAAAATCGTCAGAACGAAACTGAGAACGTAGAGCGACCCGATGGCCACGTAATACTGAAAGGGGAACTGAAAAAACAACAACGTCGACACGAAAAAGATGACGGTGATCAATCCGGAGGCGAGCAGCGCGACCCGGAACCGGAAATTGAAGAACAGGTTCGACACCATCATGAAGACGGTGCCGTACGCAAGATAGTAGGAGACATTCGCGCTGTGCGCACTGAACACCGTAAGCAGCAGCCATGACGCGTAGCCGACGACGACGCCGAGCGCGCATTGCAGCTCGACCAGGGCGGCATCGACATTCCGCCTGATCTGCAGGCCGATGCAGAGAATATAGACGGCGCCGATGGCCAGCCGCGACAGGACTGCGTAGAAGATGACATCGCCGATCAGGAGCGCGTCGGTGATCGAGAACAGAATGTAGAGAGCGCCGACGAACCAGATCGCCAGCCGCGCATCCTGGCGCTGCACCTGCCGCTGCTGCGCATCGTAGAGCTTCTTGAGAATGCTAAATCGCCGATCATACCAAGATTTGGCGATCTCAGCATCGAGCAACTTGGCGAAGTCTGCTTGCATAACGGGATCCTGAATGGCGCCTGTAATAGCAGCTCCCGTCTCAAGAAACGTTAACGGCCGGGTGAGGAACGTCTCCCCGGGCTTATGGACAGCCGAACGACCGGTCGAGGCTGCGGCCGGCGCAGTTCGGTACGAGGAAAGACCTTCCGGACCCAGGGGCCCCGGCGGGGCACGGCTGGACCTCCGCCCATGTCCTGCGCAATCTGCCACGGTTGGCGCTTGCGCGCGGTCGGAACGACCATGGGCGCCGCGCGATTGGAGTCATGTCCAGGAGACGCCGGCACCGGTTCTCCGGCCGGACAGACTCGAAGGGGCGAATTCTCCGGGAGGCGTGGCATTCATGCGTCGTGACCTGATCGGCCTCGGCTTCGCCGTGGCGGCCCTGAGCGTCGCGGGCGAGCCCGCTCTGGCCGGCCCGCCGGCGGCTCCCGTCGCCGGGCCTGCCTTACGGCCGGCGCCCGGCTCGCATCCTGTGGCCAGACATCCCGGATTCCGCCGCGGGCGCTTCGCGGGGGCACCGGTCGGCCTCGTCGGAGGCGTGGCGGCGAGCGAGGCCCCGCCCCCCGCCGTGGCGGCCGAACCGCTCCTCACCCTGCCGCGGCCCGCCGAACTCGTGCCGTCGGCCTGGGGCTACGGCACCTACGGCATCCCGACCGTCGCGGGCATCGCGAGCCCGCCCCGGGCCGAGCCGGTGGTCTACGTCATCGACGGGGTCGGCTCCCGTGGGCCGGCGGAACTCGGCCGGCGCCGGAACGGCTCCTGGCAGGCGGCGGAGAAGGGACCGGCCTTGCGCCGATCCGAGCCGGCCCGGGTGGTGGGGATCGCCGTCCCGCGACGCTGAACAGGTTTCGGAACAGTGCCTTGCGGTTTTCCGTCAAAAATCTGCGACAAAAATCTGCGACACAGCAAAAGCCTGAGCGGACGAAGCGTCGGCCTGCCACCGCTTCGTCCGCTTAGAGCCCGTTTGAGCGTCGAGGACAAGCTTATGATGACTTTATATTTCATGTAGTTTATCCCACCCTCGCCCTCATCCTGAGGTGCTGCCGCAGGTGGCAGCACCTCAGGATGAGGGCGAGGGTGGGATAAACTGCTCAAACAGGCTCTTAGAGACGGCCGGGCACTGGGGATTGCTCCTTCGCCATTCGACCCGGCGGGATCGCCGTCGAGGACGGGCCGGAGCGCGCCTACAGTCTGATGCGCATCGCCGAGACGAAGCCCGACCTGATCCTCCTCGACGTCATGTTGCCGGTGATGGACGGTCCCGCCATGTGGCGGCGGCGCTCGGCCAGGCGGGCGAGGGGTGAGCCGGTATCCGGCCCCGGGCCGGGGCTGTCCTCGCGCTGTCCCGCCTCGCCGGTTCCCGCCGTTAGACCTTTCCGGGCGCCCCGGATATGGTCCACCAGGAACATACCCGGGGGGAGCTAGGCCATGGAGCCGGAAGGCAACGCCGTGCGGCATGATGGAGGGGAGACCACCCCGGCGGGGGCAGCCCTCGTCGTGCGGCGGAAGGCGGAAGGCGGAGGACCGGCATCGCCCGATCTCGACCTCGACCAGCTGCTCGCTGCCCTCCAGGCGATGCGGGCGGGCGATTTCAGCGTGCGGCTGCCGGGCAACCTCACGGGCCGCTCCGGCAAGGTCGCCGACACCTTCAACGAGATCGTGGCCGCCAACGAGCGCATGGCCGGGCAGATCGAGCGGGTCGGGCAGGTGGTGGGCCGCGAGGGGCGCACCCGCACCCGCGTGCGCTTCGATCTCAGCCAGGGCGCCTGGGGGGAGATGGAGGCCTCCGTCAATACCCTGATCGACGACCTGCTCTGGCCGACGACGGCGGTGACCCGCGCGATCACGGCCGTCGCCCGCGGCGACCTCCTGCAGACCGTGCCCCTCAACGTGGACGGGCGGGCGCTCCAGGGCGAGTTCCTGCGCTCGGCCACCATCGTCAACGCGATGATCGAGCAGCTCAGCGTGTTCACCTCGGAGGTGACGCGCGTCGCCCGCGAGGTCGGCACCGACGGCAAGCTCGGCGGCCAGGCCCAGGTGCGCGAGGTGACGGGGGTCTGGAAGGACCTCACCGAGAGCGTCAACTCGATGGCCTCGAACCTGACCGCCCAGGTGCGCAACATCGCCGAGGTGACGATCGCGGTCGCGAATGGCGACCTGTCGAAGAAGATCACCGTCGACGTGCGCGGCGAGATCCTGCAGCTCAAGGAAGCCATCAACACGATGGTGGACCAGCTGCGCTCCTTCGCCTCGGAGGTGACGCGCGTCGCCCGCGAGGTCGGCACGGAAGGCCAGCTCGGTGGTCAGGCCATCGTGCCGGGCGTCGCCGGCACCTGGAAGGACCTGACCGACTCGGTCAACGCCATGTGCGGCAACCTCACCGCCCAGGTGCGCAACATCGCCCAGGTGACGACCGCGGTGGCCCGCGGCGACCTCTCGCGCAAGATCACGGTCGACGTCTCGGGCGAGATCCTGGAGCTGAAGAACACCATCAACACGATGGTCGACCAGCTCAACGCCTTCGCGGGCGAGGTGACGCGCGTCGCCCGCGAGGTCGGCACCGAGGGGCGCCTCGGCGGCCAGGCGCAAGTGCCGGGCGCGGCGGGAACCTGGAAGGACCTCACCGACAACGTCAACTCCATGGCCTCGAACCTGACCGCCCAGGTGCGCAATATCGCCGAGGTCTCGACCGCCATCGCGAGCGGCGACCTGTCGAAGAAGATCACCGTCAACGTCTCGGGCGAGATCCTGGAGCTGAAGGAGACCATCAACACGATGGTCGACCAGCTCAACGCCTTCGCGTCGGAGGTCACCCGCGTGGCCCGCGAGGTCGGCACCGAGGGCAAGCTCGGCGGCCAAGCCACGGTGCGGGGCGTCGCCGGCACCTGGAAGGACCTCACCGACAACGTCAACTCCATGGCCTCGAACCTGACCGATCAGGTGCGCAACATCGCGGAGGTCGCGACCGCGGTGGCGCAGGGCGACCTGTCGAAGAAGATCACCGTCAACGTCTCGGGCGAGATCCTGCAGCTGAAGGAGACCATCAACACGATGGTGGACCAGCTGCGCTCCTTCGCGGGCGAGGTGACGCGCGTCGCCCGCGAAGTCGGCACCGAGGGGCGCCTCGGCGGCCAGGCGCAAGTGCCGGGCGTCGCCGGCACCTGGAAGGACCTCACCGACAACGTCAACTCCATGGCCGGCAACCTCACGGCCCAGGTGCGCAACATCGCCGAGGTCTCGACCGCCATCGCCAATGGCGACCTCTCCCGCAAGATCACGGTGGATGTGCGCGGCGAGATCCTGGAGCTGAAGGAGACCCTCAACACGATGGTCGACCAGCTCAACCGCTTCGCCTCGGAGGTGACGCGCGTCGCCCGCGAGGTCGGCAGCGAGGGCAAGCTCGGCGGTCAGGCGCAAGTGCCGGGCGTCGCCGGCACCTGGAAGGACCTCACCGACAACGTCAACTCCATGGCCGGCAACCTCACGGCCCAGGTGCGCAACATCGCCGAGGTGACGACCGCGGTGGCCCGCGGCGACCTCTCGCGCAAGATCGCCGTCGACGTGAAGGGCGAGATGCTGGAGCTGAAGAACACCATCAACACGATGGTCGACCAGCTCAACGCCTTCGCGGGCGAGGTGACGCGTGTCGCCCGCGAGGTCGGCACCGAGGGCAAGCTCGGCGGCCAGGCGCAGGTCCCCGGCGTGGCGGGCACCTGGAAGGACCTCACCGACACCGTGAACGTGATGGCCGCGAACCTCACCGAGCAGGTGCGCGGCATCGTCAAGGTCGTCACCGCCGTGGCGGATGGCGACCTGACCCAGAATCTCACGGTCGCCTCGAAGGGCGAGGTCGCGGCTCTTGCCGAGACCATCAACAACATGACGCGCACGCTCGCGACCTTCGCCGATCAGGTGACCACGGTCGCCCGCGAAGTCGGCGTCGAGGGCCGCCTCGGCGGCCAGGCCAACGTGCCGGGGGCGGCGGGCACCTGGAAGGACCTCACCGGCAACGTGAACCTGCTGGCGGCCAACCTCACCACGCAGGTGCGCGCCATCGCGGAGGTCGCCACCGCCGTGACCAAGGGCGACCTGACCCGCTCGATCCAGGTCGAGGCCCGTGGCGAGGTCGCGGAGCTGAAAGACAACATCAACACCATGATCGGCAATCTCCGCCTCACGACGGAGCGGAACACCGAGCAGGACTGGCTGAAGACGAACCTCGCCCGCTTCACCAACATGCTGCAGGGCCAGCGCGACCTCGCCACGGTGGGCCGCACGCTGCTCTCGGAACTCGTCCCCCTGGTCGGGGCGCATCAGGGCGTGATCTACCGGGTCAAGGGTGGCGAGGCGGGCCCGGAATCCTTGCGCCTGCTCTCGGCCTATGCGGACGGGGCGCGGAGCGGCCATCCCGAGCGGCTCGCCGTCGGCGAGGGGCTGATCGGCCAATGCGCCCGCGATGCAAGGCGCATGCTCATCACGGACGTGCCGCCGACCGCGACGCCCGTCGTCTCCGGCCTGTTCACGGCCGTGCCGCGCACCGCCATCGTGCTGCCGGTCCTGTTCGAGGGGCAGGTGAAGGCGGTGATCGAACTCGCCTCGCTCGCCACGTTCACGGACCTGCAGATCTCCTTCCTCGAACAGCTCACCACCGGCATCGGCATCGTGCTCAACTCCATCGAGGCGACGATGCAGACCGAGGGGCTGCTCAAGCAGTCCCAGGAGCTCGCGGGCGAGCTCCAGACCCGCCAGCGCGAGCTGCAGCAGACGAACGAGCAGCTGGAGCAGAAGGCCCAGCAGCTCGCCGACCGCAACGACGAGGTCGAGGCCAAGAACCAGGAGATCGAGCAGGCGCGGCGGGCGCTGGAGGAGAAGGCGGCCGAACTCGCGCTCACCTCCAAGTACAAGTCCGAGTTCCTGGCCAATATGAGCCACGAGCTGCGCACGCCGCTCAACTCCATCCTGATCCTCGGCCAGCAGCTCAGCGAGAATCCGGACGGGAACCTCAGCGAGCGGCAGGTGGAGTTCGCCCGCACGATCCATGGCGCCGGCACCGATCTGCTCAACCTGATCAGCGACATCCTGGACCTGTCGAAGATCGAGTCCGGCACGGTCTCGGTGGAGGCCGAGGAGATCAGCTTCGCCAACCTCCTGGCCGCGACCGCCCGGCCGTTCCGGCACGAGGCGGAGAACCGGCGCCTCGCCTTCGACGTCGAGGTCGCGCCGGAGCTCGGCACCCTCATCACCGATTCCAAGCGCCTGCAGCAGGTGCTCAAGAACCTGTTGTCGAACGCCTTCAAGTTCACCGAGCAGGGAGGCGTGCGCCTGCGCGTGGCCCCCGCGGCGGGCGGCTGGAGCGCCGACCATCCGATCCTGCGCCAGGCGCCCATGGTGGTCGCCTTCGAGGTCTCGGATACCGGCATCGGGATTCCGCCGGAGAAGCAGAAGATCATCTTCGAGGCCTTCCAGCAGGCGGATGCGGGCACGAGCCGCAAATACGGCGGCACGGGCCTCGGCCTCGCGATCAGCCGCGAACTCGCCAACCTCTTGGGCGGCGAGATCCAGCTGCGCAGCGCCTCGGGCGTGGGCAGCACCTTCACCCTCTACCTGCCGCTCACCTACGGGGGCGCGACGAGCGTGGCCGCCCCCGCGGCGCTTTCAGCGCCCTCGGCGCCCTCGACGGCATCCGCGCCGCTGCCCGCGGCGCGGGCGGCGGAACGGACCGTGCCGGTGGTCGAATCGGGCATGACCGACGATCGCGAGACCCTGCAGCCGGGCGACACGGTGCTGCTGATCGTCGAGGACGATCCCCACTACACCCGCGTGCTGATGCAGCTCGCCCGCGACACCGGCTTCAAGGTGCTCACCGCCAATCGCGGCGCCGACGCGCTGGCGCTGGCGCGCCGCTACCACCCGACCGCCGTCTCCCTCGACGTCTTCCTGCCCGACATGCTGGGCTGGACGGTGCTGAGCCACCTCAAGCAGGATCCGGCGACGCGCCACATCCCGGTCCAGATCGTCACCCTGGACGAGGATCGCCGCCACGGCCTCGCCCGCGGCGCCTTCGCGTTCCTGTCGAAGCCGACGAGGCCCGAGGATCTCGGCTCGGCGCTCCAGCGCATCAAGAGCTTCGCCGCGCCGCGGCGGCGCAGGCTCCTCATCGTCGAGGACAACCCGGCCGAGCGCCTGGGCGTCTCGACGCTGCTCGGCCATCAGGACATCGACATCGTCACGGCCGAGACCGGGGCGGGGGCGCTGGCGGCCCTGCGCGAGCACGCCATCGACTGCGTTGTCCTCGACCTGAAGCTCCCCGACATGTCGGGCTTCGAAGTGCTGGAGCGCCTGCGCGAGGACGACAGCCTCGCCGACCTGCCCGTGGTGGTGTTCACCGGCCGCGCCCTTTCCCCTGAGGAGGATGCGCGGCTCCACGCGCTGGCGCGCAGCGTCGTGGTCAAGGGCGTGGAATCCCCCGAGCGCCTGCTCGACGAGACCGCTTTGTTCCTGCACCGGGTGGTGGCGGAGCTGCCCCCCGAGAAGCAGCGGATGCTGGAGCGCCTGCACCGCTCCGACGAGGATCTGGTCGGCCGCACGGTCCTCCTCGTCGACGACGACGCGCGCAACATCTTCGCCCTGTCGAGCGTACTGGAGCGGCGCGGCATGCGGGTGCTGACCGCCACGACGGGGCGCGAGGCGATCTCGATTATAGAGGAGCGGTCCGACATTGCCATCGTGCTCATGGACATCATGATGCCGGAGATGGACGGCTACGAGACCATGCAGGTGATCCGCGCCAACCCGGCCTTCCGGCGGCTGCCGATCGTGGCGCTGACCGCCAAGGCCATGAAGGGCGACCGCGAGAAATGCCTGGAGGCGGGCGCCTCCGACTACCTTGCCAAGCCCGTCAACACCGAACAGCTCCTCTCGGCGCTGCGCCTATGGCTGCACCGGTGACATCCCTGCCGGCCGCTTCTCCGGGCGAGTCGAACGTCACCCCGCCGGGGCGGCGGGAGGACGAGCGCGTCAACATCCTGCTGGTCGACGACCAGCCGGCAAAGCTCCTGAGCTACGAGGTGATCCTGAGCGAGCTCGGGGACACGCTCATCAAGGCCACCTCCGCCCGCGAGGCGCTGGCGCATCTCCTGCGCACCGAGATCGCCGTGGTGCTGATCGACGTCTGCATGCCCGAACTCGACGGGTTCGAGCTCGCCACGATGATCCGCGAGCACCCGCGCTACCAGCATGTGGCCATCATCTTCGTCTCGGCGATCCAGATCAGCGACCTTGACCATCTGCGCGGCTACGAGGCGGGCGCGGTCGATTACGTGCCGGTGCCGGTGGTGCCCGCGGTGCTGCGCGCCAAGGTGCGGATCTTCGCCGAACTCTACCGCAAGACCCGCCAGCTCGAGCGCCTCAACGCCGAGCTGGAGCAGCACGTGGCCGAGCGCACGGCCGCCCTCGAAGCCTCGACCGCCCGCCTGCGCGAGAGCGAGCAGCGCCGCAGCCTCGCGCTCGCCGCCGGCCGCATGGGCTCCTGGGACTGGGACCCGGTGACGCGCGAATACAGCTGGGACGAGGGCCAGTACCGCCTGTTCGGCGTCGATCCCGCGCGCTTCGTGCCGACGCCCGAGAGCGTGGACGCCCTGATCCACCCGGAGGACCGGGAGCGGATGCGGGCGCTGGGGCGCCATGCGGCCCGCACGGGCGAGCCCTTCGACGCGGAGTTCCGCATCGTGCGGCCGGACGGCGAGATCCGCTGGTGCGTGGCAGGCGCGGCCACGACCCTCGATGCCGCCGGGCAGCGGCGCCTCAGCGGCGTCACCCACGACATCACGGCGCGCAAGCGGGCCGAGGAGGCCCTGATCGATCTCAACCGGGAGCTGGAGCGGCGCATCGAGGAGCGCACCCGCGAGCGCGAGGCGGCGCTCGCGCAGCTCTTCGAGGCCCAGAAGCTCGACACGATCGGCCAGCTCACCGGCGGGGTGGCGCACGACTTCAACAACCTGCTGATGGCGGTGCTGGGCTCCCTCGAACTCCTTGGGAAGCGCCTCGATCCGAAGGACGACCTGGCGCTGCGCCTGGTGGACAACGCGATCCAGGGGGCGCGGCGCGGCGCCGCCCTCACGCAGCGGCTCCTCGCCTTCGCGCGGCGCCAGGAATTGCGGCCGCAGACCGTGGCGGTGGCGGGCCTCGTCGAGGGCATGCGGGGCCTGCTGGAGCGGGCGCTGGGGCCCGGCGTCGACATCGTGACGCTTTTGCCCGCCGACCTGCCGCCGATCCGCATCGACGCCAACCAGTTCGAACTCGCCCTCCTCAACCTCGCGGTGAATGCCCGGGACGCGATGCCGCTCGGCGGCACGATCACCCTCGACGGCAGCGGCGTGGCGGAAGCGCCCGGCCTGCCGCCGGGCTCCTACGTGCGCATCGCCCTCACGGATACCGGCACCGGCATGGATGCGGCGACCCTCGCCAAGGCGACCGAGCCGTTCTTCACCACCAAGGGACCGGGCAAAGGCACGGGCCTCGGGCTGTCGATGGTGCAGGGGCTGGTGGCGCAGTCGGGCGGGGCGCTGCAGGTGTCGAGCACGCCGGGGCAGGGGACCACGGTCACCCTCTGGCTGCCCGCCGCCGCCCCGGTCGAGGCGCCGCCGCCTGCCGCACTGGCCTCAGCGGATCCGGCGGCGATTCCGCCCTGCACGATCCTGGTGGTCGACGACGACCCGCTCGTGCGGATCGGCACCGCCGCGATGCTGGAGGATCTCGGCCACGCCGTCCTCGAAGCCCCATCCGGGGCGGAGGCGCTGACGCTCCTGGAGGGCCGGACCGATATCGACCTCGTGGTGACGGACCACGCCATGCCGGGAATGACCGGCCTCGAACTCGCGCGGCGCCTGCGCGAGGTCTGTCCCCAGTTGCCGGTGATTCTGGCGACGGGGTTCGCCGAGCTGCCGAGCGACGACGAGGCCGCGGTGCCGCGCCTGTCGAAGCCGTTCAGCCAGGAGGAGTTGGTGATGCTGCTCGCGGCGGTGCTGGCTCCGGACGCCGCCTGACGCGCCGTCTCATGCCGATGATTCCCTTCGCCACCCTGCGCCCGGCGCAGCCCGAGGACGCCGACGCCGTGGAGGCCCTCTTGGCCGCCTCCTATCCGGTCCTCATGCGGTCCGCCTACGACGCGGACCTTCTCGCGCGCGCACTGCCGATCATGCTGCGGGCCAGCCCGACTCTGCTGCGCTCCGGCACCTACCACGTCGCGCAGACGGCCGAGGGGCAACTCGTGGGCGCCGGCGGCTGGACGCTCGCCCGGCCGGGCGCCCCGGCGCCGATCGACCCGACCCTGGGCCACATCCGACATTTCGCGACCCATCCGGCCTGGACGCGCCGAGGGATCGGCCGGGCGCTCCTGGCCCGCTGCGCCGCCGATGCGCAGGCCGCCGGCGTGCGGCAGTTCGAATGCTGGTCGAGCCGCGTGGCTGTGGCGTTCTATGCAGCTTTCGGCTTCCGAATCGTCGAACCGATTCTCGTCGCGATGGGGCCGGAGGTCGAATTTCCGGCGGTGCGGATGCTCTGCCCGCTCGGATCGGCCTCGCCGTGACCCCCCTTGGAGCATTTTCCGACGAAGTGGATCCCGGTTCGTCGCAGAAAATGCGGCACAATCAAAAACCTGGAGCAGGATCCGTTCATGGTGGAACGGATCCTGCTCTAGGCAGGAACGACGTCGAGCCCCTCCGCGGGGAAGCCTCCGCCCCGCGCCACGCACAGCACCCGGACCCCGGCATGCCGCGCGATCGCCTCCGCCACGGTCTCGGGCGGCGTCGGGGCGCCGGGCGTCTCGCTCACCACCACGGCGCGGAGATCCACCGCGTGATGGTGAAGGGTTTCGATCGCCGTCAGCGCGTGGCTGATCGCCCCGAGATAGCTGCCCGAGACGAGGAGCACCGGCAGGCGGAGCGCCTTGAGCCATGCAAGGCCGGTCGCCTCCGCGGTGAGCGGGCTCATCAGGCCGCCGACGCCCTCGATCAGCACGGCCGTGCCCGGGGCGGGGGCCGCGATTGCGGTCTCGCACCACGCGACGAGATCGGCGAGCGCAAGGCTGCGTCCCTCCCGCGCGGCGGCGAGGTCGGGGGCGAGCGGCGCCGCGAAGCGCCAGGGCGTCATGGCCGCGACCGTCTCGGGCGTCACCGGCAGATCCTGCGCGGCAAGGAGCAAAGCGGTGTCGCTCGCGGAGAAATCCGGATCGGACAGGTCCGGCACGCCGCTCGCGACCGGCTTGAGGGCACGGACCGGCCGGCCGCTCGCCCGGAGAGCGCGGGTCAGCGCCGCGGTGACGTAGGTCTTGCCGATCTCGGTGCCGGCGCCCGCGACGAAGAGCGTGCTCATACGAAATCCGATTGATTGCTCGGCGATTGCTGTCGCAATCGCGCGGCAATGCGGATTTCGGCTTCGCTCAGGCCGGCGCGGAGCAAAGCTCCGCACCGCGCGGGCTTGGTGATCCGGTTTCCGAACCGATCGTCCGGAAACCGGATCACCCGGCCGCCCCGAGCTCGGACAGGGCCTGGGCCAGCGCGTCGACCTCGGCCTCGGCGTGGGCTGCCGAGAAGGCGATGCGCAGGCGCGCCGTGCCGGCGGGCACCGTCGGCGGGCGGATCGCCACCACGAGGAAGCCCCGCGCCTCGAGGGCCCGCGACAGGGCGAGCGCGGCCTCCGCCTCGCCGACGAGAACCGGCACGACGGCGCTCTGCGCCTCCGGAAGCCCCAGGCGGGCGGTGAAGCGGCGCGCCAGGGCGAGGGGCCGGGCGGCGCGCTCCGGCTCGGCCTCGATCAGCCGCAGGGCAGCGAGCGCGGCGGCGGCGGAGGCCGGGGGCAGGCCGGTCGTGTAGACGAAGCTGCGCGCCCGCGAGGTCAGGAGGTCGATCACCGCCCGCGAGGCGCAGAGATAGCCGCCGTAGCTGCCGAGCGCCTTCGACAGGGTGCCCATCTCGAGCGGCGCCGTGGCGTCCGGCCCGACCACGCCGAGCCCGTGCGCGTCGTCGACGAGGGTCCAGGCATCGAAGGACCGCGCGAGGTCCAGGATGTCGGCCACGGGCGCGCGGTCGCCGTCCATCGAGAAGACGCGCTCGGTCAGGATGAGCGCGTGGCGCGCCTCGCCGCGCTCGCGCGCGAGCAACGCTTCGAGATGCTTAAGATCGTTGTGGCGGAAGGGCAGGGTGCGGGCGCCCGAGAGCCGCGTGCCCGCCCACATGCAGGAATGGCCGAGTTCGTCGATGAGGATCAGGTCGCCCGCTCCGGCCAGCGCCGGTGTGATGCCGAGATTGGCGAGATAGCCGCTGCCGAACACCAGCGCCGCCTCATGGCCCTTGCGCCGGGCGAGTTCCGCCTCGAGCTCGGCGAAGACCGGATGATCGCCCGTGACGAGGCGCGAGCCGCCGCTGCCGGCCCCGTAGCGCTCTAGCGCAGCGCGGGCTGCCGCGACCACGGCCGGGTGCGTGGCGAGGCCGAGATAATCGTTGCAGGAGAACGAGACCACCGGCCGTCCGCCCCGCTCGGCCCGGGCGCCGCCCGTGCGGGCGGTCGGAACCAGGCGGCGGCGCAGGCCCGCGGCATTGAGCCCGGCGAGCTTGGCTTCAGCGAAGGCGTCGAGGCTGGGGGTGAGGGAAGCCGGCATGGCGGCGCTGTGGCGCCTGCAGGCGGCCCGTGTCAAGGCGGGCGCGGATCCCACTCTCGGCGGAGGTCGGCGCAGCATCGCCGCCGCATGGGAGCGGGACAACACTTGACTCAGTCAACTAACATGACCACCTTCCCGCATCCCCGGGAGGGACCATGACCGAGCTTTCATCCTCCGCCGACGAGGCCATCGCCGCGGTGCGGGCCTTCAGCCGCTTCTACACGCGGCAGATCGGCCTTCTCGACGAGGGGCTGCACCGGACTGCCTTCTCCCTCACCGAGGCGCGCGTGCTCTACGAACTCGCCCATCGCGACGGGCTCACCGCGACGGAGCTCGGCCAGGATCTGGGGCTCGATGCAGGCTATCTCAGCCGCCTGCTCAAGCGCTTCGCCGCCCAGGGCCTCGTCATGCGCACGCCCTCGGCGGAGGACGGGCGCCGCCACGTGCTCGCCCTCACGCCGGCCGGGCGCGCGGCCTTCGCGCCCCTCGACGAGGCCTCCCGGCGCGAGGTCGGCGCGATGCTGGGGCGGCTCGCGGACTCGGACCGCACGGCGCTGGTGCGGGCGATGCGCACGGTGCAGCGCCTCCTCGGCGAGGCGCCCGCGTCCGTCAGGCTGCGCCCCTTCCGCCCCGGCGATACCGGCTGGATCATCCACCGGCAGGGCCGTCTCTATGCGGAGGAATACGGCTGGGACGACAGCTTCGAGGGCTTGGTCGCCGGGATCCTGGCCGGGTTCGTGGCGAGCCACGATCCGGCCCGCGAGCGCGGCTGGGTGGCCGAGCGCGGGGACGAGCCGGTCGGCAGCATCTTCCTGATGCGCCAGTCGGAGACGGTGGCGAAGCTGCGGCTCCTCTACGTCGAGGCGGCGGCACGGGGCACCGGCACCGGCCGGCAGCTGGTCGAGACCTGCCTCGCCTTCGCGCGCGAGGCCGGCTACCGGCAGGTGACGCTCTGGACCAACGACGTGCTGGTCCCGGCCCGGCGCCTCTACGAGAATGCGGGCTTCCGCCTGACCGAGCGCGCGCCGCACCGCTCCTTCGGGACGGATCTCGTCGGCGAAACCTGGACGCTCGATCTCGACGCGCGACCTCGCGACTTGACACCGCCGCCCGTTCCGCCCGACTGCGCCGCATGAGCGAGCCCCGCGACGACCTCCTCTGGCGCCCCTACACGCAGATGAAGACGGCGGCCCCGCCGCTGCGGGCGGCGCGCACGCAGGGCAGCCGCATCGTGCTGGAGGACGGGCGCGAGCTCGTCGACGGCATCGCCTCCTGGTGGACAGCCTGCCACGGCTACAACCATCCCCACATCAGGCAGGCCGTGGCCGCCCAGCTCGACGCCATGCCGCACGTGATGTTCGGCGGCCTGACGCATGCGCCGGCCGAGGATCTTGCGCGCCGCCTCGCCGCCCTTCTGCCCGGCGATCTCGACCACGTCTTCTTCTCGGATTCGGGCTCGGTCGCGGTCGAGGTCGCCCTGAAGGCGGCGGCCCAGGTCTGGCTCAACCGCGGCGTCGCGGGCCGCAGCCGCTTCGCCGCCTTCCGGGGCGGCTATCACGGCGACACGATGGGGGCGATGTCGGTCTGCGATCCCGAGGAGGGGATGCATCGCCGCTTCGGCCGCTACCTGCCCGAGCAGCTCTTCTTCGACCTGCCGGACACGCGCGCGCGCGAGACGGCCGTCGATGCCGGGCTCGCGCGCCACCGCGACACCCTGGCGGGGGTGATCGTGGAGCCGCTGGTGCAGGGGGCGGGGGGCATGCGCATGCATCCCCCGGAGGTGCTGGCGACCGTCGCGCGGCTCGCCCGGCGCCACGGCCTGATCCTCATCCTCGACGAGGTCTTCACCGGATTCGGCCGCACGGGCACGCTCTTCGCCTGCGAGCAGGCGGGCGTGGTGCCGGACCTGATCTGCTTGTCGAAGGCGCTCACCGGCGGCACCCTGCCGCTCGCCGCCACGGTGGCGACCGCTGAGATCTTCGCCGCCTTCTGGTCCGACGACCCGGCCGCCGCGCTGATGCACGGCCCGACCTTCATGGCGAATCCGCTCGCCTGCGCGGCGGCGAATGCCAGCCTCGACCTGTTCGCCCGCGAGCCGCGCCTCGCCCAGGCGAACCGCATCGCGGCGCAGCTGGAGGAGGGCTTGGCGCCCCTGCGCGGCCGGCCCGGCATTCGCGACGTGCGGGTGCTCGGCGCCATCGGGGCGGTGCAGCTCGTCCCGCCCACCGACCTCGCCGGCATGAAGGCGGCCTTCCTGGAGAGGGGCGCCTGGGTGCGCCCGTTCGGCGACATCGTCTATCTGACGCCCGCCCTCACGATCCCGGAAGAGGATCTGGCGCGGCTCACCGGCGCCATGCGGGAGATCCTGGGGGCAGCCTGACGGATCGGGCCGCCCGACCCGTCATACCAACGGTGATTCATGTGACCGTTGGTTCCGTTCTCGAATTGTCGCCAAGCCTCTTCAACAAAGCCTCTGGCTTGGCATCGACCATTCGAGATGGTCAACGGCCCGATGCGTGAGCATGCGCGGCAGCACTTGGCTTACGTCAGCAGCCGGGGCCGTTGGGATCAGACCGGGACCCGCGCCGGCAGGAGCGCCGCGGCCACCGCCTCGGGCGTGTCGAACAGGTGGCCGGGCCGCAGCGCCGCTAGCGCCTCGGGCCGGGTGTAGCCCCAGGTCACCGCTCCGAAGGCGAGCCCACAGGAGGCCGCGGCCTCCGCGTCGCGGATCTCGTCGCCGAGGCAGATGACCCGGCCGGGCGCGATCCCGCTGCCCCGCACCACGGCACGGAACCGGCGGGCCTTGCCGAACAGGGCCGAACCGCAGGCGAAATGCGCGATGCGCGCGGCGTTCTCCGGGCCGAGCACCCGGCGCACAATGTCCTCGCGGTTCGAGGTCACGACCGCGAGGCGCACGCCGCCCGCATCGAGGCGATGCAGCAGGGCGGCGATGCCCGGAAACAGCCGGAGTTCCGCGATGTCGCGGGCGGCGAGCGCGCGCATGTGGCGCGCGATGAGCGGCAGCTTCCAGGCCGGCACCGCGAGGTGCCGCAGGACCGCCTGCGCGCCGAGGCCGCGCAGCAGCTCGATCTCCTCCGCGGCGACCCGGCGGAAGCCGTAGCGGTCGGCGACGCCGTTCAGCACCCGGCAGAACCACGGGAAGCTGTCGGCCAGGGTGCCGTCGAAATCGAGGATCGCGAGCCCGTAGGGCGCTCCTTCGGAGCGCGAAGCCCCTTCGGAGCGCGAAGCCCCTCCGGGGTGCGGGGCCCCGGTGGGGCGGCTCACCGGCAGTAGCGCGGCAGGCGGCGCTTCCAGCGCTCGCCGACCCGCAACTCCTCCTCGCGCCGCTTCGACCGGGGCGCCGCCTCGCTCACATTCCGCACGGCGGCGAGCGCCACCGGAGCGGGGTCGGGCGGCGCCACCGCCGGCGCTGGCGCGGCGGGCGGCTCGTCCGGCCAATCCTCGGGCCAGACGAAGCCCCGACGCGCGGGCGGCGCGGCGGGCTTGCGCGCGGCAGGCCGGCGCTGGCGGCGGAAGATCGGCTCCTCCTCGACGACGGGCTCCGGCTCGGGCGGCGGCGGCTCCGGCGGCACGATCAGGCTCGGCAGCACCCGGCGGGACGGCGCGGCGGCCGCGCGGCTGCGCGACGGCTGCGGCGCCGTGGGCTCGGGATCGAAGCGGCCGGACTGGGTCGCGGCGGCGGCCTCCTCGATTAGGCCGGTGCCGGCCCAGAGAGCGCTCGCCTGCGCCTTCGGCGCGGCCGTTTCGCTCGAGGCGGCGATGGGGGAGGTGCGGGTACGTTTGATCTCGACCGTGAACGACGGTCTCGCGCGGTAGCGCGTCATCGAGTGTCCTGAAGCGATCTGTTCGGGATGGCGTCCGCCGCACGGTGCGCGGGCGCCTGCCCCTCACTTAGGATGAGATGCATCACTTGTCCATGCGGGGAGTTGATAAAGTGTCAACGAACATGTTGTGGCGGACTTCGCTGCGGTTAAGCGCCGCCGATAGCGCCGGGGCGGCAAGTTCTGGGCGTGTCGTCGGGTGCTTCGCAGGGTTCGGCAGGGACCGGGGAGCCGACGCGGCATGAACATCTTCGTCCTGACGGGGGCCGGCATCTCGGCCGAGAGCGGGCTCGGCACCTTCCGCGACCGCGGCGGCCTGTGGAGCCGGTTCGATCCCGCACGGCTCGCCACGCCCGAAGCCTTCGCGGAGGATCCCGATACGGTCCACGCCTTCTACAACCTGCGGCGGCGGGGCGTGTGCGACGCCGCACCGAACGCCGCGCACCGGGCGCTCGCACGCCTGCAGGCGGCGCTGCCGGCGCGGGGCGGGCGCCTGTTCCTGTGCACGCAGAACATCGACGACCTGCACGAGCGCGCCGGCGCGTCGGACGTGGTGCACATGCACGGCGAGATTTTTCGGGCGCGCTGCCTGTCCTGCGGGGCGTCGCATCCCTGGCGCGCGAATCTCGGCGTCGCGACCGCCTGCCCCGCCTGCGGGCGCGCGGGCGGGATGCGGCCGGACGTGGTGTGGTTCGGCGAGGTGCCGCTCCACCTCGACGCCATCGACGCGGGCCTCGCGGCGGCCGACCTCTTCGTCGCCATCGGCACGTCGGGGGTGGTCTATCCGGCTGCGGGCTACGTCGCGCAGGCCCGCCGCCGGGGCATCCCGACTCACGAGATCAACCTCGCGCCCTCCGACACGGCGCATGTCTTCGACACCGCCGCCTACGGCCCGGCGACCGAGACGGTGCCGGCCTGGGTCGAAGCGGTGCTGGCCCGCCCTCGAAGTCCTTGATGGGTCGAATGTCCGGACGGGAATAAGATGTCCACGTCTCCTGGGTGTTCTCCAAGAGCCTACTCGAGTGTCGAGGACACACTTATGATGACTTTATGCTTTATATAGCTTGTTCTTTCCCACCCCACGACCTCATCCTGAGGTGCTTGCGAAGCAAGCCTCGAAGGAGGGCTCCAGTTTTCTCAGCGGGTTCTGGAACCCTCCTTCGAGGCTGCCGCAAGCGGCAGCACCTCAGGATGAGGGCGAGGGTGGGATAAACTGCTCAAACAGGCTCTAATACGGTCTCCGAACGGATCAACCGGAGACCGTATAAGCAGACTTGCATTGGCGTGCCAACACTTCGCTGAGGCTTTTGGTCTATCGCAGGTCTTCGCCGGAAAACCGCAAAACTCTTGTCCGAAACCTGCTTCAAGGCGCGTAGGCGCTGGCCGCGGCGGGCAGGGCCGGGGAGGCCGGACGGGGCGGGGACAGGAGGCGCAGGCGCGGCGCCCCCCAGGGGCCGGCGAGCTCATACCGGGCCGGCCGGCCTTCCGCGCTGCGTAAGGGATCACGCGCGGACGGCTCGACCTCGGCGGCGAAACGCTGCTCGGGCAGGACGACCCGGCCGCGCAGGGTGAGGGCGGAGGAGGCGGTGCGGATCTGGCCCTGCGTGATCTCGCCGAGGCCGGCGCTGAGCCCGAGCGTCACCTGCGCCCGCTCGAAGGGAAGCCGGCCGCCGCGGCGCAGGGCCGGCTCGGCCCCCGGCGTCTCGGCGAGCGCGACGCCGGCGATCTCCCCGTCATCGACCGTGACGGAGACGCGCCCGCCGACCCGGCGGGTCATCTCGGCGAGGTCCGCCCCCGCCGCGTCGAGCGCGAGCGAGCCCTGCACCCGCCCGAGGATGGGGCGGGCGAGGCCAAGATCCGTCAGGAGGGAGCCGAGATCGACCCGGTCGGCCGTGCCCTGGAGCTTCGCTTCGAGCCCCGCCGATCCGGCATCGACCAGCACCGCCCGCCCCTTGACGGTGCCGCCCTGCAGGGTCGCGCGCCCGAGGCTCGCCTCGACGGCGCCGGCCCGGACGAGGAGGCCCGCCGCGACGTCCTCGGCCTGGAGCGGGCCGATCCGGGCTGCCGCCGCCGAGACCCTGAGGTCGAGGTCGCCGCCCGTCCAGGGGGCGAGGGCGAGCGGCGCATCGGCTGAGCCCGCCTCCGCGCGGCCGGGGAGCAGCGCCGAGAGGTCGAGGCGCTCCGCCGCGAGGGTGCCCGAGAGGGCGAGCCGGCCGTCCGGCCCGAGGGTTGCGGCGCCCGCACCGTCGAGCACCGTATCGGCGAGGACGAGGCGCAGGGACGGCATCGCGAGGGTGTCGGGCCGCGCCTCGAAGCGGCCCTCCAGGGTGACGCGGCCGAGGGCCGGCGCGAGCGGCGCCCGGGCGCCGACCCATGCCAGGGTCTCGGACAGCGCACGGGTCGTGAAGCGGCCCTCGCCGGCGAGGGCAGGCCCGCCCTGCCAGGATCCCGTCCCGTCGAGGTCCAGGCTGCCCGAGGGCCAGGCGATCGTCGCCCTGACCGGGCTCGGGGTCCCCATGGCGAGGTCGAGGGGGCGTGCGGCGGCAAACACCACATGGGTCGGCACCCCGCGCCAGGAGAAGCGGCCGGAGAGGTCGAGCCCGGCGCCCGCGCGCGGCCAGCTCACCGAGAGGGTGAGATCGCCCAGGCGGTCGGATCCGGATTCACCGGCCGTGATCCGTCCCTCGGTGACAGAGAGGCGGCGCAGGGGCCGGGCCCCGTCGGCGAGGCGCGCGGTCAGCCGGGCGAGGGGGCCCGCCCAACGGTCGTCGTCCTCGGGCAGGACGAGGCGGGTGCCCGCGAGCGTCAGCGCCGCAGCTTCGGCCTGCCCGGTCAGCAGAGCGCCGAGGCCGAGCTGCACCTCCAGGCTCCGGCTTTCGGCGAGCAGCCGCCCGCCGTTCAGGACGCGCACATGCTGGAAGCGCAGGCGCGGCGCCGGCAGCAGGGCGAGCGTGGTCGGCCCCTGGGCCTCGAAGGTGAGGCCGTAGGCCCGGGCGAGATGGCGTCCGACGAAGGCGCGGGCCGCCGGCGTCGCCACGGTCCAGGATTGACAGGCCGCGGCGGCCAGCACCAGCGCCGAGGCGCCGCCGCAGAGGACCAGGATGGATCGGCGCGACATCGCTCCCCGGCTGATGGTGTGTGACCTCAGGTGCCCCCTGCACGGTCGCGCCGCCTCGCGGGCGGGCGGCGCACGCGCCATCCCTCGGCCTTCCCTTACTCCCTCGCGGACGGTTTGTCTTCAGCCCGGCGCAGCGCGACCCCGGCGATCCAAAGCTCAGGCGCCGCCAGGCCACGTCTGTGCCGGATCGACGCAGTTTTCGCCCACGCCCCCGTGACCGCCCGCCCGAACGGTGCTTAAGAAGGAGCCTGTCGAGACTCGTCTCATGCGGGAGACGGGCACGGCAGGCGCCGGCTCCGCGTGAGGCCCGGCGTCCAGGAGAGGGATCGAGATGAAGAAGGTATATCCCGACGCCACGGCGGCCCTGGCGGGCCTGCTGCGGGACGGCATGACGATCATGGCCGGCGGTTTCGGCCTGTGCGGCATCCCCGACGTCCTCATCGACGCCGTGCGCGAGAGCGGCGTGAAGAATCTCACCGTCATCTCGAACAATGCGGGAATCGACGGGGTCGGTCTCGGCGTCCTCCTGGAGACGCGCCAGATCCGGAAGATGATCTCGTCCTATGTCGGAGAGAACAAGACCTTCGCCCAGCAATATCTCGCGGGCGAGCTCGAGATCGAGTTCAACCCGCAGGGCACGCTGGCCGAGCGCATCCGGGCGGGCGGCGCGGGCATCCCGGCCTTCTTCACCAAGACCGGCGTCGGCACGCTGATCGCCGAGGGCAAGGAGGTGCGCGAGTTCGACGGCGAGCAATACGTGATGGAGCGCGGCCTCTTCGCCGACATCTCGCTCGTGCACGCCTGGAAGGGCGACACCGAAGGCAACCTCGTCTACCGGAAGACCGCGCGCAACTTCAATCCGATGATGGCGACGGCCTCGCGCATGACGGTCGCCCAGGTCGAGCACCTGGTCGAGCCGGGCGAGATCGACCCCGACCACATCATCACGCCGGGCGTGTTCGTGAAGCGCCTCATCCACGTCGCCCACCCCAACAAGCGCATCGAGCAGCGCACCACCCGCAAGCGTTCCGACGCGGCCTCCGCCGCGACCGGCGGCGGCGCCATCTAGGAGGAGACCGCACCATGGCCTGGACCCGCGACCAGATGGCGGCCCGCGCCGCCCGCGAACTGCAGGACGGCTTCTACGTCAATCTCGGCATCGGCATCCCGACGCTGGTGTCGAACTTCATCCCCGAGGGCATGTCGGTGCAGCTCCAGTCGGAGAACGGCATGCTCGGCATGGGGCCCTTCCCCTACGAGGGCGAGGAGGACCCGGACCTCATCAATGCCGGCAAGCAGACCATCACGGAGCTGCCGACGACGAGCTACTTCTCGTCCTCGGATTCCTTCGCGATGATCCGCGGCGGGCATATCGACCTATCGATCCTCGGGGCCATGCAGGTGGCCGAGAACGGCGACCTCGCCAACTGGATGATCCCCGGCAAGATGGTGAAGGGGATGGGCGGCGCCATGGACCTCGTGGCGGGCGTCAGGAAGGTCGTGGTGGTGATGGAGCACGTCGCCAGGGCCAAGGACGGCTCGGAATCCCCGAAGCTGCTCAAGGCCTGCGACCTGCCCCTCACCGGCACCCAGGTGGTCGACATGGTGATCACCGATCTCGGCGTCTTCACCATCGACAAGAAGGGCCACGGCGGCATGAGCCTGATCGAGCTCGCCGACGGCGTCACCGAGGAGGAGGTCCGGTCGAAGACCGAGGCGCAGTACCGGGTGGCGCTGAAGAACACCTGAGCGGGGCGCAAGGGGCCGCGGGCGATCGACGACCGCCCGCGGCCTTTGTCTCCACCGATCACCCGGCCGCGCCTCCTGCGCGTCAGGGCCATCGCTTCAGAGCGCTTGCCCTGGCTGTGCACCGTCCCCCCTTGAACCAGCCCGCGGAGCGGTTACGCTTGCGCGCGATGACCGGCCTTCAGACCATCCACCCGATCCTCTGGTGGCGCTTCCTCTAGGAAGCGGCCGTCGTCATCCTGCTTGCGACCGATGCCGCCGCCTTGGCGGCCGGATCGAGGGCAACGTGGTGTTCACCTATCTCGACGCCTTCGACCCGACCCGGAGGCCGTGGCCGCGCTCAAGGCGCAGTACCGGCGGGGCGGCCTCGGCGATGCGGCCCTCAAGCGGCGTCTCGACGGCGTGCTGAAGGACCTCCTCGGGCCGATCCGCGAGCGGCGAGCCGAGGTCGCCCGCGACCCGGACTTCGTGATGGACGTGCTGCGCACCGGGACCGCCCGCGCCCGCGCGATCACCGCCGCGACCCAGGCCGAGCTGCACGCCGCCCTCGGCCTGTTCACCTGGACCTGATTCATCTGGATCCGAGCCGGCGGCCGCCTCCCCGAAACGCCGGTCCGGGTTGCGCCCGCTCCGCTATCCGCGCGGCGGGCCCGCTGCTAGAGCCGTCCTCCTGCCTGAACCGGCCCCAAGAAACCGGCTCTAAGACCGGTCGGCCTCGCCCGAGGATGCGCCCGTGATCGCTCCATCGCTTCCGGCCGACGGGCCGGATTCCGCCGCCGCGTGGCGGCGCCTCGCCGTCGCCGTGCTGCTGACCACTATCGGCGGCGTCGGCATGTGGTCCGTCGTCGTGGTGCTGCCCACCGTCCAGGCGGAGTTCGGCATCGCCCGCGCGGCCGCCTCGCTGCCCTACACGCTGACCATGGTGGGCTTCGCCCTCGGCGGGGTGCTGATGGGGCGGCTCGCCGACCGGTTCGGCATCGTCGCGCCGCTCGTCCTCGGCAGCCTCTGCCTCGCGGCCGGCTACGGGGCCTCCGCGCTCGCCGGCAGCCTCTGGCCCTTCACCCTCGCGCACGGGCTCCTCATCGGGGTCGGCAGCTCGTCGGCCTTCGCGCCGCTGATGGCCGACACCTCGCTGTGGTTCGCGCGGCGGCGCGGCATCGCGGTCTCGCTCTGCGCCGCGGGCAACTACCTCGCCGGAACGATCTGGCCGCCGATGGTGCAGCACGCCGTCGCCGCCTTCGGCTGGCGCACGACGCAAGCCGGGCTCGGCCTCCTCTGCCTCGCCACGATGCTGCCGCTCGCCCTGCTGATGCGCCGTCCTCCGCCGCAGGCCGGCGCGGCGGCCCCGACGGCCGGTGGCACCGGCCGGAGGACGGTCGGGCTCTCGCCCGGCGCGCTGCAGGGGCTGCTCGCCCTCTCGGGCCTGTCCTGCTGCGTCGCCATGGCGATGCCCCAGGTCCATATCGTCGCCTATTGCGGGGACCTCGGTTACGGCGTCGCCCGCGGCGCCGAGATGCTCTCGCTGATGCTCGGCTTCGGCATCGTCAGCCGCATCGCCTCCGGCTTCCTCGCCGACCGGATCGGCGGCACCGCCACCCTGCTGCTCGGCGCCGTACTCCAGGGCGTGGCGCTCGTCCTCTATCTCCTGTTCGACGGGCTGATCTCGCTCTACGTGATCTCGGCCCTGTTCGGCCTGTTCCAGGGCGGCATCGTGCCGGCCTATGCGATCATCGTGCGGGAGCTTTTTCCGCCCCGCGAGGCCGGCGCCCGGGTGGGCATCGTCATCATGGCGACGCTGTTCGGCATGGCGCTCGGCGGCTGGTTCTCGGGTGTGATCTTCGACCACACCGGCACCTATGCGGCGGCCTTCGCGCACGGGCTCCTGTGGAACCTCGTCACGGTCACGATCGCCCTGTGGCTGATGCAGCGGCAGGCGCTGCGGGGGCGCGTGGCGGCCGCGTAGCCGGAGCGGTGGAGGCTCGTCACGCCTTCGGCGTCGAGGTCCGCAGCAGCACCGCGACCGGAGCGAGCCCCACCGCCACGATGAGGAGTGCTGCCACCGCCCCGTCCTCATAGGTGCCGCGCGCGGCCTCGCCATAGAGGTGGGTCGCCAGCGTCTCGACGTTGAGCGGGCGCAGCAGAAGCGTCGCGGGCAGTTCCTTCACGCAATCGACGAAGACGAGGAGCGCGCCGCCGAGCACCGCGGGCCAGGTCAGCGGCAGATGCACCTGCGCCAGCGTGGCGGCGGCGCTGCGGCCGAGCACCCGGCTCGCATCGCCGAGCGAGCGCGGCACCTTGGCGAGCCCCGCCTCGCTGGTGCCGACCGTGATGGCGAGGAAGCGTACCACATAGGCGTAGACGAGGGCGACGCCGGTGCCGAGGCCGACGAGCCCGAGCCCCGCCCCGGTCAGCGCCCGGCTCGCCCCGTCGAGAGCCGCGTCGAAGCCGGCGAGCGGCGGCATCAGGCCGATCGCCAGGATCGCGCCCGGCATCGCGTAGCCCAGCGTCGCGCAGCGCACGAGCGCCGCCCGCCACGCGACCGGCCCCAAGAACAGTCGCGGGCCGGCCGCCACCAGGAGCCCAAGCGCGGTCGCGACCAGCGTGGCGAGGGATGCGTAGAGAAGCGTGTTGAGCGCCTCGTCGAGGAGATGCGGCGAGAGACCGGCGAAGTGCAGCCGGTGGAGGGCCTGCACCACGAGGTAGCCCGCCGGCGCCAGGAAGCCGACGGCCACCGGGAGGAGGCCGAGGCCGCAGGCCGCGAGGGCCGGCAGGCCGGCGAGGGGCTGGCGGCTCATCCGCCGCGGCCGTTGCGCTGCGCCCGCATAGCCCCGGCGGCGGCGCGCCGCCCGCTCGAGCGCCATCAGGGCGAGCACGAAGAGGAGCATCACGAGGGCGATGGAGGCCGCGCCCGGCAGATCCGAGCGGTTGACCCAGGTCGCGTAGATCGAGACCGTGAGGGTGCGCACCCCGAGGAATTCCGCCGCGCCGATGTCGTTGAGCGCTTCGAGCAGCGCGAGGCTGGCGCCGAGCGCGATGGCCGGCCGTGCCAGCGGCAGCGCCACCCGGCGGAACACCGCGGCCGGGGTGAGACCGAGGCTGCGCCCGGCCTCGACCAGCGTCGCCGACTGCATCAGGAACAGCGCCCGCGTCGGCAGATAGACGTAGGGGTAGAGCACGAAGCCGAGGAGCAGGATGCAGCCGGGCAGCGAGCGCACGTCCGGCAGCATCAGGTCGCGCGGGCGCGCGATGCCGAGAAGCGCCCGGATCCCGCTCTGCACCGGCCCGACCGGATGCAGCAGGTCGAGATAGGCATAGGCTACGATGTAGGTGGGAACTGCGAGCGGCAGCAGCAGCGCCCAGTCGAGGAGGCGCCGCCCGGGGAATTCGTAGGCCGCCACCAGCCATGCGGCGCCCGTGCCGATGGCGATGACGAGGAGGCCCACGCCCGCGAGCAGCAGCCCCGTGTCGAGGACGGCCTGCGGCAGCACGTAGGCGAGGAGATGCGGCCACAGCCCGCTCGACGCCTGGACCGCCTCGGCGGCGAGGGCCACCAGCGGCGCGAGCACGAGCAGAGCCGCGGCGCCGGCGGCGAGCGTCCAGGGCAGCAGGCCGGCGGCGGGCACGGGGGCAGGGGGCCTGTGCACCCTGCGCTCCCGCCAGAGGGCCGGGAGGCCCTTCTGGATGCCGCTACTTGTCGAAACCGACACGGTCGACGAGGAGGCTGGCGGCCTTGCGGTTGCGGGCGATCTCCACGAGCGGGATCGCGTCCACCTTGAGGGTCCCGAACTCGGCGAGCAGCGGATCGACCGCGACGCCCGGCTTGACCGGATACTCGTAATCGGCCTTGGCGTAGAGCGCCTGCGCCTCGTCCGAGACGAGGAATTCGAGGAGCTTCACGGCATTGTCGCGGTTGGGCGCGTTCTTGGCCACCACGGCGCCCGAGACGTTCACGTGGGTGCCCCCGCCCGCGAAGACCGGCAGCACCACCTTGATCCCGTCGCCCCACTTCTTCTGCTCGGGGCCGCCCCGCCCGCCGCGCATCAGGCCGACATAGTAGGAATTGCCGAGCCCAAGCTCGCAGAGATCGGCCACGATGTCGCGCGCCACGTCCCGGTCGCCGCCGCCGGGCTTGCGCGCGAGGTTGGCCTTGAGGCCCTTGAGCCACGCCTCGGCCTTCTCCTCTCCGTGATGGGCGATGAAGGCCGCGATCAGCGCCGTGTTGTAGGGATGCTGGCCCGCCCGCAGGCAGATCTGCCCCTTCCATTTCGGGTCGGCGAGATCCTCGTAGGTGATGCCCTCCAGCCCCTTCGTGTCGGGATCGGCGTAGAGCACCCGCGCGCGGGTCGAGAGCGCGAACCAGCGCCCGTCCGCGTCGCGCAGGGGCGCCGGGATCGCCGCCTCCAGCACGGCCGAGCGCACCGGCTGGCCGAGATCCTTGTCGACGAGTTCGATCAGGTTGCCGACATCGACCGTCATCACGAGGTCGGCGGCGGAACGGGCGCCCTCGGCGGCCACGCGCTCGGCCAGGCCCTTGTCCACGAACACGGTGTTGACCGCGATGCCGCTCTTGGCCGTGAAGGCCTCGAGGAGCGGCCGGATCAGGCCCGGCTCGCGGGTGGTGTAGAGGTTGACCTCACCCGCCGCCCGCACGGCGGCCGGCTGCCCCAGCACGGCACCGATCAGCGACGCAAGGACGACGAGCGGACGAATAGGCGTTCGCGACAAGGACCATCCCTCCCCAGAATCTCCCGCCCGTAGAGAAGCAGATCGCAGAAAAAAGCAAGCGCGATAGATTGGACTTGTTTTAATGTGAAAGTTGGCGGCGTGATTCCGCGATGCGGCGGAGCGCTCGACCGAGCATCAGTCTTGCCCGGAATCTGCGTCATCTTCCTCGGGCAGGACGAGGACCCTGTGTTCGCACAGGGTCAGGCCGACCGCGTCGCCGGGGCCGAAGGGCTCCGCGCCGGGAAGCCGCACCCGCAGCGGCTCCGCGAGGCCCGGGACCGCGAGGTGGAGCAGGGCGGAGGAGCCGAGGAAGACCCGACGCGTCACCTGCGCGGTCGGGCCCGTGCCGGGGGGACCGACCCGCAGCGCCTCCGGCCGCAGGCAGACCCGCACCGCGGCCCCGTCGGCGAAGCCCCCGGCCGGCACGGTGCCGAGAGGCGTCTGCGCGGCCCCGCCGCGGATGCGGGCCGGGATCTCGGTCGCGTCGGCGAGGAAGCGGGCGGCGAAGAGGGTGGTGGGGCGGCGGTAGAGCGCCTCGCCGGTCGCGACCTGAAGGATGCGGCCGTGCCGCATCAGGGCGATGCGGGTCGCCACGGAGAGCGCCTCCTCGGGATCATGGGTCACGAGGAGCGCTGTCGTGCCGGTGCGGCGCAGGAGCGCGACCGTGTCCTCTCGCACCCGGTCGCGCATCCGCCGGTCGAGGTTGGAGAAGGGCTCGTCGAGGAGGAGGAGCCGCGGCCCCGGCGCCAGGGCCCGCACCAGCGCCACCCGCTGCTGCTCGCCGCCGGAGAGGGTCTGCGGATAGCTCCCCGCCCGCGCGCTCAGGCCCACCTGCTCCAGCAGCGAACCGGCCACGGCCTGCGCGGCGGAGGGCCGGCCCGCGAGGCCGAACCGGATGTTCTCGGCCACCGTGAGGTGCGGGAACAGGGCGTAGTCCTGGAACACCAGGCCGACCCCGCGGGCCTCGGGCGGCACCGCGATGCCGGGCCCGGCGACGAGGCGCCCGTCGAGGAGGATGCGGCCGCGGGCCGGCCGCTCCAGCCCCGCCACGATGCGCAGCAGGGTGCTCTTGCCGCAGCCCGAATCGCCGAGCAGCGCCATGATCTCACCGGACCGCACCTCGAGCGACACGCCGTCGAGGGCCAGCACCCGGCCGAACCGGCAGGCGATGTCCTCCGCCGCGAGGGCCGGAGGAGCCGGGCGGATCCGCGGTGCCGCGTCGGGCATGGGCTTCTAGCGCTCCGTTCTGGGACAGGCCGGCCGCGTGACGCGGCCCGCAGGGTCAATCGGACGTTAAGCGGATCGGTCGAAAGCTCCGCATCGCCAGGGCGGCCTTACCCGGCCGGCCGGGCCCCGAGCAACCGTCAGGGTGAGTGGCGTATGCGTAGCGTATCGAGCGAGGCCGGCAATGTGGTGCCGTTCCGGCGGTCGAAGTTTCCGGCCGGAGGCTACCATCCGGAGGATCTGGCCGCACCGAGCCCTGCGCTCGCCCGCTCCCGCCGCGACCAGCGCAGCCTGATGGACACGGTCTACGAGGCCGGCCATCTGCCGGTGGCGGCCGGCGACCGCGAGACCAAGCTCGTGGCCGCGCGGCTGCAGGTCTACGGCTTCCTGATCATCGAGGCGGTGGAGGAGGACGGACATCTGCGCCGCCTGCGCCCCTCGGAGGCGGTGCGCGCCGCCTGCGACCGGCCCTGGCGCCTGTCGCGCTCCTCCTACGGCGTGAACCTTGCGGTCTCGATCCCGCGGGTGGACGACTTCCTGTTCGAGCCCGTGGGCATGACGGTGTGATACGGTTTTCGGTTGATCTGTCCGAGACGAGGATGCGCGGGGAACCCCTCTCCCGTGCGGGAGAGGGGCAGGGGTGAGGGCCCAGGTGGTGCAGCAAGCATCCTGACCCGGGCCGCTGCCAGCACCACGGTCAGTGATCTAAAACTGATCCGTCCGGGACCCTCACCCCTACCCCTCTCCCGCACGGGAGAGGGGATCCCGCGGTTCCCGCGCCCTCTTGTCTCCGAACGGATCAACCGGAAGCCGTATGATACCAACGGCCCAAGATGCTGACGCAGCGGGTGCTGACGCGCGCCGCCCGCCGCGCGCGCCGGCCACCTCCGGAAAATTGACTTTCTGAATCGGATCATCGACACGGGCGCCCATCGCGGCGACCGGGGGCGGAGTGCCGTCGCGGGCCCGCTGCCGGTTCGGAGCGACGTGATGACGAGCCTTGCTGCCGGGAAGAAGCCCGGTGCCGGGAAGAAGCCCGGTGCCGGGAAGAAGCCCGGTGCCGGGAAGAAGCCCGGTGCCGGGAAGAAGCCCGGCGCCGGGGAGCGCCCCGGCCGCGCCGCCGGGGCCTTCGCCGACCGGCTGCTGTCGCTCGGCGCCCGCAGCCATGCCGCGGCCTGCGGGCTCCTCGTCCTCCTCTGCCTCGCCTGCTTCCTGCCGGGCTTCGCCTCGCTCCAGCCGATGGACCGGGACGAGCCGCGCTTCGCGCAGGCCTCCAAGCAGATGCTGGAAACCGGCGACCTCGTCGACATCCGCTTCCAGGGCGAGGCCCGGCACAAGAAGCCGGTCGGGATCTACTGGGCGCAGAGCGCCGTGGTGGGGGCCGCTGAGGCGCTCGGCGTGAAGCAGGCCCGCACCACCATCGCCCTCTACCGCATCCCCTCGCTCTTCGGTGCGGTCGCCGCCGTGCTGCTGACCTACTGGGCCGCGCTCGCCTTCCTGCCGCGGCGCCACGCCTTCCTGGCCGCGGCGTTGTTCGGGGCCTGCGCGATGCTCTCGGCCGAGGCGCGGCTCGCCAAGACGGACGCGCTCCTCGCCGCCACGGCCGTGGCGGCCATGGGGGGGCTCGCCCGCGCCTGGCTGCGCGGCCGGGCCGGGCGCCTGCCGGGCGGCACCGTGCTGGCGTTCTGGCTCGCCGTCGCCCTCGGCATCCTGATCAAGGGGCCGATGGTGCCGCTCTTCGCGGGGCTCGCCGCCCTCGCGCTCTCGGTCAAGGCGCGGTCGGGGGCGTGGCTCCGCTCCTTGCGCCCGGGGCTCGGGCTCCTCATCGTGCTTGCCGTCGCGGCACCCTGGTTCGTCGCCATCGCGGTCAAGAGCGGTGGCGCCTTCTTCGGCGAGGCAGTGGGGCACGACATGCTGGGCAAGGTCGGCACGGCCCAGACCCAGCATTGGGCGCCCCCGGGCACCTACCTGCTCGTCATCTTCGGGACCTTCTGGCCCGCCGCCGCCTTCGCCGCCATGGCCGTCCCCTTCGCCTGGCAGGCCCGGCGCGAGGATGCGGTCGCCTTCCTGATCGCCTGGGTGGTGCCCGCCTGGCTCGTCTTCGAGGCGGTGCCGACGAAGCTGCCCCACTACGTGCTGCCCCTCTGCCCGGCGCTGGCGATCCTGGCCGTGATGGCGGTCGCCCGCGGGGCGGTGCATCGCGGCCGGCCGGGTGCGCGGCTGGTGGCCCTCCTGGTCCCGCTCGTGCCCCTCGGCCTGACCATCGGCCTCTGCGCCGCGGCCTGGCGGCTCGACGGGGTGCTCCCGGTGGCCGGGCTGCCGCTCCTCGTCGCCGCGACCCTGGTCGCCGCCGCGGCCTGGCACCTCTTCGCGGCCGGGTTTACCGAGCGCGCCCTGGCGGTGTCGGTCCTCGCCGCGATGCTGCTCAGCCCCGCCGTGTTCGGGCTGACCCAGCCGGTCCTGGCCTCCCTCAAGGTCTCGCCGCGGCTCGCCGCCCTGCGGGCGGAGCTCCCCTGCGCCCCCGCGGAGGTGGCGACGCTGGGCTACCGTGAGCCGAGCCTCGTCTTCCTCACCGGCACCGACCTCGCGATGCTCGATTCCGGCGACGAGGCGGCCGCGTTCCTGGCCGCGGGCGGCTGCCGCCTCCTCTACGTGGAGGACCGCTTCCGCGAGCCCGTCCGGGCCGCCCTCGCCGCGCGGGACCTGCATCCCCGGACGATCGGACGCGTCGCGGGCTTCAACATCAACGGCGGCAAGCCGGTCGGGCTCGACGCCTACGCGGTGACGCCGTGACCGAGACCCTGCGGCTCAGCGTCGTCGTGCCGGTGCGCAACGAGGCGGGCAACATCGCCCCCCTGGTAGCCGAGATCGCGGCCGCCTGCGCGCCGCTCGCCCCCTTCGAGATCATCTACGTGGACGACGGCTCCACGGACGCCACCCCGGCTGCTCTCGCAGCCGCGCGGCAGGCGCACCCTGTCTTGCGCGTGCTGCGCCACCGCGACAGCTGCGGCCAGAGCGCGGCGGTGCGCTCGGGGACCCGCGCCGCGCGGGCGCCCCTCGTCGCCACTCTCGACGGGGACGGGCAGAACGACCCGGCCTTCATTCCCCGGCTCGTCGCGGCCCTCGAAGCGGCCGGGCCGGCGGCCGGCCTCGCGCAGGGGCAGCGGGTGGGCCGCAAGGACGGGCGCCTCAAGACCCTGCAGTCGCGCATCGCCAACGGGGTGCGCAGCCGCATCCTGCGCGACGCCACCCGCGACACGGGCTGCGGCCTCAAGGTCTTCCGCCGCTCCGTCTACCTCGCCCTGCCGTATTTCGACGCGCTGCACCGCTTCATGCCCGCCCTCGTCGCCCGCGAGGGTTTTCGTGTGGTCCATGTCGACGTGGTCGACCGGCCGCGGCTGAGCGGGCGCTCCAATTACGGCCTGTTCGATCGGCTCTGGGTCGGTCTCCTCGACCTCGCCGGGGTGTGGTGGCTGATCCGGCGCCGCCGCCGCGTGCCCGATCTCGTCGCGGCCGACGGGGAGGCGGGCTGATGGTCGCCGACATCATGCACGGGCTCGGAGCCTACCTCGCCTCGCTCTTCACCGGCCCGGTCGACCTCATGGTGCTGGTCGGGCTCCTCGGGCAGACGCTGTTCACCGCCCGCTTCCTGGTGCAGTGGATCGCGAGCGAGCGGGCCGGGCGCAGCGTGATCCCGCTGTCGTTCTGGTTCTTCTCGCTCGGCGGCTCGGCGGTGCTGCTCGCCTATGCGCTCTACCGGCGCGATCCGGTCTTCATCCTCGGCCAGAGCCTCGGCACGGTGATCTACCTGCGCAACCTCGCGCTGATCTTCCGCGAGAAGCGCCGCGCCCGCGAGGACGGTCCGGCCTGAGCCGGTCGGTCCGGCCCCAAGCCGGACACCCCGGCCCGAGCCGGGCTTTTGGCATCGCTTCGGAACGTGTATGCGGGGTTGACTGCAGCCGCAGCGGGAACTTCTCCGCATGGCCCGGCGATTCCTCGCCCTTCTTCTCCTCGCCGCCCCGGCCGGCCCCGCCCCCGGCCAGTCCTCCGCCATCCCGGTCTGCCGCGATCCCGGCACGGAGCCGCCTGCGCCGGGAGTCGGCGAGGGCCTCGTGAGCGTATCGAGCCCCGGGTCGGTCGCCGAGACGGTGGCGCGCCTCACGGCGGCGATCCGGGCCGGCGGCGGCACCGTCCATGCGGAGATCGATCCGGCGCGCGGAGCCGGCATCCCGTTGCGCCCGGCGCGGCTCATCCTGTTCGGCGACGCCCGCACGGACGCGCCCCTGATGCGCGCCGCCCCGACGGCGGGCCTCGACCTGCCGCTCAGGATCCTGGTCTGGGAGGATTCCGCGGGGCGGGTGCGCGCGACCGCCACGGATCCGGCCTGGATCGCCCGGCGGCACGGCCTCGACCCGGACGGGGCGCCCATGCGGGACACCCGCGCGTCGTTCACCCGCATCCTCGATGCCGCCCGCTGAGGCGACGGCGGGGAGAGAGTGACGGTCCGTCGGGCGCCTCCATGAGCGCCCGCCGGACCCTGCCGGGACAGCCTCACCCGGCCGCCCGCAGCCGGGCGAAGCCCGCATCGAGGTCCCGCTTCAGGTCCTCCAGATCCTCCAGCCCGATGTGGAAGCGCAGGGCCGGCCCGCCCGGGGCCCAGGCGGTGGCGGTGCGGTAGGTCCGGCAGTCGAACGGGATGACGAGGCTCTCGAAGCCGCCCCAGGAGAAGCCCATCCCGAAGAGTTCGAGCCCGTCCAGCATCGCGGCGACCGCCGCCTCCGAGCAGGGCTTCAGGATCACCGAGAACAGGCCCGAGGCGCCCTTGAAGTCGCGGGTCCAGATGGCGTGGCCGGGATCCTCCGGCAGGGCCGGGTGGAGCACGCGCGCCACCTCGGGCCGGGCCTTCAGCCACTCCGCCATGGCAAGCGCCTGCCGCCCGTGCTCGGCGAGACGCAGCGGCAGGGTGCGCAGGCCCCGCAGGGCGAGGAAGACGTCCTCCGGCCCCGCGCACATGGCGAAGAGCGCGAAGGTGCGCTGGAGGGCCGGCCAATATTGCGCATTGGCGGAGGTGAGGCCGAGGAGCAGGTCCGAGCCGCCCGACAGGTACTTGGTGCCGGCCTCGATGGCGATGTCGACGCCGCGCTCGTGCGGCGGGAAGAGCAGGGGCGTCGCCCAGGTATTGTCCATGAGCACGCAGGCGCCCCGGGCATGGGCCACGGCGGCGATGGCCGGGATGTCCTGCATCTCGAGGCTCTGCGAGCCCGGCGCCTCGGTGAGCACCGCCGCGGTGTTGCCGCGCATCAGCTCGGCGATGCCCGCCCCGATCGTCGGATCGTAATAGGTGGTCTCGACCCCGAACCGGGCCAGGAACCCGTCGCAGAAGGCGCGGGTCGGCCGGTAGGCGGAATCCGTCACCAGCAGGTGGTCGCCCGCCTTGAGGCAGGCGAGGAGCCCGACCGTGACCGCCGCGAGCCCGGAGGGTGTCAGCACGGTGCCGGCGGCGCCCGCGAGCTGCGTCCAGGCCTGCTCCAGCGCCCGCGTCGTCGGCGTGCCGGCCGTCCCGTAGGTGTATTCCGCCCGCCGGTGCTGCAGGGCGTCGTAGCTCTCGTAGAGCACGGTCGAGCCGCGATAGATCGGCGTGTTCACGAAGCCGTGCTGGCGCGAGGGGTCGCGGCCGGCATGGACGAGGCGGGTGCGTTCGCCGAGACGGCTCGGATCGCGGGGGGGCGTGGTGCTCATCGGACCTCGGGATGCGGGGGCGGGAGGAGGGCGCGACCACAGCCCGGCCGGCCTTCCCGCGTCAAGCCGCGGGCGCCCCGCGGCGGATGGCGCAACCCCTTGACCGGGCACCGGGCTTCGCCTCGAATGCCACTCGCTTAGGCAGAATCCTTGCTTGGGGCGGAGTGAGGACGCAGGCCGGCCACCCCGACAGTGCAACCGGCCGCGGCCGAGAGAAGACACGGGGATCGGATGAGGACGATGATCGCGGCACTCGGCCTCAGTCTGAGCGTCTGCCTGCTGTCGGGAGCCGCGCAGGCTCAGGCGACGCTGGCCAGCATCAAGCAGAAGGGGTTCATCGCCTGCGGCTCGAATCCGGGCCTCGCGGGCTTCGGGGTGCCGGACGCGCAGGGGCGCTGGACCGGCCTCGACGTCGATTTCTGCCGGGCCCTCGCCGCGGCGATCTTCAACGACACCACCAGGGTCCGCTTCATCCCGCTCTCGGCCAAGGACCGCTTCACCGCGCTCCAGTCGGGCGAGGTGGACGTGCTGTCGCGCAACACCACCTGGACGATGTCCCGCGACACCTCGCTCGGCCTCGATTTCCCGTCGGTCAACTTCTACGACGGCCAGGGCTTCATGGTGAAGAAGAAGCTCGGCGTGACCTCGGCCAAGCAGCTCGACGGCGCCTCGATCTGCACCCAGCAGGGCACCACCACCGAGCTCAACCTCGCCGACTATTTCCGCGCCAACAAGCTGAAATACGAGGCCGTGGCCTTCGCCACCGCGGACGAGACCTTCAAGGCCTACGATTCCGGCCGCTGCGACGCCTTCACCACCGACGCGTCGGGCCTCTACGCCGAGCGGCTGCGGGCCTCGAACCCGGACGACAACGTCGTGCTGCCCGAGGTGATCTCGAAGGAGCCGCTCGGGCCGGCGGTGCGCCACGGCGATTCGCAATGGGCCGACATCGTCCGCTGGACCCATTTCGCGATGCTGAACGCCGAAGAGGCCGGCATCACGCAGGCCAATGTCGACCAGATGCTCAAGTCGACGGACAATCCCGACGTCAAGCGCATCCTCGGCACCGAGGGCAAGTTCGGCGAGGGGATCGGGCTCACCAACGATTGGGCCTACCGGATCATCAAGCTCGTCGGCAATTACGGCGAGGTGTTCGAGCGCAATGTCGGCCAGGGCTCGCAGCTCAAGATCCAGCGTGGCGTGAACGCCCTGTGGTCGAAGGGCGGCCTGCAATACGGCCCGCCGATCCGCTGACGGAGCCGCCCGGCGGAAGGCCGCCGGGCGCCCCCGCATCCAAAACGGTGATCCCGATGATTGCTGCGCCCTCCGCCCCCTCCCTCCCGGAGATCGATCCGGACCTCGCGCCCGCCAACACTTCGGCGACGCGCCTCGATTCCGCGCCCGTGGCGGTGACGCTCGAACGCGTGAACAAGTGGTACGGGGTGTTCCACGTCCTGCGCGACATCGACCTCACCGTGCGGCGCGGCGAGCGCATCGTCATCTGCGGCCCCTCGGGCTCGGGCAAGTCGACGATGATCCGCTGCATCAACCGCCTGGAGGAGCATCAGGCCGGCCGCATCGTGGTCGACGGGGTGGAGCTCACCAACGACCTCAAGCGGATCGACGAGATCCGCCGCGAGGTCGGCATGGTGTTCCAGCACTTCAACCTCTTCCCGCACCTGACCGTGCTGGAGAACTGCACGCTCGCCCCGATCTGGGTGAAGAAGATGCCGAAGGCCGAGGCCGAGGCGATCGCGATGCGCTATCTCACCCGGGTGAAGATCCCAGACCAGGCGCACAAATATCCGGGCCAGCTCTCGGGCGGGCAGCAGCAGCGCGTGGCGATCGCCCGCTCGCTGTGCATGAGCCCGAAGATCATGCTGTTCGACGAGCCCACCTCCGCCCTCGATCCCGAGATGGTGAAGGAGGTGCTCGACACCATGGTGGGCCTCGCCGACGAGGGCATGACCATGCTGGTGGTCACCCACGAGATGGGCTTCGCCCGGCAGGTCGCCGACCGGGTGATCTTCATGGACGAGGGCCGGATCGTGGAGGTGAACACGCCCGACGCCTTCTTCCGTTCGCCCCAGCACGAGCGCACGAAGCTGTTCCTGAGCCAGATCCTGCACTGAAGATGCGCTCCACCCTGGCAAGCTGGCAGGTCTGGGCCCTGCTCTCGGCCCTCTTCGCCGCGCTGACGGCGATCTTCGCGAAGGTCGGGGTCGGGAGCCTCAACTCCGACTTTGCCACCTTCGTTGCGTACGCTGGTGATCGTCTGCGTCCTCGGGGCGATCCTCGCCGGCACCGGCCAGTGGCAGGCGCCCGGCACGGTGCCGGCCCGCGCCTGGCTGTTCCTCGTCCTGTCGGGGCTCGCGACCGGGGCCTCCTGGCTCTGCTATTTCCGCGCCCTCAAGCTCGGCGACGCGGCGCGGGTGGCGCCGCTCGACAAGCTTAGAGCAGGATCCGTTCACGGTGGACCGGATCCTGCTCCAGGTTTTTGATTGTGCCGCATTGTCTGCGACGAACCGGGATCCACTTCGTCGGAAAATGCTCTAGCGTCGTGATGGTGGCGCTCTGCGGGGCCGCCTTCCTGGGGAACGCCTCTCCGCCTGGAACTGGCTCGGCGTGGCGCTGATCGGGCGACGCGGCGGCCAGGATGATCCGCCCGACCGGCGTCGCGGCGATGATCGCCACGCCGAGCCCGCCGCCCACGGCACTTCGCGCGTGAACTCACGGGCTCGTGAGCGCCGCCGGAGCGGGCCGCCGAGAATCCGTCCGGCTCTTCGGGAAGCGCCCGACGGATTCTCAGTCTTCGACGGGTCGGATGTCCGGAATGGAGAAAAGCCGTCCCTGTCTCCGACAGATTCTATCGCCCCGTCGCCACCGGCAGGTCCTGGCGCGAGCCCCATTCCGCCCAGGAGCCGTCGTAGAGGGCGCGCGGGGGGCGGCCCAGGGTTTCGAGGGCGAGGGAGATGATCGCCGCAGTAACGCCCGAGCCGCAGGTCGTGACCACCGGCCGGTCGAGATCGACGCCCGCCTCCCGGAAGATCTGCCTCAGCGCACCCTCGTCCTTGAACCGGCCGCCCTCCTGCAGGGCGGCGTAGTGGACGTTGAGGGCGCCCGGGATGTGGCCCGGCCGCACGCCGGGGCGGGGCTCGGGCTCCTCGCCCGCGAAGCGGGATGCGGAGCGCGCATCCACCACCTGCGCCGCCCCCGCCAGCGCCCGCTGCACGTCGGCCACATCCGCCACCGCCGAGTGATCGAGCCGCACCGTGAAGTGGCGCCGGTCGCGGGACCGCGGCTCGCCCTCCTCGACCGGGTGGCCGCCCGCCACCCAGGCCGGGAAGCCGCCCGCCAGGACGGCCACGTCGCGGGCGCCGAAGACCTTGAACATCCAGCGCACCCGCGGCGCCGAGAACAGGCCCATCCCGTCATAGACCACGATGGTCATGCCGTCGCCGATGCCCATGATGCGCATCCGGGACGCGAAAACCTCCGGCCGCGGCAGCATGTGGGGCAGGGGGTTCGTCTCGTCGCTCAGCGCATCGATGTCGAGACGGATGGCCCCGGGGATATGGCCCGCGCGATACTCGGCCTCCGCGTCGCGGTTCATTGCCGGCAGATACCACGAGCCGTCGACGACCACGATGTCGGGAGCGTCGAGCCGCTCGGCCAGCCAATCGGTCGAGACGAAAGGTCCTGTCGCCATGCTGTTCACCCCCTTCGCGAGCGCACCATCGCAGCCCTGTCGCGGTGATCTTGTAAGGCGCATCGGCAGGCGGGTCGACCGGCGACGCAAGTGGCGCGGCGGAGCGATCCCCGCTAAACCAGGGCGTGCGGCGCCGTGAGACGACCGGCGCTGCGAGGGGGGGTCATGATCGGACGAGCCACGCCGGATCCGGCCGGACGGCGCCGCATGGCACGACTCGTGCTTCGCTTCGATCGCTGCAACCGCCGTGTCCACTCTCCCTTGCACGGCCGGACGCGGCCGACGGGCCAGGCAGTAAGACTCCGAGGGCTGCCTGGCCCGCCCGGCCCGCGTTGCAGATCGGGTCGGTCCGCCTCGGTTCCTGCGAGGTCGCGATGAACGCCATGGCACGATTCGTGTACCCGCTCCGCCCGGATTCGGTTCGGGTGATGTCCAGCGGCTATCTGGCCGCGGCGATCTGGTGCGCCGACCTGGCGGCCGCCGCCGCGCCGCCGCGTCCGCGCAGCGCCACGGTGCACCGCCTGGTGCCGAAGGCGCAGGCACGCGCTCCCGTCACCCGCCCGGCCGCGATCCTGCCCTTCGCACGGGTCGCCGCACGCTAAAGCCGTCGCGCTCAGACGCGGCGGCCGCGGTCGCGGGGCGGAGCGCCGCAGCGCCATTCGGTGATCCGGTATTCCGGGTGGCTGCCGATCCAGCGCGCGAGCTGCGGCTGCGCAAGCCGCAGGCAGATCCGTGCCTCGTCGACGTCGAGGGGCAGGCGCCGCATCTCGCAGCTCTCAGGCGCGCCCGCGAGACATGCGGTGAAGTAGAGGAAGAAGGCGGCCATCGGGGTCTCGCCGGAACGCCTGCCCGGGATATGGGGAGCGCGGCTTGGGCCGGCAAGGCGGAGCGGAGGCCGTGGGCCGGGCGCCCCTCACGAGAAAGGGCGGCCGAAGCCGCCCCGTCCTGTCACATGCCGATCCGCTTCACGCCGTCATACCCGCGGCGAGCGCCCGCGCATCAGGCCGAAGATGGCGGAGACGGCGAACAGCACGATAGCGACGAAGAACACGATCTTGGCGGCTTCCATCGCGGTGCCGGCGATGCCGCCGAAGCCGAGCAGCGCCGCGACGAGCGCGACGACCAGGAACGTAATGGCCCATCCGATCATGGAGGTCTCCTGTCTGTCATGACGCTGCCGACCCGGACCGATCAGTCCAAAGCGTCGCAGCAAGTTGCAGGGAGAACCTCGTGCGGCGGGAGGAGTTCCGGCAATTTTTCGCGGTCCGTCCGGGGAACCCGCCCGGTCTCGACTGGTGGATCCGCAGGGGCCGGAGGTGAGCGGATGGCTCCCCGAGCAGGACTCGAACCTGCGACAAGGCGATTAACAGTCGCCTGCTCTACCAACTGAGCTATCGGGGAACGACGCGGACCGCTTAGCGCATGCTCCCCAGCGGGCGCAAGCGCGATTCTGCCGGGGCTGCGAAAATTCGCCGGCTTTATCCCGGTTGCCGAGCCGGGCCGGGCTCTGTTAAAGAGCCCTCGTTCCCGGGCCGGCCGCCCGTCCCGGGAGGACGGCGCGCCTTCAAGGGCCTGCCGCCCGGACGGCCTCGTGGCGGAGTGGTTACGCAGAGGACTGCAAATCCTTGCACCCCGGTTCGATTCCGGGCGAGGCCTCCACCCTTTCTCCTAAGCATCTGAACTTATACAGATTAACGCGTCAGACTTCCAAACTTTCCGGACCGGGTTGGAACCGAGACGGCGCCCTGTTGCTGCTCCTCAATCCACACCTGAAGCATGCCGCGCCGGTCGAACCACTCTCCTCGTAGCCGGTATTCCGTGACTCGGCGGTGCAGCGGATCTCGTCAGCCTGCCGGCCGGGCAGCGTCGAAATGACCTCGATTGGCATGGGACAGCCGGTGCTCAGCGTCCTGATGCGCTCCTCGACCGATTGAGCCGTGAAGCCGATCTTGACGAAGCGGTCATAGCCAGCGGCATAGATCAGCCCCAACGGGAGCTAGGGCGCGCTTCCGGACGCGGGGCGGAGGATCCGTGAGATCGCCCTGTATCGTCCCAGAAGGTGTGATTCGGCTCAGGGCGGTCGCCTGGATCGGGAAGGGGGTAGCGCACCTTGTTCAGCTTCACGTAGAAGCGAGGGTGGCCGTGCCGATCCACGAAGGTGTCGAGGTGTTTGAGCTTCAGCCTCATCGCCGGCCCTCGCTCGCATTCCCGTCAGCCCCGCAACGGTGTCCGGCCCATCGCCACGTGTCCTAAGTTAAGTTCCGTGCATGCACGACGCCCCGGCTACCGATCTTCCTCCCACCGTCCTCGAAGGGAGCCGCGGACGTCCGAATTGACGGTCCGACGCGCTATGGTACGGGCGCGTACGTCAGAGCGGAGAGGGTGCTGTGTCCGAGGATGATACTCTCGCGCGGGCCTTGACCGACGTGAGCGAACGGCGAGCCGCGCTTCAGGCCGAGTACGAGCGCATCGGGGCAGAGTTGGCGAAGGTCCGCCAGGCCGAGAATGCCCTGCGGGCGATCGTCGAAAATGCTCCGCTTCCAGATCCGGCTCTCGATGCGAGCCCTGCTGTCGGGCGGGCATCGCGTATGGAGGCGCCGCGCGCCTCCGGCCGTGGCAGCCGCGGGCCTCGGGCGAACTCGGCCAAGGGCCGCCTGAGAGCACTCCTGGAAGGCGCGGGTCCGCTGGGACTCTCGCATGCTCAGATCGTGCAGCGCTTGCCAGACGTGGCGCCGGCAACGCTGAACGCGTACCTCAGCACGATGGTCGCGAGCGGCGAGGCGATCCGCAACGGCGACGTCTATAGGGGCGGCCGGTCGGACCAGCAGGAGCGGTCTGGGCAGAACACGGATGCCCGCTCTGCGGAGGAGGATGGTGGCACTGAACCGGCCGATCCTGGCGAGGAGGCCAGAGCCGCCGAGTGACCGCTGCCCTCGAATGGAGCCGCCGGCTCGCCAGCCTCTCGCCCGGCCAGCCGCCGTGCCCAGGCTTCCGACCCGACCAGTGGGTCGAGATCCTGAGCAACGCCCGGCGCTTCGTGGACGATTTCGGGCCTGAGGCCGACCGGCTCGGCTGGGACACTCTGACGCTGTTTGGCTACCACCCACAGCACGGCGTGATCCGCAGCGACTGGACGGGCGTCCTGCTGACCAGCCTCTACCCGGTCCTGGAAGTGGAGGCCGACTACCTGACGAAGTATCCCTGGACGATTCCGCGGCACAAGCCGGGGCGGTATCGGGGGATCCCGGTGTGGGAGTTCGGGCGTGGCTGACACCCCGATGATCGGCGAGCTCTACAAGCTCAAGCACGTCACGGACGAGCAGATTGATGCGGCCGTCGCTGACTACCTGAACGACCCCACGTCCGGCATGCGGCTGATCGCGGAAGGAGTCGCTCTTGATCTTGCCGCGGTCGTACTGGCCCACCCCTACGCCCGCGCGGTGCTCGCCTGGGAGAACGCGACCGAGGCGCAGCGGCGCATAGTGGTGAGGACCGCGATCCTGCTGGCGAGGCCGGCATGAGGTATGCTTCGTCGATGCGACCGTGAGGTGTGCCGATGCCGATCTATCTCGACGACGCGTGGCTCCCCACCGTTGATGGCCACACCCACGTGAAGCAAGTCTACCACGGCCAAGAGAACGTGATCGGCCGCGTGCGGCGCTGGCAATCGGCCTGACAGCCTGGGGCTAAGTGGTTCATCCGGCAAGTTATACGGCCTTGGCCAGGAGCGCGATGCCGGGCGAGCGGCGTGGGCGATGATGCCGCCGCTGGCCCACCGTTTCCTCTGCTCCGCATCCCCATCAGCCGCCGGAGTGAGCTGCGTTTAAAAGATATTTCTCCCGCTAAACAGTTGTGTACAAGCGTTTTGGGCGTGGCTGGGTTGCGCTTCCGAAGATAGCATGCTGCGATGCAGCATGGCACAAAGCAGATGCACCGCCGCGATGGCGTCGCAGCGGTGCTTGCCCTCCATGGGCGTTTCCTCCCTAGACTCCGGGCCGCCCGCGAGGGCGGCCCTTCTTTTATTCACCCGGCAGGAACGCGCCGATCGGCGAAATTGCTGTGTTTTCGTAATTGGTTGGAGCTTCACCTTGAGCCCAGTTGTCGGCGTTCAAGCACCAGCCGGTCAGCATGTCAGGACTCACCGTTCCTTCACACCGGGCGCATAGACACCTTGGTCATTATCTCTTTTGGCCTAATCCGAACGGTTGGGTTGCATCTCATTGTGCGTCGCAGCATCTACGGTGCGCCGCACAAGAAGGCGGTGCGTACCCCCGTGGAGAAACGTCTATGACGATCCAGAACCCCTTCGAGGTCCCCGCCGAGCTGCGCAACTTCGCCGACAAGAGCCTCGCGCAAGCCCAGCAGGCCGTCGCGGCCTTCTTCCAGAACACCCGCAAGCTCAACGAGACCGTCCAGTCCTCGTTCAAGACCGCCCAGCTGCCGGTTAGCGTCGCTTACGCCCGCAGCCTCGACTTCGCCGAGCAGAACGCCAACGCTGCCTTCGCGGTCGCCCATAAGATCATCCGCGCTCGTGATCTGCAGGAGGCCGGTCAGGTCCAGGCGGAGTACCTCCGTGCTCAGTTCGACACGTTCCAGGCTCAGGCCAAGGAAATCTATTCGGTCGCCAAGGCCGCGTAACCTGGTGCGACTGGCGAGAGCCCGCGCCTCCCGGGCGCGGGCCCGCCTCTGACGTGAGAGAGCGGCGACATGGCAGCGCGACGCGGTAGGCGTTCAACATCAGCCCAACGGGGAAGCTCCATGACCGAGGCAGTGGCTCCTGGCGAGCAAATCACCGAGGCTGGTGACGAGCAGGCTGTTCTGCCGCCGACCGAGGGTGAGCAGACGTCGCTCGAAGCTGTCCCCGTCTACGACCCTGAGCCGTTGCCCGCGCAGGAAGAGGCTCCTGAGGCTCTCATGTCAGAAGCGGCGCAATCCGAGGCTGATGAGCCGGCGAGCGCTTCTGAGATCATCGCGGCGGAGCCAGAGCCGATCGCGGTTCACTCGCTCGAAGTGAGCGCGCCAGAGATCTCGGGCGAAATACCCGCTCCTGCGCCAGCCACGAACGAGCATGCGGTTGCCGGTGTGAGTGCCGCCCCCCAGCCTGCAGCCACTCAGGCGAGCGTGTACTCTATCGCTACTCGTCTTCTCGAGAAGGCAGGTGCGCAGCAGAGGATCTGGTTCTCCTACGCTGAGAGCGAGCTTAAAGCCAAGCTTACTTACGGTCGCGTTCTATCCAAGTCGCGGACGCCGGTCGATGTGATTTTAGCGTCCAATGCTGAGTATCTCCGTGCGCTTGTGGCGAGCAGCAATGTACTGAGTGAAATTGTAGCGGATGGAATCACGCTGGCATAAACGCCAACGGCTGACCTGATACATTGCTCTGACTGAGACATGCCGTGCTCATGTCTTGCCTTGAAGCGACGTTGCTGCTGATAGAGGCGCAGAAGGTTGTTGAACTTCGGCTCATGAAGCTGGCCCGGGGCGGCTTGGAAGCCTGGCTCGAGGCTCAGCTCATGGTGAGCGAGAAGGTGAGTGCCGCCTTTGAAGCAGCCGGCATGCTGGTGGTGGGCAAGGGGTTCGAAGCCGTCATTGTCCGCTATCGCGAACATGTGGCTGCAAACACGCAGAGATTATCTACGGCAACCACTTCTGATCTGCACCCGCAAGCTTGGTCGTGAGCGATGCGCCACAGCTCGCTAGTGCGCCGAAGTGAGATGGTCGGGTGGCAGGCTGTTCGTGGCGTCCACCGAGAAGCTCAAGTCCCAGAGGATTACCCCCAGTCCGCACTAAAGCTGGTTCACAAGGGTGTATCATGAAGCCGTCCGCTAGAGCGCTCATCAAGTGCCATGTGCTGCGTGATCTGGATCGCGCTCTAGCGCAACGCAACCTAGAGCGCGTGATGATTTTACTTGGTCGTCAGCTTAGGCTTGAAGAGTTCGGTTCCGCCGCAGCATAGCAGTCCGCTACGCCGCAGCAGGTGCCGGCGGGCTTGCCCGCCGACCGTGTCGAAACTGGCAGGATGATCGTGCATCGCGCGCCGTCAGAACCCAGTCCGTAAGCGACCTCGGCCCCGAGGTTGAAGCACTCGAGCAGCTACCGCGCGTTGGCCGCCGCCTCGGGCCAGGTCGCGGCCTCTGCCGCGAACAGATTGGCCTCGAGCGCCTGCTGACGCGCAGCCAGCGCCGCGTGCTGGGCTTTGACTTCAGCGCGCTTGCGGCAAAGGTTTGTTGCCTTCTGAGCGGCCATCCCGCGCCGCTCGTCCGGTTCGATCGAGCGGTCCGTCATCGGCCCTGCCCGTCCTTTCCGAGGGCCGGGATGACACGGTTTGCTCTCCGCATCCGAAAACTCGCAGAAGGCCGCCGAGGCGTTGCCCGCGCGGGATCAGCGCCGCCGCAGTTCTGCGCCCGCACGGAACGCCCGCTCTACCGCTGCGAGCGCCTGAGCGTGCGCCTTGGCCTCACTCTCGTGCGGCCGGTCCGACCGCTCCAGGAGCTTGCCGTGCTTGCGGATCGCCCAGCCAAACTTGCCCTTAGGCGATATCAGCGGTGAGACTTCGATGCTGAAGGGATGGAGGCTGGTGTCGGTCATTGCGGGGAGCATCGCACGATCGGGCTGTCCTGGCCAACTCCGGCGCCCTCAGGGAACGGGGCCGGAGATGACGTTGTCGATCCGGGCGGAGGATCAGGGTGCGCCACAAACCGGTCGCGCAGGGTTGGGTCCTTTGTTGGACACCGCTCCGCAGCGGAGCGGTGCGCTGGCCCTGTGCCCTTCTGGAGGCTCCATTCTTTGACACCATGGGTTCAAGTCGACACTGCCACCATTCCCGGTGAGCGCGAGCCGATGCGCCTCCTGCAGCGGGGCAGCGAGTTCACGATCTGCGTCGGCACGATCGAGCTGATGAACAATCGTGCGTGCACATCCGAGGCCGCCTTGGCTGCCCTCACCTGCGCTCGCTTGCAGGATCGCCCGCACGCCAAGGTGCTGATCGGCGGGCTCGGCATGGGCTTTACCCTGCGCGCCGCCCTCGATGCACTCGGACCGGACGCACGGATCGTGGTGGCGGAACTGGTGCCTGCCGTTGTGGCCTGGGCCCGCGGCCCGCTGGCTCATCTGTTCGCCGGGAGCCTCGATGATCCGCGCGTCGAAGTGCGAGAAGAGGACGTCAAGCGTGTCATTCAACAGGTGCCCGCGTGCTACGACGCGATCCTGCTCGATGTCGACAACGGGCCCGAGGGGCTGACGCGGCTGGAGAACGACCGGCTCTACGACGCCTGGGGCCTGAAGCGTGCCCGATACGCGCTGCGCCCGAGCGGGATCCTGGGGGTGTGGTCGGGCGGACCGGACCGGAAGTTCAAGGCGCGCTTGCGGAACACGGGTTTCGAGGTGGACGAGATCCGGGTGCACGCGAACGGCAGAAGCGGCCGTCGCCATGTCCTCTGGCTCGCAACGCACGCGGATGCTCCGTCCAAATTGTGATCCGTAGCGAGAACCGGGCTCTGGTTCCCTACGCCGCTCTTATGCGAATGGGCCGGCGTGACAGGCGGGCAGGGAACCGCGAGCATCCGAGCTCACGGGCGATCGTTCGGTCCTGACTGTGATAGTGCTCCGAGGCGGCCGGCTGAGCCACTCAGCGCCCGATCGGCACCTATCGAGGAAGGCAGCGGATGCCCGCAACAACAGGTCGCCATGTCGTCATCATCGGCTCCGGCGCCGTCGGGACGGTAAGCGCGATCGAGTGCCTGCGGGCAGGACACCGCGTCACGGTGGTCGATCCGGGTCAACCAGGTGGCGAGCAAGCCTCAAGCTACGGCAATGCCGGCTGGCTCTCCTCGCATTCCGTCATCCCACCGGCCGAGCCCGGGATGTGGAAGAAGGTCCCATCTTTCCTCCTCGATCCGCTTGGCCCGCTCTCGATCCGATGGGCCTATCTGCCGAAGGTCCTGCCCTGGCTGATCCGCTTCCTTCTGGCGGCCAGGACCTCCGCGCAGATTGAGCATACGGCTCAAGCCATGAGGACGCTGCTCGTCGACGCGCCCAAACTCCATGCGAGCCTTGCCGCCGAGGCCGGCGTGCCACAGCTGATTGAGCGCCGCGGCGTACTGCACGTCTATCCTGATCGAACAGCCTTCGAAGGCGATGCCCGATCCTGGGCAATCCGTCGCAAGGTCGGCGTCGAGTGGCTCGAACTCTCAGCCGAAGAACTACGGCAGCGCGAGCCCAATCTGCATCCGCGCTATACCTTTGGCCTTGTGGTCGAAGAGGCGGGGCATTGCCGCGATCCGGGAAACTATATAGCCGCTCTGTCCAAGCTAGCCTGCGAGCGGGGTGCCACATACGTCACGACCCGCGCAACGGGTTTCCGTCTCGAAGGAAGCCGTCTCACTGCCGTTACGACGGAACAGGGTGAGATTGCCTGTGACTGCGCCGTTGTGGCGGCGGGCGCTCGCTCGAAGACGCTTGCCGCATCGCTCGGCGACGCGCTCCCCCTGGAAAGCGAGCGCGGCTACCACGTGATGATCCCTGACGCCAAGGTAGGTCCACGCACGCCGATGATGGCCTCCGATGCCAAGATGATTGCCAATTTTATGAACGGAGGGCTGCGCGCTGCCGGCCAGGTTGAGTTCGCGGGCTTAGCGGCGGTGCCCAACTGGAAACGCGCGGAAATCCTGCGCAATCATCTGATCTCGATGTTTCCGGGACTGGCCGGGACCGTGCCGGCCGACCGCCTGCGCGTGTGGCTCGGGCATCGTCCGAGCATGCCGGACGGTCGTCCCTGCATTGGACCTGCGCGGAAGACCTCCGACGTGATCTATGCCTTTGGACATGGCCATGTCAGCCTGGTGGGCTCGGCCCGGACTGGGCGCCTTGTTGCTCAGCTCGTTAGTTGCTCTGCACCTGAAATTCCTCTTGCCCCTTTTGATCCTCGGCGCTTCTTATGAGGCCGACCAGGGCTGGATACGATCGACCTAACAACACTTTGATTTCCTGACACGCAATCCTTACAGGTTTAAGCGTCTGAAAAACCGTCGGATGCTGTTGGCGAATTCCGACTGGGGCCTCCAGGAAGCAGGCGCATTCAGGGATTTCGCACTCGCAACGCAGCCGCGCGAGACGCCCAGCCGAAGAGCCGCTGGAATTCGCCGACAGTATCCCGTCGTTTTTCGGACATGCCGCTTCGGCCGGGCCGGAACGGTCCACTCGAGCAAGGTCGATTGGACACCCTCAGGACAAAAAGAGACCGGCACGAGGGTGGTATGGCTCGGCCGGCTCAGTGTGATGCTCTCAAACGCAACGTCGGATAATCGTCTCAATCGCAGTTAGTTCCTTGCAAACTCGCCACCAGCTCAAATCATCCGCACCAGAGGTCTCATCAGTGACGTGACTACTTAAGTAGCAAGCTGGCCCAGGTTCTGCATTTCATTGCAACCACCCTAGTGGATCTTGATACTGCCTCAAGCTCTTCAGCCTTCTGAGTAAGACCACGTCTTCTGAGACTCGCCGCATCTTGCCATAATCTGTTGGCTAGCAGGTCCTCCTCAATAACCATCTGCATCAAGGCTTCATAGGGAGTTCTCGGAGGTCTGTGTGCGTGGTCTAACGGCATGGAAGTCTCTCCTGCCTGTCTGCCAACCATGACTCGCATTAGTCTTTGTGTCTCTTACAAAGGCGAAAGCAGGTGGGCCACGCCCGAAGGGCCACTGATGGTGATCCGAGGGGCAGGACGCACCATGACTGAGCTTTCGCTTCGTGATGCTGCCAGAGCCTGCGGGGTGAGGGCCGAGACCGCTTGAGATGCGTATATGCGGCCCAGGGCCGGAGACCGATCGCGCTCGCCTCAATGCGCTCAGGGGGCGTTGCGGTCGGTGACCCTATCTCTCGAAGCTGCCCGTTCCCGTAACTCCACTGGCGCGCACGAGGTTATGCGAATTCCGGCGCCTCGCGCTCGTCATCAAGCTCGGTGAGCGTGGTCTCCGTCCCAAAGAAACGAGCAAGCCTCTTGGCCTCGGCGACCGCCAGCTTCCGATTGAGGCTCTCCTCGCCGGAGTCGGAGATCACCACACCATGCATGGTGAAGCCCTGCTGCGGACCGCCGAACTGCACCGTGATGTCGGCTGAAAGCTGATCCTGCCCTATGGGGGCAAATTCGATCGCTTCGACCGAGATGCGCGGCTTCTCATCCATTCCGGTTCTCCAGGTTGCGGATCGGCTCCGCCTGCGCCCCTTCTTTGAGCTTGTCGGGGCAGGGGGCATGACGCAGCAGCGTCCCGCGCCCCGCGCGCGATCCGGAGTGGCAGTCACCGGCCGCACCCGTTTCCCTTTGATGTGGCGTCCCGGTCGCTGACCCTGCCGGCCGGCGGGGTCAGCCGCCGATCTGCGGGGTCTTCGTCGGGGGCACCGTCGACCCGAAGAGTTAACGGATCGTTACCGGCTCCCCAAACCCACAGGGTGTCTCGTTTGGGTCTGGACCTCTCGCGAGAGACGAATGCCAACGGTCTCTTGCCGGGCCTGATGGTGTGGACGGCCCATGCTACGGCATCGCTGTGCCAGGATGAGGTCGTCGCCTCTCATCTTCAGGAGCCGTCCACACAATCAAGCCCTCGGCCGGCAGCATCCAGACGGCAAGGCGCTCGCTCAGTTGTCCTGGTAGAGGCGGATGCGTGCCTTGAACGCGGCGCGGATATGAGCGCGCGCGGCCGCCTCCGCTCCGTCGCGATCGTGCGCGCGGATGCGGTCAACGATCTGCTGGTGCTCTTCAATGGACTGCGCGGCGCGGCCCGGGACGGCGAGGGTGGTGCCAGCCAGGAGCACGAGCGAGAGGCGCATGTTCTCCAGCATCGCCTGGAGGAAGCGGTTGCGCGTGCAGGCATGGATCTGGCGATGGAACAGCCGGTTCGTCCGGGCGAGATCCGCCGCCGTGTCGGCCATCTCGCGGTCGCGGACGACCATCTCCTCCAGGAGATCGATCTCGATGTCGCTGGCATGGATCGCGGCGAGGCGGGCTGCCATGCCCTCCAGGACCTCGCGCAGGTCGTAGAGCTCGGTCACCTGCGCGTAGTCGAGCTGGGCCACGCTCGCGCCCCGGTGCGGCTCGTGCACGACGAGCCCCTGCGCTTCGAGCCGGCCGAGCGCTTCACGCACCGGCGTCCGACTGATGGAGAATCGCTCGGCCAACTCCGCCTCGCGTAAGCGGCTACCCGGCGGCAACTCGCCGTCCTCGATGGCGCGCAGAAGCATCTCGTAAGCGGAGCCGTTCCGCTGGTCGGATCTCCGCGCCTTCATCCCTGCTCTCCCCGAACGACCATGAGGCCCGCTGTAGCGCAGTCCAGGACCAGGCGCGACATGGCGTGGGCAATTGCATACAAGGGTATACAATGCTAGGGAACGCGTGCGGCAGGCAGCGCACGCCATCGCCACGGGCCGCAGCGGGGGATGCGTCGGCGGACAGGCCACCCCGGCCTTGCAAGGCTGCCGCAAAGCGAAAAAGGCCATCAGGGAGGACCAGAATGACTCACATCGACGCCGATCCGCCGCCGTCCCGCCTCGGGGACATCCTGCGCGCAACAAGCGGCAACTTCCTGGAGATGTTCGACTTCTTCCTGTTCGGGTTCTACGCCTCGCACATTGCACAGGCGTTCTTCCCGCCGGTGAACGAAGTCACCGCGCTGCTCTTGACTTTCACGACCTTCTGGCTCGGCGCCCTGATGCGCCCGGTCGGCGCGATCGTGCTCGGCGCCTATATCGACCGGATTGGTCGCCGCCGCGGCCTGATCGTCACCCTGTCGATCATGGCGCTCGGCACGGTCCTGATCGCGATCTGCCCGACCTACGCGAGCATCGGCCTCGCGGCCCCCGTTATCGTGCTGATCGGCCGTCTGCTGCAGGGCTTCTCAGCCGGCGTCGAGCTCGGCGGTGTCTCGATCTACCTGTTCGAGATCGCGACGCCCGGCAACAAGGGCTTCTACACGGCCTTCCAGTCGGCCAGCCAGCAGGTGGCGATCTTCTTCGCCGCGGTGATTGGCTACCTGATGCATGCCGGCCTGAGCGGCCAGCAGATCGCGGACGGCGGCTGGCGGCTTCCCTTCTTCATCGGCTGCCTGATCGTGCCGCTGATCTTCGTGATCCGGCGCTCGCTCCAGGAGACCCCGGAATTCCTGGCCCGGCGGGCGCATCCCTCGACTGCCGAGATCTTCCGCTCGGTGGCGGCGAACTGGCCCGTCATCCTGCTCGGCACGCTGCTCACCGTGCCGACGACGGTGACCTTCTATCTGATCACCGTCTACACTCCGACCTTCGGCAAGGCGGTGCTCCACCTCGGCGAGGGCGAGAGCCTTGCCGTCACCGTCTGCGTCGCGATCAGCAACTTCATCTGGCTGCCCATCGGCGGCGCGGTCTCGGACCGGATCGGCCGTAAGCCCGTCCTGATCGCGATCGCGATGCTGGCGCTCGCCACCGCCTACCCGGCGCTCGCCTGGCTCACAGCGTCGCCGAGCTTTGCCAAGATGCTCGTCGTCGAGCTGTGGTTCTCGTTCTTCTTCGGCGCCTACAACGGCGCCCTGGTGGCCGCCCTGTCAGAGATCGTTCCGGCACATGTGCGGGCGACAAGCTTTTCCCTCGCCTTCAGCCTGGCCGCTGCTCTGTTCGGCACGGCCACGCCGATGGTCTCGACCTGGCTGATCAGCACCTCCGGCGACCGGGCCGCCCCCGGATACTGGCTCATGCTGGCCGCCGCCTGCGGCCTTGCCGCCACCCTGACCCTCTACCGCTCCGGCGCCGCGGCGCGCGTGCCGGCGCAGGCCTGACCGATCCTCTCGACCTCTATGCGGAGACACTTACCATGCAGACATCCTGGGACATCGTCGTCGTCGGCTCCGGCAATGCCGCGATGAGCGCGGCGATCGCGGCACGCGAGCAGGGCCGGAGCGTCCTCGTCATCGAGAAGGCCACGGAGGAACTGGCGGGCGGCAACACCGCCTACACGGCTGGCGCCATGCGCTTCGTCTACAACGGGAACGACGACCTGCTGCCGCTGCTCGCCGACCCGGACGATCCGCGCCTCGCCCGCACCGATTTCGGCGCCTACACCGCCGAGCGCTTCACCGCGGACCTCCTCGGCTTCAACGACAGGCGGCCGCTGAGCCGCGAGCAGCAAACGCTGATCGCCGAGAGCTACGATGCGGTCCGCTGGCTGGCTTCGCAGGGCGTTAAGTTCGAGCCGATCTACTCCCGCCAATCCTTCGAAAAGGACGGGCGCTTCATCTTCTGGGGCGGACTGACGCTCGCCACGCACAACGAGGGCTTCGGCCTCGCCGAGGCCGAGCGCGCCGCCTTCGCGGCGCTCGGCGGCGAGATCCGCTACGATTGCGCCGCGACCGATCTCGTCACGGAGGGCGGGCGCGTGCGCGGCATCCGGGTGCGCAACGGCGCGGGCGAGGCGGGCGTGATCGCCGCCAAGGCCGTCGTTCTCGCCTGCGGCGGCTTCGAGTCGAATGCGCAGATGCGGCGCGAGCTCATCGGACCAGGCTGGGAGGCCGCGAAGGTGCGTGGCACGCCGTATAACCAGGGCGACGGGATCGCGATGGCACTGCGCCTCGGCGCAAAGCGGCACGGTTTCTACGGCGGCTGCCACGCTACGCCGATGGACCTGCACACGCCCGACTACGGCAACCTCGACCTGCCGCACCTCGAGCGCAAGCACTACCGCAAGATCTGCTACTTCCTTGGCGTGATGCTGAACGCGCGCGGCGAGCGCTTCGTCGACGAGGGCAGGGACTTCCGCAACTACACCTACGCCCAGTTCGGGCGCGCCATCATGGAGCAGCCTGGCCATGTCGCGTGGCAGATCTTCGACGCGAAGGTCGATCACCTGCTCTACAGCGAGTATCGCTTCCATGACGCGCACTTCGTCGAGGCCGATACGCTGGAGGCTTTGATCGACAAGCTCGACGGCATCGATAAGGCGCAGGCTCTCGCCACCATCGCGCAGTTCAACGCCGCGGTCGATCCGGCCGTGCCGTTCGATCCGACGGTGAAGGACGGTCGCGCCACGAAGGGGCTCGCCCTGCCGAAGTCGAACTGGGCGCAGGCCATCGAAACCGGCCCGTTCAAGGCCTATCCGGTCACCGGCGGCATCACCTTCACCTATGGCGGCGTCGAAGTGGACGAGGCCGGCGGCGTGATGCACGAGAACGGCAGCCCGATTCCCGGCCTCTATGCCTGCGGCGAGATGGTCGGCGGCGTGTTCTTCAACGGCTATCCGGGCGGCTCGGGCCTGACCTCGGGCGTGGTGTTCGGCCGGCGCGCCGGAGCTGGGGCCGCCGCATGGACGGCTCGCGCCGCCGCCTAAAGTCGGGCGCCACACGCCGTGAAGCTCGAGGATCCGGAATGAAGAGGTGCGGGCACCGGCTTGGGCCGGCGCCCGCAGATTTCGGTCGAGCTCGATTTTTCGACCGGCGGCTCGCTCCTGAGCCAAGCCGCGTTGCATGCGTGGTCATGCAAAACAAAAGGGAACCTCATTTCTGAGGTGCCCTTCTGCTTAGAACAGCCGCGCCAGAAGCATCATCGAAGCCATCTGATGCCGCTGCATCCGATCGCCAGACGGGATACCGTTGGCGAATTCCCACTGGCGCCCCACGAAGCACGCCGACGCAGGGGCTTCATGCTCGTGAAGCAGCCGCGCGAGACGCCTGGCCGAAGGGCCGCTGGAATTCGCCAACAGTATCCCGTCGTTTTCTGTACATTCGGATGATGAGTTTTGTGCGGTCAGGGCAGCTACTGTTGGCCCATCGAGGAGAATGGCGCACAAGAGAAAGGCGAAGCTTTCACGAGAGAGAGATGCAAAGCTTTGAAGGATCGGCCTACGGCACCCTCGATCACTTCGAGTTGGTCGACCGGGATATCCCAGAACCGGGCGCCAGACAGGTCCGCATCCGCGTGGCGGCGGCGGCACTCGGCTTCGTGGACGGCCTGATCATTCAGGGCCGCTATCAATACAAACCGCCGCTGCCCTACGTGCCCGGCGGCGAGATCGCTGGGGTCGTGGACGCGGTGGGCGCAGAGGTTCACCACCTTTCCGCAGGCGACCGGGTCGCAACGTGGCAATTCGGCGGAGGCTTGGCGGAATACACCCTCGCGCCTGCTGACGAGGTCGAGCCGATCCCGGCAAACCTCGCCTTCGCCGACGCCGCCGCCATTCTGCTCGACTACCAGACCGCCCAGTACGCGCTGTTTGGACGGGGCGGGGTCCGGGCCGGTGAGACGGTGCTGGTCGCAGGGGCGGCAGGTGGGGTCGGCGCGGCTGCCGTTCAGCTTGCTGCAAAAGCGGGGGCATACGTCATCGCCGCCGCCTCAACACCGGAGAAGCGCGACCGCGTCCGCGCCTTGGGAGCACAGGCAGCGATCAACTCCGCCGGCCCGGACATCCGGGCCGAGATCAAGGCCGCTGCGCCGCGCGGCGTCGTTGACGTCGTGGTCGATCCGGTCGGCGGGCCGACCTTCGAGGCGCTGTTCCGATCATTAGCCAAGGAGGGTCGGCACCTCGTGATCGGTTTTGCCGCGGGCAGCATTCCGGCGCTGCCAGCCAACCTGGCGCTGCTGAAAAGCGCGGCGCTGATCGGCGTCGAGATCCGCCACTTCCTCGCCTCCCGGCCAGCGGAGGCCCGCGCAGCGCGGGCGGCCCTTTTCGAGCAGGTCGCGTCCGGTGCGTTAGCACCGCCGCCGCTCATACCGTTCCCACTGGTACAGGCGCGAGAGGCATTAGCTACGGCCTCCTGTCGCGACAAGACAGGCAAGGTGGTCGTCATCCAACAGCCGGATGCCCTCGCATCTGATGCCTCTCGGAATTCTTGAATATGGCGGTTGCCATCACCCTCAATCGTGTCCGCCAATCAAAAATGCGGTCAAAGATGCTGCCCTGGGGCTGAAGTGCCAAGCGCACGTGACGCCCGGCGTTTGACCGGCAACTGTAATCCTAGACCGGCTTCACATATACCGTCGTGTCGATGCCGTGCCTTGCAGCTTCCTCGCCGGCGGCCTCGACGGCGTCTTCAATGATCGACTTAAAGGCGATGCCCGTGTGAACGGTCCCACCTTCGGTAAGTATTACCTCATACCTAGGCGAGGAAAACTGGTAGTCATGCTCAAGCACCATTACATGGTTGTATGGATCTGATGGCTGCTGTCCGTCCTTCCAGATCTTAACTTCAAGCATGGTTCATCCTCACATTCCTGACCGTGTTTCAAGACATAGTTACACTCCACGGCTCTGCGCGCTGATTTGCTCGCATCTCGTTAGCGGAAGCGCGATGGATACCGCCTCACCCCTCGATAGCCCTGCGCCAGCGGGCCAAGGCCGCTTCGAGTGGAGCTTCAGGCACTTCGGCCCGTAGCGGGCGCTACTCACCCATACGCAGAACGGCTTCCGCCTCGTGCTTATGGGAAGGAAACGCGCGAAGGTCGGGCGGGTGCGATCGGCCGGCGGGCGGTTTGCGGGCGCTTGTTCGCCAGGGCGAAGGCCGGCAGGTCTGCGTCCCGCAATGCCTCACGCGCGAACGGCACCTCACCCAATCAGGTCCGCCAGGGGCGCAGGCACGGGGCAGGGCTCAGATGGGCTTGAGCGGCGGCGTGGGACCGACACTGCGGTTAGGTTTCCCGCTTTGCCGCCCTCGCCCCCCTCGCTACCATCCCTGAAGGCACGAGATAAGCGCCCTTCCGAGCGCCTGCCGCGCCTGCTCTTATTCGTCCGCTGCCCGCTCCATGCCGATCCGCCCCCGCCGATGAAGCCCGTCCCAAGCCGCCGGGGGACGCTGCGCAACCCCGGCCCCGACCTCGCTCGCCTGCCGCTGGCGCCGGACCTCGCCGGCATCAGCCTCGCGGAGGGACTGCGGGCGGCGGTCGCCTTCGCGGCCATCATCCTTCTCAACGAGTGGCTGGCCTGGCCGCCGCTCCTCACCATGGCCCTCGCCGCCAACCTCACCTGCTTCTGCGACATCGGCGGGCCGATCCGCCCCAGGCTGCGGGCGCTCGTCGCCTTCGCGGGTCTCGGCGGCGTGGTCTGGGGCGCCTTCGGGGTCATGCAGGCCTCCGGCCCGGCCGTGGTGCTGCCCGCCGCCTGCGCGGTGATCTTCGGCTGCACCTTCGTGCGCATCTGGGGCGTGCCCGCCCAGACCGTCGGCAACGTGCTGGTGGTGGTGCTCTGCCTCGCCCTCGACCGGGCGCTGAGCCCCGGCGAGGGCGCCGTGGTGGCGGCGATGTTCTGGGCCGGCGGGCTCTGGGCCGCCTTCCTCGCCCTGGCGGTCTGGCGCCTGCACCCCTACCGGCCGGCTCACGCGGCCATCGCCTCCGTCTGGTCCGGCCTGGGGCATCTCGCCCGCGACCTGCGCCGGCTCTCCGCCGGCCCGCACGGGGCCGACCTCGCCGGGTGGGAGCAGCACGCCCGCGCCCACCGCCGGGCCGTGCGCGACGCCCTCGAGGCCGCTCGCACCCTGGTTCTCGACCTCGCCCGCAGCCGCGCCCGCCTGTCGGAGCGCAACGCCCGGGCGCTGATCCGCCTGGAGGCCGCCGAGCAGCTCTTCGGTGTGCTGATCGCCCTGTCCGACTACCTGGAGCGGGCGGAGCCGGCGCGCCGGGCCGAGGCCGCGCGCGTCCTGCGCCTGCTGCCGCCCCTGCTGCGCCTCCTGTCCCGCGCGATCCGCCAAGACCGGCCCGTGGACCTCGCCCGGATCGAGCGCGCGCTCGCCCGCGCCCGGCCGCGGCCCGAGGCCGATCCGGCCCTGCGGCGGATGGCCGAGCGAGCCTTCGACCGCCTGCGCATCGGCGTCAAGCTCTCGGGAGCAGAGGACCTCGCCGGCGGTAACGGCCTCGCCGGTGCCCCGGCCCTGCCCTGGCGCGAGCGGCTGCTGCAGCCCTTGCGGGCCAACCTGACCTGGTCGTCGGCCAACCTGCGCCATGCCGTACGGGCGACCGTGGTGGCGCTGCCCGCCCTGCTGGTGACCGTCCTGTGGCCCGGCCCGTTCACCCACTGGCTCACCATCACGGTGGTGCTGACCATGCAGCCCTTCTACGCCGCCACCTGGCAGCGGGCGCTGGAGCGCATCGGCGGCACGGTGCTCGGCGGAGTGATCGGGGCGGTGCTCGCCTTCTTCGCCACCTCGCCGCCGGTGCTCGCCGCCCTGATGGTGCCCCTGAGCATCATCGGCTTCGCGGCCCGGGGGGTGAGCTACGGCACCTTCATCGCCTGCCTCACGCCCCTGGTGGTGGTGCTGGTCGAGCTGGTCGAGCCCGGTCATTCGTCCTGGGAGATCGTCGGGATGCGCGCCCTGTTCACGGTTCTGGGCGGGGCCGTCGCGGTGCTGAGCGGCCTGGTGCTGTGGCCGCTGTGGGAGCCGGCGCGGGTGCGGGGCGAGATGCGCAACGCGCTTCTGAGCCACGCCCGCTACGCCGAGGCGGTGGTCGCGGAGCGCCTGGGCGAGGGCGCCGTCGGGGCGGCCGAGGCTGCGGCCCGCACGGCGGGCCTGGCGACGAACAACCTCGAAGCCTCCCTGGCCCGCGCGCTCCAGGAGCCGCGGCGGCGCGGACGCTCGCGGATCGAGGCCGCGCTGATCGCCGACGCCACGCTGCGGCGGATGGCCGGCCGGCTCGCGAGCCTGCGGCACGATCCGGAGCCCCGCGGTCTCGACCCGGAGGCCTGGCGGGCGTGGCGCGACTGGATGTCGGCCTCGCTCGCCCGGGCCGCCCGCGGCGAGGCGCTGCCGCCCCGGCCTGACGGCTCCGAGGCCGAGCCGCTCACCCGCATCGCCGCTCAGATCGACCTGCTCGCGGTCACGCTGAAGCGAGCCGGGATTGGCGCGGCGTGATCTGCTTTGTGGCCTGACCCGCTCCGAGGAGTCCAGCTTTTACCCTGTTCTGGCCAGGACGAAGCGGAGGAGCCCTGCGGGCCACTGAATGGGCGCACCCCGACGGTGCCTTCCGAGGCGGGCGTGTCCGGCGCCGTAAGTGTAGCCGCCCACGCCACCGTCTGCTTCCACCGCGCAAGCGGATCGAAAAGGAATGCCGGAGGGTGATCCCGAGCTGGCAACCGGGATTGATCACGCCGGGCTGCAGGCTGCCGCTGCGCGTCTGAGAAGCCCGCACGAGGCGCGTCTGGAGATCACGCGTGCGGCGCCCGATGTTGCGCTGCAACAAAAATCTACAAACCTAGCGCGTACGCCGGCCGCACACGCCCACGCGCGTGCACAATCTGCATGCAAGATGCCGCTTATTTGAGCTTTTAAGATGTTGCAGTGCAGCGTAATAAGTAGTGGCCAGATCGCGATCGCGTCCCGATCTGGCAGCCCTCCTTTGGGCGTTTCCTCCCTAGACTTCGGGCCGCTCCGCAGGGGCGGTCTTTTTTTGTCTAGCTCGCCAATTTCTATGGCCGTACAGCAGCTTGGATCGCGCTGCAAGTGTGCTGGTGCAACGATTTATCTAGGCCTGATGGCCTAATCCGCCGGCCGGTGGGTCGTGATCGGCTTACTAGGAACCGTTGTTGTTCTGCCGCAGCGCGACTGCGGACCCACAGTGAGAGTGGAGCTTAGAAGGGCGCTCCGCTGCGCTGCACCGGATCGGTCGGCGGCTCCTGATTTCGACTGGCCGCGGTGAGGAGCGCGACAAGCGCGACGCTGCCCGCAAGGCATGACGATACGACCATGACGAGTTCCATCAGCGCTATCCTGCAAGTCTGCGAGACAGCCAAGGTAGCGGGGCGTGTCGCAAACTCGGGTGTGGGCCGCAGAAGGGGCTACGCCGTCTCACTTTCATGCTTTGTTCGTGACAGGAAGTCCGAAGCAGTGCGCGAGCAGCTGGTTCTGCTCCCGCACGGTCCACTCGCCCGCGAACCCAAAGCCCTTGCGCAGCCACAGCATCGCTTCGAAGCCCTGGATCGTGCGCCGCGCGGTTACGAACGATCGGAACCCGCCCACGCGCGGCATCGCCCGTTTCACCCGGAAGTGATCGCTCTCGACCCCCTGCTGCAGGTGCTTGGTGACGTGGTGGGTCGGTGCCCGGGGCAGCAGGCCCTCCTTGCGGCTCTCGGCGATCGCCGGCGGGTACGGGCCAGCGCCATCCGTGCCGATCCGATCTGGGGCGAGGAGCGGCTGATCCTGCAGCATCTTGCGGAAGAAGCGCTTGGCCGCATCGAGGTCGCGGTGGGCCGTGAGCAGGAAGTCGACCGCCTCGTCATGCCTGTCGATTGCCCGGTAGAGTAATTACCCACGGGGTGCGCGCGAGCGCGGCGTGACCCACAAGCGAGGCCGCTAGAGGGAGTTCGCCGCGCCTCTTGCCGGGAGGCGATTTGGCTGATTCCCTCGTGGGATGGGCCGCAGCGAGCTGGAACGCCTGAGCAAGCAGGAGCTGATCGAGCTGGTGCTGCGGCTGCAGCGCCCCGAGAAGACCTCGCGCACCTCGTCCAAGCCGCCCTCGACCGACCGCAAGGAGCGGCGCGAGCAGGCCAAGCCCGGCGGCGCCAAGCCGGGTCACGAGGGACATAGCCGAACGCTCAGCCCCGATCCCGACGAGATCGTCGCTCACCGCCCGGGTCACTGCCCCTGCTGCGGAGGTGTTCTGGCTCCGGATCTGCCGGCCGAGATCGTCAGCGTGTGCGAGCAGATCGACTTGCCCGCGGTGGCACCGATGGTCACCCAGCATCAACGGCTCGCCGTCCGCTGCCCGGCTTGTGGCACGCGCGTCGTCGCTCCAGTGCCGCAGGCCGCACGCGGCACGCCGTTCGGCCCGCGCCTGCACGCGGTGGCGGTGTATCTGAAGACCTTCCAGGCTCTGTCCTACGAGCGGCTGCAGGCCGCGTTGTCGGACCTGTTCGGGCTCACCTTGAGCCAGGGCGGGCTGATGAACCTGCTGCGTCGGGCCCAGAGGCAGTTCCGTGCCGATCGCGAAGCTGCGGTCTCGGCGCTGCGCCGGGCCGCGGTAGTCGCCTCGGATGAGACCGGCGTGCGCATCGAGGGCAGCAACTCGTATCATTGGGTGTTCCGCTCGGACGCAGCGGTCGTTCATCACGCGGCCTCGACGCGGGCCGCCGCGGTGGTGCACGCGATGATGGACGGACACCGGCCGTCCGTGTGGCTGTCGGACCGCTACACCGCCCAGCAGGGCCACGGTGAGCATCACCAGACCTGCCTGGCGCATTTGGCCCGTGACGTCGCCTACGCGGTCGAGGTCAGCGACGACCCCGTGCCGCTGCGCCTACAACTCTGGCTGGGAAGCGTGTTCAGCCTGGCCGAGCGCGTCACCGACCTGGCCGCCTCGACGCTCTCGGCCAAGCGCCGGGCCCTGGATCGGCAGCTGTCCGCCATCCTCGCTGCACCAAGCCGCTGCGATCTGACCCGCGCTCTGCAAGCCAAGATCGGCCGAGCCCGCGACCAGCTCCTGGTCTTCCTCGACCATCCCGGCCGCGTGGCGGTCACCAACAACGCTTGCGAGCGCGCGCTGCGCCCGGCAGTGGTGCAGCGGAAGGTGACGAACGGCTATCGGGCCATGTGGGCGGCCGCGGGTGAGGCGGACGTGCGCACCGTCGTCGACACGGCCCGCCTCTCGGGGGCCGGCACCTTCGCCACTATCCTCAACATCATCCGCGCCTGATCCTACCGCCACGGGCGTGGGTAATTACCCGGTAGAGATACCGCCACTGACCGCGAACCCGGATGTAGATACCGTCTGCGCGGTCAAGGCTTGCTGGCTGCGCCGGGGCGGTAGCCACCTTCGTCCTTCAGCACACCGAAACAGAGGTGGACGAGCTTACGCATGGCGGCCCCGAGTGCCGCCATTTTGCACTTCCCGCGACCGAGCAGATGCTCATACTGCGCCTTGATGTCGGGGTTTTTGCGGGTGCCCACCACGGCGGCCATGTAGAGGGCGGCACGCAGTCGAGGATTGCCAGCCCTGGACAAGCTCGGCCGACCGCGGACGCTTGTCCCTGATGTGCGCTCAACCGGCACCAGGCCGAGGAAGGCTGCCGCCTGTCGAGCGCTGTCAAAGGCGCGCATGCGCAGCATCAGCAGCATCCTTGTTGCAGTCTTCGGGCCGACGGCAGGGATCGTCATCAGCCGCTCCAGGCCTGATTGGAGATCGGCATCTGCAGCGATGTGGGCGGCGATGCCCTGCTTGATCTCAGCGGCCTGGGCCTTCAGCTCTGCGATGCTTGTCAGCAAGGACCTTTCAACAAGATCGGGACAGCCACGCGTCCGCGCCTGCTCCAGACGGTTCTCCTCTCGCCGGAGATCGGCTTCCAGGTCATCGAGACGGGCGATCAGGCTCTGAAGGTCAAGCAGGGCCTTGGCCGGGGGCGACCAGAGTTTTGGGCGCACCAACAGGCCGTAGCGGGCCAGAAGATGGGCATCGATCCGGTCAGTCTTGCCGAGAATGCCGAGGGCCTTGGCGAAGCTGCGCACCCGCGCCGAGTTGACGATGGAGACCCGCAGGCCCGCTGCGGCAAGCCGCTGTGCGGCCACCTCATGGTAGGCTGCCGTATGGTAGGCTGCCGTGGCCTCGACGATCAGATGCGTGTCTGCCGCCTCTGCTCCAGACACTTGGGCGACCCAGCGTGCGACCCGATCAGCGCCTTCCGGGCTGTTGGGGAACGAGCGTCGGCCCACTAGCTTGTCACCTACCGACGTTAGGACCGCGCAATCCAGGCTAGCCTTCGCGACATCCATGCCAAGAAGTACCAAGGCGTTGTCTCCTCGTTCGAGGTGCCCCTACGCTGATCCACCTTGTTGATGCAGGCTCATCCCCTGCGGGGAGGCCTTCGCTACCGTCCAATCTCGTCAGGGGCGCAGTGGGAGAGGCCGGGCGCACGATCTACGTCTCAGACTCGTGGTCTCACGTCTCATTCGGGCTGACCCGGCCTCATACCTCAGGAGAGACCTGGGGCGCCGATCAGATACAACGTCTCGTCGACGCGCACCGATCCGCAGTGCGGCTTGCGGAACCGACGCAGCCGGCGCTCGATGGCGGGCGCGTAGGCCAGCACCCACCGATTGATGGTGGAGTGGTCCACCTCCATCCCGCGCTCGAGGAGCATCTCCTCGATGTCGCGGTAGCTGAGGGCATAGCGCAGGTACCAGGAGACGGCCTGCACGATCAGGCTGGCCTCGAAGTGCCGCCCCCTGAAGTCGCCGCGGGCCTCTCTCTTCAGCTTGAGGGCGAGGGCGTTCAGGATCATGGGCCGGCTCCGAAGCGGAGGCGGCAAGCTGAGCAGGGATGGCTAACGAGCCGTGAACGCGGGCCCGTTCGCGTTTGCGACAGGCCCCCATGCTCTTCCCCGTCGCCGGGCGCGGCCGGCCGCGTCAGCATGACGGGCCGGATCAGCCCTCGGTCGCGGCCGAGACCGCGCTGGAGACCATGGCCGGGCGCGTCGTGACGTGGCGGCGCGGCACCAAGGGCCGGCTGAGCGCCCGCTTCTGCGCCGTGCGGGTGCGTGCCGCCGATGCTCCAACCCAACGGATCGGAGCGATGGGCAACCAGCACCGGCCGGGCGAGGAGGTCTGGCGGGTGGGCGAGTTCCGGACATCGGGCGAGCGGAAGTACTATCTCTCGAACCTGCCGCCTGATGCGACGCTCAAGCAGCTCGCCGGCCTCATCACGGCACGTTGGATCTGTGAGCAGGCGCACCAGCAGAGGAAGGCAGAACTCGGCCTCGACCACTTCGAGGGCCGCTCGTGGACCGGGCTGCACCGGCACGCGCTGATGACGATGATGGCCTATGCCTTCCTTCAGTTGCGCCGTCTCGCGGCCGTTGGCCGGAAAAAAAGGAACGGCTGCCCGCCGCCACAGCCGACCTTGCCAGCGGTCCGGCAGGCCATCCTAGATCATCTCAGCCGGCCGCCGCTGCGGAGATGTCCGCACTGTGACGCCCTGCTCCCGCGGCCCTCGTGAACACGACCTGCCAAAGTAGTGCTAATCTGAGGCGTGTTGCTAAATTGCAACTGCCTTTATAGCTTGAGCATTGGCCGGAACCGCTATTCGTCAAAAATCGAAATGCCTGTGCGCACCTCCCAATCGTTTCCGGTGCGCCCGATCGAAGACAGGGCCCCGACGGCTCGATCGAGCGACGTCCACGGGAGGAACGGGTTACGCTGACCGATTCCCCAGACTTCAACTCGCGTCGACGGACGGGCGCTCCGGCCGCGGGCGTGAAAGCCGAATGTGTCCGCAACCACAAGGGTATTGGCCGGCACGGCAACAGGTATGGGCATCTGGAAACCAAGATCCTCCAGCTCGGCCTCACTGATCCGGAAGGAACCTTGCCTCGTCTCAAAATCAGCCGAGGAAACTGCGGTTAGGCTCATGCGCCGTTCCCACTCAAGGCGCTGTGGAGTGAGTCGATGGGAGCCGCGGACATAAGTAAATGGACCGCTGTCCTCTTCAACATCTGTGAGAAAAAGCCAAGCCTTGACCGTAGGATGAAACGTATCAGCGTGCAGCACCGTCTGCGGGTCGTCCTCACCGTCGGAGGCTTGCTGCAAAACGGCTTGCAGGAACATGCTCGGTTCCGAGTCCCGGCTGCCGACGTAACGGATGAGCCCTTGCCACGTCTCTGATCCACAAACCTGTTTCAAGCTCGGCAACTGATCAAGCAGCTTACTGCCAATCGTCACCTTGCGCAGAACCGTCCGCCCCTCGGCTTTTTCCCGGATGGGCCCTCTGTAAGCCTGGACCTCGTCGCGCAGTCTTGCGAAGGCATCATCAGGCAGAAAGCGACGCTTGATCACGAAGCCGTCTCGGTCGAAAGCGGCGCGGTCTTCGCCCGACACTCTGGACGCGAGCCTTGCGCGACGAGCCGCTGCGAGGCGGGCCGCAAGTTCGACCCGCTTGGCGTGCAGCCCCCACCGGTTGAGCTGGCGGCTTCCGATCAGGGGGTTGTGCTCGAACGACTTGGCAGCAGTCGCGAGCTGCAGAGGCCACAGCGGAGCAGTGGCTACATGTACTAAGCTGCGCATGCGCGCCTCCTCCCAACTGTGCTGATGTGTGCAAACGGAAACGGTTCTGCCAGAAACGGTAGTTGATTTAACGACAACGTAGATGGATGTGTTCGGACGGATTGTGACATATTTTGGGCAGCAATCGAGTGATAACCTGTGTTTATTCTGCTGGGAAAATTCGTCGCGAGCCCGACGTGGTCAGCAGGACGATTACCGCGGGTCCATCGCAGACGCGAGTACCGCCGGGCCCGAGCGCCGTCGCCTCGCCCCCACACGCGGCGGTTCGCTGACGAGGGGGATCAATCATCACGGCTTAAGCTGGGGCGGTGCCCATGTGCGGCATCGCCCAGACGCTGGCCTCCGCAGGCAAGGCCGTCTATGGGCCGGCCCGGCTTCCTCCTCGACCAGTCCTGCATGACAGATCGCCCCGTCGTCCTCGACATCACCCGCCTCGTCCTTCGTCTGGCCCATGCGAGCCCGACCGGCATCGACCGGGTCGATCTCGCCTATGCGCGGCACTACCTCGGGCAGGAGGCGCCGCGGTTCGGGCTGATCACGACGCCCTTCGGACCCAAGCTCCTCGATCGGGGCGAAGCGTCGGCGATCGTGGAGGCGGTCGCCTCGGGCTGGGTCGAGGGCAGCACTGCGGAGGCCGACCCGGTCTACCGCGCCCTCGCGTTGCGCCTCGGCACCAGCGTCGCTCCGGCTCCGTTGGCGCCGCCTCCGCCCCGGCGCCGGCGGATCCAGGCGGCGATTCGGTGGCGGGTCGCCCGAGCCCCCGGGATCGGCGGGCTGCCGCGCGGCGCCCTCTATCTCCACACCTCGCACCTGCGCCTCGACCGGCCCCGCCGGTTCGACTGGCTCTACGAGCGCTGCGACGTGCGGCCGGTCTTCTTTGTCCACGACATCATCCCGATCGAGTATCCCGAATACGGGGGTGACGGGGAAGCGGTGCGCCACGCGGTGCGGATGCGGACCGTCTCGCGCCACGCCGCCGCCGTGGTGGTGAACTCGGCCGATGTCGGGTCGCGGTTCTCCGCTTACCTCGCGGCGCGGCGCCTCCACGTCCCGCCCGTCACGATCGGCCCGCTCGGCATCGAGCCGGCGTTCTCCGACCGCACGGGGCCGGCGCTCACGCCGGACCGCCCGACCTTCATCGCCTGCGGGACGATCCAGCCCGTCAAGAACCATTACGGGCTTCTCACCCTCTGGCGGGAGCTCGATGCCCGGCACGGGCCGCGCACGCCGCGCCTCGTCATCGCCGGGCGCCGGGGCTGGAAGAGCCGGAACGTAATTGACCTCCTCGACCGCTGCCCGGCGGTGCGCCGGCATGTGGTTGAGGTCGCGGGGCTCTCGACGGCGGGTCTCGTGCGGCTGATGCGGGGCGCCACCGCCCTGCTGATGCCCTCCTTCGCGGAGGGCTACGGCCTGCCCATGGTCGAGGCGGCCGCCGCGGGCCTTCCGGTCGTGGCCTCAGACATCCCGGTGCACCGGGAGGTCGCGGAGGCCTTCGCCGCGTTCATCCACCCGCTCGACGGATTGGGCTGGATGCGGGTCGTGGAGGAGTTAATGGCAACCCACTCGCCGCTACGCCGGACCCTGGCGGAGCGCCTGGTCGGCGTCGCTCCGCCGACCTGGGATGACCATTTCGCGCGGGTCGATCCGATGCTGGCGGATCTTGCATGATGCGCGTGGCTTCCCTCGCGCGCGGGTGAGGGGATCCCACGAGGCCTGTCGCTAACGCAGCGGCGTTCACGGGCTGTTAGGCATGCCCGCCCAGCGTGCTGCCTCCATCCCGGAGCTGGCCACGATCCGCACCGTCCTCTCAACCAACCGAGGGTAGTCGGTTCCATACGCCGCCCTTATGCGAGCGAGGCCTTCGTGAGACGCGGGCAGGCTGAACGGGTCGGCTGACTGAACCTCGCGACGGTCTGTGGGCTGATGAACGTCTGGAGCGGCGCCATGATGCCATGATGTAACTCCGCTCAGGCCGGGACACCCCACCCCGTGAGGAGGCGCACCTTGAACGCGGGCACCCTCTTGAGAGAAGCATGCATAAGCTACGACAGACGATACCTATTTGGGGTAGTGCGGCAGACCCGACGCGCGCTCGGCAGCGTCACGCGCCTTCCGGTCTGCGGCCTTCTCGGCGAGATCGGCCGCCCGGCGGGCCTCGTCGTGTTTGGCGGCCTGGGCCTCGCAGCGTTGGCGCAGCTCCTCCAACTCCTCCACGGTGAGGTGCTCGATGCCGATGTAGCGGTTCTGGGCGGCGCTGGTCCGGATCAGCTCGTCAAGTTTGGCCTGGATGGCGGCCCCGTCTCGGTTCTGCGTGTTCTGGATCAGGAACACCATCAGGAACGTCACGATGGTGGTGCCGGTGTTGATGATGAGCTGCCAGGTGTCCGAGTAGTGGAACAGCGGCCCGCTCACCGCCCAAGCCAGGATCACCACCAGGCAGAGAAGAAAAGCACTTGGCCGGCCGGCGGCGTGGGCAATGGCCGAGGCGAACGTAGTGAAAGCCTCGCCGAGCGCCATGCGCAGGTCTCCTGGTCGAAGGCATGGCCTATGGCACCGCTATCCCACCCTCGCCAGCAGGATCGCGGTCCGGACGGCCACCCGTCGCCGGGCAACGGTGACGTCCTTGCGCCGCATGGCCTCCGCGGCTTGGCGGCAGGCGGCTACGGCCGCGTCGATGTCGAGGGTCAGGCCGTCGGCGATCTGGCGGGGCCCAGACGAGGGGTGGGCAAGGTAGCCCATCACGGCGGCGTCGACCTGCTCGTCAGTCAGGCGCTTGGCCGTGCGGAGGTCTGCGATGGTGGCCATGGGCGAGCACCTACAGCTGCATGCTGGAACGAAGCTGTCCTGCGGCCCCAGGCTGCCGCTGGAGCCCGTCAGGGCTTCGTCAGCGGCCGATCAGCCTTGGCCGCCAGGGGGGGTTGAGCCCGCAAAGCTTAGCAGCCGTCCAGACCCGCCCAAAGCCCGGGAAGGGGTGTTCCGTCTGGTGTCGTGGAGAGTGGGAACAACGGCGGCCTCTGCCGCCAGCGGCCGCGAAAGGGTCAAGATTTCAGCTGCGCTGACTTGGGCGCAACCGCAGGGGCGCTCTCATGGCCCAGGTCCGCCTTCTCGACCCGATCACCGGCCGGATCGTGATCATCATCGTCTCGGACTGAAGCTCGTCCCGCTCGCTAGGCGGCGATGACGAGTCCGGTGAGCAGGATGAGGAAGAAATTCGAGAAGAGGAGCGCGCGGATCATGGCGGCCTCCGTCCTGGAGCGCCGCCATGATGATCATGCCAGTGCCGCCGTAAAGCGATTGGAAGCGCCGCCAGCGGCATTTTCTACACCTGAAGCTTGGAGAAAGCAGCCCGCATGCGCGAAAGCCGGCCAGCGGGCGCCTAATGACCAGGAAACGGTTATCTGGGCCGTCGGGTGTTGCGGAGGGCGGGGCCATAGCGTCGTAGCCGCGACGACTCGTGCGGGTCTCGCCAGCCGGATCGCGGTCCGCACCGCTATGCGCTGCTGGGCCTCGGGCGCATTCTCTCGGGCGAGCACCTCGCGGGCATAGGGGTGGGCCAACACGACTGCGGCGAAGTCGAGAGCGATACCTTCCGCGATCAGGCGCATGCCGGGCGTCGGGTCGTTCAGGTCGTCGCGGACGACCGCATCGATCTGCTCGTCCGTGACGTGCTTGAGCTTGTACAGTTCGCCGACCGTCGGAGTGTCAGCCACGGCCGAACTCCCATACCGGGATCCCCCGATACCGCCCCGGCTTACGGCAGCTGATGAGGACGCCGAGGCAGGGGAACGAGTTCATTGAACCCGCGTGCCACGCCAGTCAGAATGGCCTCGCGACGGCTCCCAAGGTGCGGACGCGCGCCGGTTGTATCAGTTCCTGGATTGTCGGAGCAGGCGGTAGCTCTAGGCCCGTCTTAGCCCCCACAGGGCCCGCAGCGGCGCGCTCGCGGCGTTGAGCATGGCGCTGACGGCCAGAACGATAAGAACCGTCAGAAGCGTGGCAGAGATGCTGAGCAAACGCATGCTGTCCTCCCTCGTGTGGCCTACGGCCTTGGACAGCATCAGGCGACGCTTAACGTGGCCAGATTGAGCCCGCCCAACTTCGGTTGGGCAGGCTCTTCAGGAAAGTGAGTGTGCCCGAGAGCCGGTAGGTCGCCCTGAGCGATGGGGCGCTGTCGGCGGCACTTGGTAGGGCTTTGCCAGCAGAACCGCGGCCCACACGGCATGCCGCTTCCGAGAGTCAGGAGCCCCCTTGTCCCTGAGGGTGAGGCGAGCGTAGGCGCTCGCCTCGATCGCCTCAGCAACATCAATGACGAGATCGTCGCCGATTACGTGGATCGTTGTTGAGGGGTCAGCAAAATACAAATCAAGTATATTATCTATATCGGCGTCCTTTACTTTGAGATTTGCATAATGGTCCATGATCGCCTCACACGAAAACATTTGCGATCCTCCACGTATTTTATTTTTGAATTCGCAGGAGTTGCACGCAAACTCGGGCTCAAAGCTTACCATGCACCTCCGTGCTGCCGCCGCTAGGCCAGCTTGGCCGGTACCACCGATGATGGCAGGGGCAACGATTCGGCGGAAGTTAAATTTTTGCTCAAGCCGGGATGCGTCTGCGCTCGCAGAGGGCCATGAGTGGTTGCATCCAGCGGCTCCAGAATGGCCCCGATGCCATAGTAGTCCAGAGACTAGTCGCACGACAGCCGCGGGCCTTTGGAGGCCGTTCTACTCGGCCTCGACTGGCGCCCCGCGCGGACCGGAGCGGAATGCTTCCGAGCACTTCCGCGCGCTGGGCGCGATCCACGCTGCACCGCGCTGGCTCTGGCCCGCGCTGGTCGAGCGCCTCGTCGCCGAGGGCCTGACCGTCGAGGCGACCCGCAAGCTTGTCGCTGATAAGGACACCGAAGCGCCGCCGACATCGCCAGCGCCATCGTCAACGGCTCGATGCGCAAGGCCGAGGTGCATCCTCCGAGGCGAAAGCGTTACACGCACACCTGACAGCCAAGACATCACGATATCCTGACACCCCGCGCAAGCTGGGTGCATCGCGGCTTCCAGGCCCGTTTCAGGGTCGCCGGCTACCTTACACCTGCCGCATCGGAACGGCCGCTGGCGGCGACCCCTCACCGACGCAAACGGCATCTTGGGAAACGGCCAGGATGGAAGACGACAGGCTCAGTCCCGCGAGAGGGTGCGGCCCACGAGCGCGACCACAGCGATGATCGCCAGGACGACGCCGGCCGCGAGGACCATCGCGCCCACACCCTCCAGCACGTCAGCCATGGAGCGCACTCCCGCGTGCACGGCCCTACGAAGCAGCGCGGCTCGCTGCGACCGGATACCAGCTCGGCCCGTCCTCGACGCAAGGCCGAGGACGCTGGCAATAGGCTGTGTGCCGAAACACCACAGCTCACTCACAAGTTAGCTACTCCCACTTGGCAGTGCAGGTCGAGGAGACGCTCTATGCGCCAGACCCACCTTCCAGTGTGGTGGTACCGATTGCGGTACACCGCCGAAGGTCACCTCGCCCTAGCCGTCGCGATCGTCGTAGCTCTACTAACGGCAGCTGTCGTTGGCGGAGTGCCGGAGATGCTCGCGGCTCGAGAGGAAGCCCTTAAGGCTGCCTGTGTGAAGCGTGGCGGTCATATTGAGTACGAGCGTGGGACCAAGGGCGGGATCTTCCCGGTCTGTCGTCACGGCTGACAGGCGCCTCGCTGCGCGCGATGCCCGTCTGATCGACCTTGTCGAGTCCGGGGAGGTGGTGACCGAGGTCATCCAGGAGCTGCGGGACGAAGCCCGCACCCTGCCGGCGAGCATCGCGAACTCCGTCGTCCGCACTCGCGTCGAAGAGGAGCTATCGGCCATCTTTACCAAGGCCGAGGATCGGCTTTCCGTCGTGATGAGAAACCTGCAGGCGACCGGCCGAAGCGGCCTCTGTTGACCGCCATCATCCACCAATCCCGCCAACGACGCGCTCAATCCCGTCGATGTAGGCGCGGATCTGCGCCGCCCGTTCCTGCAGAGCCGCTACCTTCAGACGACCGGGCTCGGCGTCCGTCCACCAACGGCCGCCGTCGATGACCCGGAGGAGCTGGCCCAGACGCTCGTGCTCGTGCTTGAGCGCGTCGATGAGGTCCTCGTTGCACGCCATCTCAGGATCCCCGCGGGCCATCACGATACGACAACGCGGCTCCTCGCTCTGGGAACCAACTCGCGCCTATAACGCGCTCCAAACGCGACCGAACCGAAGAAAGGCCCCGCCGCAGGGCGAGGCCTTCTCGATGTCACTGTCCGTGTTGATCAGGTGGGCCGGCTATTCGGCTTCGGCGGCCGTCTTCGGCCGGCCGCGGCCCTTCTTCGGCCCCACAGGCGCACTCACCTTCGCGTCCTCTGCCGCCCGCTTCTCGGCAGCGCGCTGGCGGCGGATCTGGCCGAGGCCGAGGCTCTTGGCGAGTTCGGAGCGCTGGGCCGCGTAGTTCGGGGCGACCATCGGGTAATCGGCCGGGAGGCCCCATTTCCGGCGGTACTCCTCGGGCGTCAGACCGCGCTTCGTCAGGTGCCGCTTGAGCGACTTGTAGGGCTTCCCGTCCTCCAATCTGGCGAACCGGGCGCAGGTCTGGGCGGCCGTGGTGATGGACCGGACCCGGGTCGCCTACAGCCCCACCCCCGACGAGGTGAGGGCGCTCAGCGGGCGCTTCCAGCTGCGGGACTGCCGCGACAAACGCTCCCTGTGACGGACCCGGCGCCCAGGTCACAGGCGCCGCCTTGGCTTAGCTGGCCGCCAGGCAAGGATCTGGCAGTGCCTCTCGCGCTACGATCCAGCTCATGTGCAATCTCTACAGCCTCTCCCGCTCGCAGGACGAGATCCGCCGCAGCTTCGGGGTCGTGCGCGACGAGACCGGCAACCTGCCGCCGCTGCCCGGCATCTTCCCCGACCAGATGGCCCCGGTGGTCCGGATGGCGGACGGCGGGCACGCGCTGACGATGATGCGCTGGGGCTTCCCGCCCCCGCCGAAGCTCGGCACCCAGCCGGTCACCAACCTCCGCAACGTGACCTCGCCCTACTGGCGCCCGTGGCTCAAGCCGGAGTTCCGCTGCCTCGTGCCGGTCTCCTCCTTCAGCGAGTCCGCCGACACCAAGCCGCGCAAGACGCCGGTCTGGTTCGCGCTCTCGCAGGAGCGGCCGCTGTTCGCGTTTGCGGGGATCTGGCGGCCCTGGACGGGCCTGCGCGGGCCGAAGCGGGAGGAGCCGATCGAGGAGGAGCACCGGCTGTATGCCTTCCTGACCACGGAGGCGAACGGGGTGGTCGGCCCCGTCCACCCCAAGGCCATGCCGGTGCTGCTCACGACCGCCGATGAGTGGCGCACGTGGCTGGAGGCGCCGGCCGACGAAGCGCTGCAGCTGCAGCGTCCCCTGCCGGACGACCAAATGACGGAGGTGGCGCGCGGCGAGCGGCGGGACGCGGCCGAGTGATGGCTCCTTACGCGGGCCTCGCCAGCGGGATCGCCGTCCTCACCGCCATGCGCCGAGGCCCCCTTACCTATCGCATGGTCAGGCGCGATGCGGTTCGCCGACTCGTTCGCCGCGACGACCGGGCCGACGTCGAGGCTGATGCTGCCCGGCGCTGCCGCGGCGGGGCTTTTCTTTTCAGACCTCCTCATCCGGCCACGGCACGTCCCGTCCGACCACCTTGTAGTGCGCCGGCAGCGGACCGGCTGACCTCATGCCCCAGCCCGTCCGCGCGTTGATCCGAGCGTAGATCCCCAGCGTGTCGCGCATCACGCCCACCTCCCGCGACCCACAGGCCGAGCATCGCAGCCGGAGCGCGATGTCGGGGAAAGGCAGGTCCGCAGGGAACCAGTCGGTGCTGATGATCGCGTGGTAGCCCACACCCGTGGCAGATGACCGTCGCGGTTCGGTCGCCCTCTGCGCGTAGCAGGCCGATGGTCGGCGGCGGGATCTCCCGGCCATTCTCGTTGTAGGTGCGACGGGGATGCGGTGTCTTGGGCTGCCACTCACTGCGCAAGAAGCTTGTTCTTGACCAGATATTTCAGCCCGCGCTCAAAGGAGAGGTCGTTGTCGCCCCTAATGTCCACGCTGTACGCCCTCTCCGGGGAATCGGATTTTAGGTCCTTTGCGTACACATTGATGTTCAGGATCAGATTGGATACCTTCTGGATCTCTCCTGTGAAGACCACGTCTGCTCCAACCTTCTTTGCAAGGTCTTCAGCGCAGCCGTTGCAGTGCCGGAGGTCGCTTTTCGCAGCCTCCGCTTCCACGGGATCGATCGAGACGATCTCATACCGGCCGCTGTCCTTGAGCAACGAGCGGAGCTGGTCGGTGAGCGGGCCCAGGCGGTCTTTGTCGGCCTCTGTCGGAGGTGAGGCTCCCAGGTTGGCAAGCTGGAAATCGAAAACCGCGGCCTTCTGGCCTTCGGCATGAGTAGCCGCTCCGGTGAGCAACAGCGCTGCAAGAGCAGCGAGACAACGGCGAGCCCTCATGGAAGCGTACCCTCACAAGCAAGTTCTACGTCCTATCGCGCATGCCGTGGGTCCGGTTGCAGGCCGCTGCTTGCCACACTCCCACACCGGGATCCCGCGATACCGCCCCGGCTTGTCCCGTGGGATCGTCCAGAGGTGCTTCCGCATGAAGTCGGGCCGCGCCTCCAGGACCGGGTAGGTGCACGGCAGCAGCACGCCCGACGGGCCGCCGCAGATCACGCCGGACTTCGGATGGCAGCCGAACAGAGTGATCATGTCCCACCCGAGCGCGTCAGCCTGCGGACCGAAGTCGTCCACGAAGCGCCGGCAGTTCGCGAGCGTCTCGACCCACTCGTCGGGCCGGAAGCCAGGGCACGGCGGCTGGCCCGGCGACAGGCTGGCGAGGCCCTGGCTCCAGGCCAGGACGGTGGACGACAGGGAGGACGGAGGGAGATCGGCGGCTGTCATACGCGCCTGCTAGGGTCGAGAGCTGGGGCGAGGCTTTCGAGAGGAGCTGCAGGGATGGCCAGCACCGAGAGGCCCCCGGAACCATCGCGGGCCGCCGCGCGATGAGGGGTGTCATCAACGGATTCCTTCCCTGACGCCGGCCGGGTCTTATACCCGAGCCGGCGTTCTCTTCGTCTTGAGCATCAGGAGGAGCTCGGGCCGAGTGCGTGTTGATCGAGGCCCTTCACACCCGGCCCGCTGTCCCGCGCCCGGGTGGGAGACGAGGGTGGAACGGCGGCGCTCCTTGCATAGAACGTACCCTAGATCAACGTAGTACATCCGCTCACTCGTGAGGCCCGGCCAGAGGCCGATCAACTGGCCCTCAACTGCCGGCCAGCGCGAGGCCCGCGCGAGATCCTGCGAAGACTGTCCGGAGGGCCGGTTTCGCGTTCCATACACGCGCTTGCGCGCCTCCTGCCCTCACGCGCACGGGCTAGAGCGGTGCCCGACCAGACTACTCGCAGTCCGTGCAGATGCTGCTGTCGATCGCGTCGTCGCGCTTCTCCTCGCGGGTGAGGTCGTCAATCCTGCGCTCCAGTGCGCGATCCGCCTCGCCGGCCCGCGGTACTGTCTGGCCAGTGGACCGCGTGTAAGGGGCCGTGATCGTCGTGCCCGGACCTCCGCCGGTGCCGGTCCGATCAGCATCCGCCTGAGCCTGCGCCGCTACGGGCAGCAGCAGGAGGCCGCCGACCACCAGGATCCTCGCCGCGCTCATCATCGCCTGCTCCCATCCGCCGGACGGATGGGGAACTCTCACCGATGGCGGCGAGGAGCGCAACCTGTGCGCTGAGAGTCTGTCACGCCCGTTTAGAAGCCGCAGGGCCATTCCCCTGGTCTCAGGTAGGTAGTAGCGGCCGGGTCGAGAACGGCCGTTTTCGGCGGCAACGCCCACCTCTCAGGACGGTATTGGCGGACCCAGACAAGATGCCACCTGGGCAGGGATCCATGATTACGGCTGCTGCCTGCCGGGGGTGAATTCGATTTCGATGCTCATTTTGCAGAGCGATATGTCCGTGAGGGTATACCGCAGCGGACGATCCCGGCCTCAAGACCTAGACGAGGCTCTCCGTGGTACCGCCGTTCGCATAAGAGCGGCGTATGGAACCAGGGTTCCTCAGCGCACGCGCCACAGTGCGCCGACCAGGCCCATGTTGAGGAGCGCGAGGAGGAGGGCTTGTCGCAAACTCGAGTCCAGGCCGCAGGAGGGCCTGCTCGGCCCCGCTTTCATGCTTTGTTCGCGACGGGAAGACCGAAGCAGTGGGCGAGCAGCTGGTTCTGCTCGCGCACGGTCCACGCCCCTGAGAACCCGAAGCCCTTGCGCAGCCATACTTTCTGCTGCGCTAGAGCCGCTCCCGATCAGGTTGAAGCGTAAGCATCATCCTCGTATCCAGCAGCTGTGAAGTAGTTGCGGCACTCAGCCGGCGAGAAGCATTTGAAGGCTTGGTGGATCGCCGCCCAGAGTTCACTGACACTGCGGGCCGCCGCCCTGCGCAACAGCGCTTTCAGCTTGGCGAAGGCCTGCTCAATCGGGTTGAACTCAGGTGAGTACGGAGGAAGATAAAGCAGCCGGGCCCCGGTTGCCGCGATCGCCTCGCGCACGCCGGCCACCTTGTGAGCGCCCAGATTGTCCAGGATCACGGTGTCGCCGGGTCTCAGGGTGGGGACCAGGGTGTCGGTCACGTAGGCGCGGAAGCGTTCGCCCGTCACAGGGCCGTCCAGCAGAGCGATCGCGTCAGGCCCGCTCGTGCGCAGCCCGGCAATCACAGTGGTGGTTTTCCAGTGCCCTGCGGGTGCCGCGAGGCGGCAACGCTCGCCGCGCGGGGCCCAGCCGTAGCGGCGGACCATGCTGGTGGTGGCGGCGGTCTCATCCAGGAACACCAGTCGCTCCGGATCCAGCTCAAGCTGGCCGGCAAACCACGCCTCACGAGCCGCCTTTACATCCTCCCGCTCCTGCTCAGCTGCGTACGTCGCCCTTTTTTCCGCGTGATGCGGTGCCGGGCGAAGAAGCGCGACAGGCTACTGCGGCTGACCGGAACGCCTTGCTCCTGGAGCGTCTCGCAGAGCTCATGCAGGAAGCTCTGCGGGTGGGCTTGGTAGGTCTGCAGGATGAGCTCGGCATGAGCCTCGATGCGCTGCGAGCGCTGGTCGCCGCCCATGGGCTTGGGCGTGACATCTCCCTGGCCCTCCTGCTGCCTGGACCAGCGGCTGACGCTGGCCACGCTGACCCCGAAGCGCGCGGCGGCCTGATGGCAGGAGGCGCCTTCTGCAACGGCCGAGACGACGCGCTGGCGCAGGTCGACAGACAAAGCTGAGGGCATGGGCCACCTCCGTTGAGCCGCCCCCCCGGGGACCGGCCAACGCGTTGCCATCACCACGGTTTCAACCCGCTCGGACCCCGCTCTAGAGCGCGGAACACCTCGCCGAGATGCGGCCGAAGCGTCCCATAAAGTGCCTTCCGACGTCCCTTCGGTATGAACACGACGTGGTATTTGCACGTCCACTTGGTGTGACTTAGACTCTCGAACTCGTCCATCGTTGAAGATCTTCCCGTGTGCTTGGCGGCTCACGGAGAGAAATTCTTAGATGGACACTGCAGGAAACGTCAAACTCCTACTGCCACCCCGGCAAAGCCGGGGGAACTCCCGATGGGATTAGGTCAAGGAAGCGTTCGAATGGGTGATCTGCAGCGACGTGCGCTTTCGCTTCGTCATCGACATGGCGACGCTCTAGCGGCGGGGGAACGGCATTCGGTTGGGCATCGACCGGATGCCGTAACCATCTGATCGCTATGGGGTGACGTGATGCGGGACGTACGGCGCCTCGAGCGCGGCGATCTCCTCCGCTGTGAGGCCCAGCGACAATGCCGCGACCGCATCCGTCAGGTGGTGTGGCTTGGACGCGCCGACGATCGGTGCGGTAATGCCCTGCTTCTGGATTACCCAGGCCAGCGCCACCTGCGCCTGCGGCACGCCCCGCGCCTCGGCGATTGCCGCGACCTTGTCCACGACCTGCCGGTCGGATTCCGGAAATTCGGTATAGAGCATATTGCCGAATTTATCGGTTTCCTGGCGAGCGCTGGTCTCGCCCCAGGGCCGGGTCAGACGGCCGCGGGCGAGCGGACTCCACGGGACGACGGCGATGCCCTGATCGATGCACAGCGGCAGCATCTCGCGCTCTTCCTCGCGGTTCAGCAGGTTGACGTGGTTCTGCATGCTGACGAACTCCGTCCAGCCATGGAGGCGGGAGGTGTAGATCGCCTTGGAGAATTGCCAGGCCGACATGGTGCAGGCACCGATGTAGCGCGCCTTGCCGGCCTTCACGACGTCATGCAGCGCCTCCATCGTCTCCTCGATCGGCGTGGTCGGGTCCCAGCGGTGGATCTGGTAGAGATCGACGAAATCCGTGCCGAGCCGACGCAGACTGTTGTCGATCTCGCCGAGGATGGCCTTGCGCGACAGGCCCTTGCCGTTTGGCCCCCGGCGCATCCGATTGTTGACCTTGGTCGCCAGCACGATGTCGTCGCGGCGCGTGAAATCCTTCAGGGCGCGGCCGACGATCTCCTCGGACGTGCCGTCGGAATAGACGTTCGCCGTGTCGAAGAAATTGATGCCGAGGTCGAGCGCCCGGCGGATCAGGGGCCGGCTCGCCTCTTCCGTCAGGGTCCAGGGATGGGCACCCTGTTCCGGCACCCCATAGGTCATGCAGCCGATGCAGAGCCGTGAAACTTCCAAGCCGGTCCGGCCGAACTTCACGTATTCCATGGCTAATTCTCCAATCAATCAATGGGGCGAGCGGCGTATGCGGCTTCCGCTCTCCATGTCGGAAGTCAGCTCAGGTCCGCTGCTTGATAGAGTTGACGATAGGCGCTGACTAGCTGATCGAGGCTGAACGCCCGATTTCGCCCGCTGGGATTGGGCAGGACCCACACCGCAGCGCCGGCCGGCGGGGGCGATCCACCTTGCGCTCAGCCATGCCCTCATCGTTGGCGGGCCGTGGCGGAGGGGTAGGCCCGATGGCCAGATCCGCGAGGTCGAGCGGGAGTTGATCGACGTCGATCACCGCCGCCCGCTCCGAGCGTGCCCCGAAGAGGAGATCCTTCAGGGTCCGCACGATTGCCCGCAAGCTCTCGTTCTCCGCATCCAGCGCCAGCACCAGCGCAACCAGACGAGCCGGGTCGGAGGGCACATCCTCGGGGCGGAGCCGCATGCTCCCAAGCTACCGGATCAGAGCCCGTTTCACCATCCACATCACTCAGATCACCCCATCCGCGAGGTCTTCGCCGCTTTCATCCAAGATGAGTGCCGCACCCGCCTCAACGCCACAGGCTACAACGCGTATGACCTCATCGTGCACCAATCCAGAGATTGAATTGCGATTGCTCAGGGAGCTTTCTTTGATGGGAGACGTGCTCGCAGGCGCGGTGCAGCGAAGTCTAGGAAAGTTCGCACTTTGCGCGGCAGTGGCCCTTGAGCCGCATAGATAAGGCTCACCGGAATGGGTGGCGGCTCGAACGCGTCAAGGACTACCTGCAACTTGCCATCCTCAAGTGCTCCAGCAGCTTGGTAGGAGAGCACGCGTGTGAGTCCCACACCAGCTACGGCAGCGTCGAGAGCCGCTTCCGCCGTGTTGACCGACAGGCGTGACCGGACCGAAACGGCCCTCAAGCCTTGATCCCCGCCATCGATGAACGACCACGAGGTCACCGAGCTCAGCACATCGAACGTCACGCACGGCAATCCTGAGACTTCATCCGGCTTGGTTGGGGTGCCATACTTCGCAAGGTAGCTCGGACTTCCGCAAACGACCTTGCGCACGGTCCCGACCTGGGTGGCCATCATCGAGCTGTCCGGCAGGATGCCGATCCGCACAGCAAGGTCGATGTGGTCGTCCAGCAAGTGAGCGTTCCGGTCGGAGAGCAACAGCCGGACATCGACGTCCGGATACGTCAACAGGAACTCGCTGACGATCGGAAGGACGTGCAGCCGCCCGAACACGACCGGCGCCGTAACGACAAGCTCACCCTTCGGGACGGCATACTCCCCGGACGCCTTGCGCTCGATGTCCCCGATCTCCTCAAGGATGCGCTTGCAGCCGGCCACGTAGTCAGCCCCTGTCTCGGTCAGCGCGAGCCGTCGCGTGGATCTGGTAAGCAACCGCGTGCCCAGGTGCGCCTCCAGCTCGGCCAGCTTCCGGCTGACCGTGGGTAGCGGGATGCCCAGCTTCCGGCCTGCCGCCGTGAAGCTGCCCGTCTCCACCACAGCGACGAGGATGGTCATCGCCTCCAGACGATCCATCCGTTATCTCACCCAGCAAAACATTGCCTCTCAAACTTAGGGCATTATCGCACCGCCTGTAAGAGCCTACCTCTCCGCCTGTGGCTGACCTCTCAGCCACCGCCAAAGGAGGCAACCATGTCCCGTATCGGCATCCCTACACAGGATGAGGCGCCGGAGGCTTCGAAACCGATCCTCGATGCCGTGGACAAGCAGCTCGGCGTCATCGCCAATTCGCGCTGTGTCGCCACGTTCGTCTGATTGGCCTCGCTGACGTGTTACGTCACCGATCATGACGACCTGCTGTGAATTCTCTCGCGTACGCGGGAACAGGAAGCTTTGCCGGCAGGGAAGGCGGCCGAATTCGCGGCTGTTCGCAATCAGCTGAGCAGTCAAAGCGTAACAGCCTTGGGCGTGTCTTTCGGAGTCTCCGCGATGGCCCTCAAACCTCTGATTGGCCTGCTCGGCGTGCTCGTTGCCGCCCTCAACGCTCAATTCAACGAACTCGTGATGGCCGCGGCCCTGGCCGACGTGCGTGGCGCCTTCGGAATCAGCCACGATCCTGGGCTCTGGATCGGAAGCGTGTATGCGTCCGGTGTTGTGTTCGGGATGGCCCTTGGCCCCTGGCTCGCCGTTACCTTCACGCTGCGCCGCTTTACCCTGTTCGCCATCGGCCTCGTCTGTGGCACGACGCTGCTCATACCCTTCGCGCCTGATCTGTCCGTGATGCTGGGCCTGCGCCTGTTTCAAGGTCTGGGCGGAGGCTTCACCATTCCCTTGCTGATGATGACGGCATTGCGCGTGCTCACTCCGCCGATCCGTCTCTATGGGCTTGCCATCTACGCGCTCACCGCAACCTTCTCGCCCGCCATCAGTAGCTCCATCGCAGCACTCTGGACCGATATCGTCGACTGGCGCTTCGTGTTCTTTGAGGCACTGCCGCTCGGCGCCTTAGCAGCCGTTCTTGTCTGGCACGGGCTGCCGCAGGATCATTCGCGCTACGAGCGCTTGCACCAGTTCGACTGGCGAGGCGCCTTGCTCCTAGCTATCGGGGCGGGCACCCTAACTACGCTGATGTATCACGGCGACCACAAGGACTGGTTCAACTCGGAAGAGGTCTGGGTCCTCGTCCTCCTCTGCGCAGTCACTTTCGCGCTGCTCGCGCTCAACGAGTGGCACCACCCGCTCCCCGTGCTCAAGCTGCAGCTGCTCAAGCAGCGGAATTTCGCCTACGGGGTGCTTGGGCTGTTCCTCTTCGTCGTCCTTAGTCTGTCATCGTCACTGGTGCCGCAGACGTATTTGGTTGAAATCCAGGGCTATCGTGCCCTGCAGGGGCACTGGATCACGCTCCTTATTGCGCTCGGGCAGTTCCTGATGCTGCCAGCAGTGGCGTTCTTGCTCGATCATCGGTGGGCTGATGCCCGCATAGTGACACTGTTCGGGTTGGCACTCATTGGCATGGCCTGCCTTGGAAATGCTGCGCTCGACGCCTCTTGGAACCGGGAGCAGTTCTATCTCTGGCAAGCTCTGCAGGCGGTCGGTCAGCCAATGGTCGTCTTGCCTCTGCTGATGATGGCAACGAACACTGTGAAGGGACCGGAGGAAGGTCCGTTCGCCTCAGCGCTAGTCAACGCGACCCGCAGCCTAGCCGCACCAGTTGGCATCGGCATTCTGGAATTCATCGAGCGGTGGCGCGGCGCACTCCATTCTGAGCGTCTCGTTGAGCAAGTCGGACAGACCCGCTTCCAGCCGATGTTCGCTCCCAACAGCCTGCTGCCCGGTAGCTCACCCGCTGTGAGCGAGCAGGGGGAGCGGCTCGCCCGTGCCGTAGTGGCCCAAGCGAACGTGCTGACGGCCGCAGACACTTTCCTGATCCTGGCCGCGTTCGGCGTCGCTCTCGCGCTGCTCGTCGTGTTGCTGCCCGTCCGCACCTACCCGCCGCGCATCCTGTTCGCGAGGGGCTGATCAATCATGTCGATTTCTGCGTTCCTCCCCCGACCGTCCGCACCTGACGCCCCTGCCTCGCCGCCAGTCACCGATGAGGCGGCTCCGAAGAAGGTTTGGTTCGCGCGACTCTGGCCATGGGCTCTCGCGAGCCTCATCGTCCTGGGGTTCGTGGGTGTGGTGACCTGGCACATCATCGCGCCGCATCCAAACGTCTGGACCGACAACGCCTACGTGCGCGTGCACTACGCCGCCATCGCGCCACGCGTCCCCGGCCAGGTCACAGGGGTCCGCGTCGAGAACAACGATGTGGTCAAGGCCGGGCAAGTGCTGATTGAGCTCGATGATCGTGACTACCAGGTGGCCGTCGCCTCTGCCGAAGCGAACCTCGCGCGTGACCGTGCCGCAGTCGAGAACGCGGCGGCGTCCATCGTCCGTCAAGGGCCGCTCATCGAGCAGGCGAAGGCGCTCGTGAAAACCGCAGAGGCTCAGCTCTCGTTCTCGGAAGCCGACGCCAAGCGCTACGATTATCTCGCTACGACCGGGTCTGGCTCGATCAAGACCCAGCAGCAGGCCGACAGCTCCCTGCATCAGAGCAGGGCCAGTCTGGATGGAGCGAAGGCCGCTTTGGAGGCGGCTCAGGCGCAGCTGAAGATCCTGCAGACCCAGGAGGCCTCAGCCAACGCGAGCGTGCGCGCCAGCGAAGCGCAGCTTGAACAAGCAAGGCTCAATCTCTCCTATACGACGATCCGGGCTCCGGTGGACGGCATGGTCGCCCAGCGCGGCGTGCAGGTGGGCAACTATGTCAGTTCGGGCACCGGACTGATGGCCGTCGTGCCTCTGTCCGAGGTCTACGTCGAGGCCAACTACCGCGAGGTCGAGCTCAAGCACGTTCAAGCCGGCCAACGCGCCCGCATCCACGTGGACGCCTACGACATCGACCTGGAAGGCACGGTGGTCGGTGTGCCAGCCGCCACGGGGGCGACTTTTGCGACGATCCAGCCGAACAACGCCACCGGCAACTTCACCAAGATTGTCCAGCGCCTGCCTGTGCAGATCGTGATCGCGCCGAACCAGCCGCTCGCCCGGCTGCTGCGGGTCGGGCTCTCGGTCGAGACGACGATTGAGACACAGCTTGCTGACATCGTTGGCCAGCACCGTGACGCGGCGCAACCGGCCGTCGCCCGCTTGCTCTCACCGCGCTGAGCCTCCACTCAGCGCCGCGTTCCATTGAGAGCGGCAGTCATCAGCCGGAGGGTCGGTTCCGACCCTCCTCGGCCACTCAGCGTCCCTACTGCGGACGGCCCTTCTGCCCCATCTGGAAGGCCTGTTCCAGGCCAGCGCATGGTACAACGGCTCAAGATCAACGGCGATGGTCAGGGAGATTTGATATGGAAGACCGAGACATTCGAGCAGCTCTGGATCGCCACTGGGCCGCCTCCGATGCGAACGACCTTGAGGGGGAACACCAGATTTACCGAGAGGACGCCGTGCTCGAATATCCGCAATCGGGCGAGCGCATCCGCGGGCGGCGGAAGATTCAGTTGTCCCGCGACGCGCAGCCGAACCAGAAACGCTTCACAGTTCGGCGGATAACCGGCACAGGGGATCTTTGGGTCACCGAGTATGTGCTAACCTATGACGGACGGCCGTCTTACACCGTGAGCATCATGGAGTTTCTTGATGGGAAGGTGGCCCGCGAGACCCAGTATTTTGGCGATCCGTTCGAGCCGGGGCCCTCGCGCGCGCAATGGGTTGAGCGTATACTCTGAAAATTGGCCATCATAAGGATGACCACTATTTACTGAGGCTGTGCGAGAACGCCGGCGTTGGCGTCGTGCGTAGAATGATGTTCTCCTAAGTAGCGGCGATCAGCCCCTTGACAGGTGCTTTTCTGGAGCATGATATGCCAGATCGAGAGCAGCATAGGAAGTTATTTTATGACGGCCTGGGTGACTGTGTTTTCACACAGCCCGCACCCAAGCGACTCTTCGGAATGTCTGCTGGCCGGCACATCGACATGGCAAGTATCGTGATCGTTTGGCGCCAAGCTTCAAAGATCGATGACGATATCACCTTGAGGTCGCGAGCAGCAGATCAGCACGTTACCTTCAGCTGGCGCATCGATTGGGTCGGGTTCGTAGCAGATTGTGCCTGCTATGAGACCGGATTCGCAATTGTGGCACACTCCGGTCCGGCAGGACCACCGTACAGGGACGTCGCAGGACTCTGCGAGTTCAAGCAAGCTGGAGAACGTCGAGCCCCAGCGGACATTCACTCCGCTGCGTGCGAATGAGACGAGTGGTCCTGAGCCGGGAAGTCCTGCCGGCGGATGCGGCAGCCGACGTGGCGATGCAGCCACGCCCGGAGTGAGGGAAGGACCAGCGCCGAACGTCTCGGTATGGATGCGATCTGATCCAACTCCGGCATTAGCAAGCCCGAGAATCATTTCGCTCATGAACGTCACAGGTCCGCAGACGTAAAAGTCCCCGTCACGAGGCAGGCTAAGCTCCCGGAGCACTTGCATGCTGAAACGCCCAGGAGCATCGAAATCAATTTGGGGCCGATCATCGGGATCGGGCGAACTGTAGCGAATGTGGCGATGGCAGTTTGGAAGCGGCTTGAGAAGCGTGCGCGTTTCCTCGGCGAAGGGGTGTTCGCGACCGTTTCGGGTCCCGTACAACCACCAAATCTCCCTCGTCGAGGCCACGGCCGCCAAGGCGTGAAGCATCGCAAGCACCGGCGTCACGCCGATCCCGGCACTCAGCAATACGACAGGCGTGCTGCCCGGACGAAGGGTGAAGTTGCCGCGCGCAGCGCTCACACGCACGACATCACCCACGTCAAGCTCGTCGTCGATGTAGGTGCTAGCCACACCATGCGCTTCTCGCTTCACGCTCACACGATAAGACGAGGCGCTCGGCTCTGCTGACAGCGAGTAGCTCCGCATAATCGTGGGTATGGTCGCCGACCCAAGCTGCAGTACAACGTACTGTCCCGGAAGAGCCATGGGAAGAGATTTCCCATCCATCGGCTCTAACCTGAGCGAGATGACGTTGCCGCCCTCGCGGACCTTGCGCGAGACACGAAACGGGCGGAACCCAGGCCAGGCCGGAGGTGGGCCGGAGGCCGCGACAAGTCCGGCGTTTCCGGTTGTTATGCCGTTCTTGCGATCCTGCGCGAGAAGCGCTTCAAAGGATCTGCGCCAACCGATGCTGAGCGCTGGGATGCGTAGCGCTCGCTCCAACTGATCACGGGGGTGACCAGACATATAGAGTAACGCATTGACTTCCGAGACGCTCATTTTCTCCGGCCCGGCCTCTACGAGCGTAATCTCATCCCCGGCCTGCACCTCACCTTCCTCCAGCACACGAAAATAGAAGCCAGGCCTTCCATGCGTGACCAGCAGGGCGGCCATTCTTGGCTCATTCATCCGAATGCCGATCCTGTAGCAAGTGACACGCGGCTGCGTAACCTCGAACAAAGTGCGGCCAATGAGATATCGATCTCCGATACAGACCTGCGTGTCTGGAAGACCCTCAACAGTGAAATTCTCTCCGAATTGCCCATAATCGAAGCCTTGCCGACCCAGCTGATTCCGCCAATATCGGTACGAATCGATTTGGTAAACGAACACGGCACGATGTTCACCGCCGTGGCCGGCCAAGTCTCCTTGCCCATCGCCATCGATGTTAAGCCGCAGAACTTTACGCCGGCCTTCAACCGGTGTCTTCCATATGCCTGTATGAACGGTCTTCCCTTGCCATATGATGTCCCGCGGCAGGCCCACATTGACCGAAAGCAGACGTGCCATCACGCCCTCCGCTAGGCTGAATCGCTTGATCCAAAAGAAACCGGGAACCGCCTTCCCCCTGCGGGCGAAAGCGTTGACACGTCCCCGGTAAGGTGTCGGTGCCAATCGGCTCCCGACGATGAGGTCAATTTGCCTTGGTCTGAGGAATGAACCCGGGCACGCCTGTCTTCACAACTTGGTTGAACCGAACGGTTGTCGTGACGTGCTCCTTAATCTCCTCCATGGCGTCTTCAGGTAGGCTCGATATATCGAAATTCTCTTGAATTCTGCTGCGATTGGTCGAGGTAGTTAGGAAGGCTGTGCCACGCTGTACAGCCCAGGCGAGCGAGACCTGGGCAGGTGTCTTCTGGGCATGTTGGGCAATGGCCGTGATTACTGGATCCTGTAGCACGCTGGGTTCTAAACCATGGCCCAACGCTGCGAACGCTTGCATAACAATGCCGTGCTCTCGGCAGAAGTCGAGTAGCTCCCATTCGGGAAGATAGGGATGAGATTCGACCTGCACTACGGAAGGCTTGATCCGTGCTGGCGCGAAGATCTCCTTCAGCTTCTCCAATGAAATGTCTGATAAGCCGATCGACTTGCATCGACCGTCGTCTACAAGACGCTCCAGCGCCTGCCAGGTTTCGAGCAGAGTCACTTCGCGGTCGTAAATGACTTGGCCGTGCTCATCTCTGGGATCCTGTTCGTCTCCGGGCTGAAAGGCAAAAGGAGTGTGGATGAGATAGCAATCGACGTAGTCGACCTGCAGTCGTCGGCAACTTGCTTCGAAGGCGGATCTGACCCGCTCGGGGCGATGATTGGTATTCCAAAGCTTTGTCGTGACAAAGACTTCTTCTCGCTTAATGGCACCGGACTTGAACATTTCTTGCATGGCGCTGCCCACCGCATCCTCGTTGCGATAGCGTTCCGCGCAATCAAGATGACGAAATCCCACGTCCAAGGCCACCTTAGTTGCTTGTTCTGTCGCGGCAGAGTTGGGAATCAACGTACCGAACCCAACTGCTGGGAGTTCACCCTCTCCATGCGTAAGGGGTATTTTAGTGTAACGGAGCGCTTCGTGAACTGTCATGGCTGTACTCCTCCGTTGCGAGGGCAGCGCTGCGCAGCGGCGGACGGTCTTCGGTTGCGTTCGCCCATCTCCATCTTAACGGCTTGACAAGATGGCATCCAGAACTGCTTGGCGACTAAGCGGCATCGTTGTGCTTGTGAAAACATGCCCGTATTTTGAGAGTCGCGGCGCCGCAAACGCTGCTGCCCGCACTCAATAAAGCGTTCTGCTGTTCATGATGCGAGGCGGGCTGAACGCTGTTCTCAGCCTCCTTCAGAGGCCGTGTCTGATAAATGAGGATGGAGAGCGGCACCCTGATCGTGACGCCGCACGCGAGCGATATTCCTGCCGCGGCCGAGGCCCTCAATGCCGAAATCAGCGAAATGTATCCCCTGGTTGTCGCCACGCGGGGCGAGATCGAGCTTCATCGCCGGGAAGGCCGCCCGTTGCCGGAAGGTTGGGCTCTCGACAACGAAGGCCAGCCTACAACGCAGCCAGAGGCCGCACTGGTAGGCGCGATGCTCCCCTTCGGTGGGCACAAGGGCTCGGCCATCTCGACCATGATTGAGCTCTTGGCAGGCGTGATGATCGGAGATCTGACCAGCCGCGAGGCGTTGGATCGATTGGGCACCATGACGCTCGCGCCACGTCACGGCGAGCTGATCATAGCCCTGAGCCCGGAGCGGTTCGCCACCGGTCGGCCCGGCCATCCATTCGAGCGTGCTGAGGTTCTGTTCGATGGCATCCTGAGCCAGGGAGCCCGATTGCCGTCGCGACGCCGATTTGTCGTGCGCGAGCGGGCGATGCGGGACGGCGTGGTTCTGAGCGCGGCGGAGGTCAGCCAATGGGACTGGCTGCAGGTGCTCGGCCTGGACGCGGTCTCCTGACCGAGAAGCTATGGGGAGGACGGCGGGCTCTGGCACCCTCGCCGGCATCGAAAGCAGGCGGAGGCGCCCCACATGATCCACGTGGATGATCTGAGCCGTTCCCTCGTACCCTTCGAACAAGACGGCACCTTGGTGACCGTACTTGAGATGAGCCAATCGAGCTGGCTGGCGGCCGCGGTTGTCCCCGGCGTCGACCGACGGCCTCTGAAGAAGCTGGAGCCGGACCCGGCTGCGTTGATGCGGTTACTGGGCAAATGGCGCGGGCAGGCGGAAGCCGCCGGGCGGCGCGAGGCGGGTGGTGTTGGCCTTCGAGGCTGGGCGGGACGGTTTCTGGCTGGCGCGGTGGCTGCGGGCCCAGGGCATCGAGGTCTATGTCGTTCACTCCACGAGCGTAGCGGTCTCACGCGACCATCGCCGGGCCAAGACGGATCGGCTCGACACCGAAATGCTGATCCGGGTGTTTCTGGGCTGGCTGCGCGGCGAGCCCCGGCACTGCAAGATGGTCGCGGTTCCGAGTCTTGAGGAGGAAGACGCCAAACGTCCCAGCCGCGAGCGCGAAAACCTCGTCGGTGAGCGAACGAGGATCATCAACCGCATGAAGGCGGCCCTCATCCGGCTCGGCATCCGGGCGTTCAAGCCGGAGCTGGCGAAGGCGCCTGAGCGCCTCGAAGCGCTGAGGACGCCGGAGGGCGTACCGATCCCGCCCACCATGCTGGCCGAGATGAGACGCGACATGGCCCGGCTGGCCTGGGTCCGCGAGCAGATCGAGGTGATCGAGCGCAGCCGCAGGGAGCGCTTGGAACAGGCTCCGGCCGATGACGCGCATGCAACGGTTCGGCTCCTGGCGCGCGTCGTCAGGATGGGTCTGGAGACGGCGGATCTGCTCGTCCGGGAGGTCCTCTCCAGAAACCTTCGGGACCGCCGGGCGGTGGCCCGCTATGCCGGCGTGACGGGATCACCTGACGAAAGCGGGGCCAAGCGTCGGGAGCGAGGCTTGGCGAAGGCCGGAAATGCAAGGGTCCGACGTGGTCTGATGCAGCTGGCTTGGCGGTTCCTGCGGTTCCAAAGCGAGAGCGCGTTGGCCAAGTGGTACCGGGACAGAACGGAGGCGGGCGGCAAACGCAAGACGACCATGATCGTGGCGCTGGCCCGCAAGCTGCTCATTGCCCTGTGGCGACTGGTGACGATTGGGGAGATCCCGCCAGGCGTCAGGTTGCGAGCCGTGGCGGCCTGAACCTTACGACTGACGCGTTCGACGGCCGCGGCGATTTGCGGGCAGGTCGCCGATCGTGATCCGAGGTGGCGGGGACCCGAACACAGCCTTGGCTTCGACGCCGAACCGAGAATGGGCCCGCCGCCTCGGAGCCAAGCCGCCGAAGCGAATGATTGCTTCATGGTCCGGGTCATGAATGACCGAACCGAATACAAGGTTGTGGCGCGGAATGCGCCCGGGCGAAGGCTCCCCTCGGATCACATCATCGAAACAGAAAGGTGAAAGCCAATGCGGTGACAGGCATTGACAAAACAAATCCCATACAAGGCCGTATGATAATGCGTCATGAGCACGTGACGTTGGAATGGTGAGAGTACAGTTTACCAGCCGTTCATGCGTGGCCAGATCGCGCCGACGTGGCGGGCGCCGTCCACAAGGCGATCTGACCAATGTAAAGAAAACGGCCGGATACTGTTGGCGAATTCGGCCGCTATGCAGCGAGAGCCTCGAAGCGTGAGGTGCGCGTGGGGGCCAGCGGGCGGTGCGAGAACCAAGCGGCGAGACGATCAAGATTGAGAGCGGCCGCCGTCGCCACGCTCTGCAGGGTCATCTTCGCCAGTCCGCGATAGCGCGCTCGGCGCAAGCCGAAGCTCCGCACGCCCTGCGCGATCGTCGCCTCAATGCCTTGTCGCTGCCCGTAGAGCTGCCGGCCCTCCTCGCTCTCCTGCCGCATCCGCGCGGCCGCCAGCGCCTCGTGCTCCGCACGCGGATGCAGGCTGAGCCGGCGGCTCCCCGCCCGGGTGCACCGCGGCTTGGCTGGACACACGCGGCAGACGGCGGGGCTGAAGCCTGCGCGTATGAACGCGCGTCCGCTCACCTTGTCCCTGTACGTGCCCCAACTCGTACTCTCGCGGCCCTCGGGGCAGCACACGCGACAGCGCTCCCAGTCGACCGCGAAGTCCGTGACGTGGAACGCCCCCTCCTCACGCGTCTGCCAACTCTGGTTCGACCGCGCGGGGCCGATCAGGGCGATGCCGTGCCGCTCGTGCGCCGCGACCAGATGCTCGGCGCTGATATAGGCCGCGTCGACCAGGTGCTCGGAGGGGATCAGATCCAGGCCCGCCAGGGCGGCATGGATCACGCCGGTGCGCATCGCCTCATGCACATTGGCCGGAGTGGTGTCGGCGTGAACGACCAACCGAGGCAGGTCGGGGTCGCAGGTCTCGGTCAGGTGGACCATGTAGCCGGTCCACTCCGTTCCAGACTTGGCCCGGAACCGCGCCTCGACGTCGTAGGGCGACTCGACCCGGTCGCCGGGCCCGCGTCCCTGCACCGGGCGCAGCCGGACGCTGGTGCCGGCGGGTGGACTTCCGTCCCCTGCGCGCTCGAAGTGCCGCGCCCATACCCGGCGCAGCACGGCCACGGCAGGCAAGGCGACAGCGAGTGGCGGCGCGCTCGCGCCATCCAGCGCGTCGAGCAGGCGGTAGCCGTCCGCCCCGACCTGCAGCACGTAGGCCTCGCGCTTGGGGCCGGTCTCCGGCAGTCGCGCATCCTCGATGCGGCGATCGTAGCGCTCGTGCCAGTCGGGCGGGGCGACACGGCGCAGCCAGTCGGGGGCGAGGGCCGCGACCGCGTTGAGAGCCGCCCGCAGCGTCTCGGCCAACAGCTCGACCCGGTTGAGGTCGCGCACCGCGGCGAGCACGTGGGTGCTGTCGGTGCGCTGGCGCCCGCGCGCCTTGAGCACGCCCTGGTCGCGCGCGGCATCGAGGATGCGGGCCAGCAGCCGCCCGGTGGCCTCGTGCTGCAGCAGCCGACCGCGGAACTCGCACAGGACGCTGTAGTCGAAGCCGGGATCGGCCAGATCAAGTCCCAGCAGGTACTTCCAGTCAATCCGCGCCCGGACCGCCTCGGCGGCTTGGCGATCGCTCATGCTCTCCCGAAACTGCAAGAGCGTGACCAGGGCCAAGCGCCAGGGCGCGTAGGCGGGCTGGCCGCGTGCGGGATAGAGGTCGGCGAACGCGGCATCAGCGAAGATTGTGCCGAGCCGCGTGCGCAGGAGCAGGTAGGGGTTGCCGCGCCGGAACGCGGTTTGGGCCACCCGGGCGGTGTCCTCAGGGACCGGTGGGAGTGGGTGGTGCGGCCGGAGCGACATGAGCGACCTCCGAGCGGGACGGTCAGCCTACACCCAGCACCCCCCGGAATTCGCCAACAGTGTCCGGCCGTTTTCCTGACAGCGCGAAAAGCCATCTCCGCTGACGCGCTTGACGCGAGAGCGCGACGCGGCGGCGGATGTCAGGAAACCGTGTCAGGAAAACAACTGTCAGGAATATCTTGATGCGGCACTATCCTGACATGCTCGTCGGCTACGCCCGCGTCTCCACCCAGGACCAGAACCTTGACCTCCGGCGCGACGCCCTGACAAGGCCGGCTGAGAGCGCCTCTTCGAGGAGAAGAAGTCCGGCAAGGCTGGCACTAAGCGCCCCGAGTTCGAGGCGGCCCTGGCCTTCCTGCGCCCCGACGACGTGCTCGTGGTCTGGAAGCTCGATCGGCTCGGCCGCTCGCTGGTCGAGATGATGCGCACCATCGACGGCCTGCGCCGCCAGGACGTGCACTTCCGCAGCCTCACCGAGCAGTTTGACAGCGACACCGCGCATGGGCGCTTCGTGATTTGCGCCGTACCACTATTTCATAGTGATGACGACTTTGCCCTTCGAGCGGCCAGCTTTGACAAAACCGAGTGCCTCCCGGGTCTTCGAGAACGGGAAGACTCGATCAATAACCGGCCGGACGGCACCAGCATCGATGAGCTCGGCGATCTTGCGAAGCTGGTCGCCGTTCGCCCTCATGAACAGGAACGAATAGCTGACGCCGCGCCGGTCCGCCTTCTTGCGGATGCCTCGGCTGAGGAGGCGCATGACGAGCTTCAGGGGCCACGCCAGGCCAAGTTGCTCCGCGAAGCGAGGGTCAGGCGGACCGGCAATCCCGACAAGCCGCCCACCAGGTTTGAGTACGGTCAGCGACTTTTCGAGCGTCTTTCCGCCGAGCGTGTCAAAGACGACATCGAAATCACTGAGGAGTTTCTCGAAGCTGTCCCGCCTGTAGTCCACGACGATGTCGGCTCCGAGGCTCTTCACAAGCGCGACGTTCGACGTGCCCGCCGTCGTCGCGACGGTTGCGCCGAGATGCTTGGCGAGCTGAATGGCAATCGTTCCGACACCGCCGGACCCTGCCTGGATGAGCACCTTCTGACCCGGCTGCAGTCTCGCCTCTTCGACGAGAACCTGCCAAGCGGTCAGCGCGACCAGCGGGACCCCGGCCGCCTCCTCCATCGTCAGCGTCTTCGGCTTCAGGGCCAAGTCGGCCTCGTTCACCGCGATGAACTCCGCGAATGTTCCAATCCGCCCGTCCGCGGCCCGGCCGTAGACCTCGTCGCCGACTTTGAACCGTTGCACGCATGAGCCAACCCGGACGACTACGCCCGCCAGGTCATGTCCGAGGACGAGGGGCATCCGGTAGCGCAGGATCAGCTTGAACTCACCGTCGCCGAGCTTGGCGTCCAGAGGGTTCACGCTCGCGGCGTGGATCTCGACGAGGACGTCCCCGTCCCCGACCTCCGGAACGGGTATGTCGCGTGCAACCAACCCCTCCTTGCTCTTGTAGCGGTCGATGCCGAACGCCTTCATGGCTGGTCCTTGCGATTGAGCTTGGGCAGGTTTCCGGAAACGGCGGCGTCCCGTCAGGACAGCCGCATGTCCTTCCGCAAAGCTTTGTCGAACATCGAGGCGGGTGCGAAGCGGCGGAGCAGCGCGAGGCGGCCGGCCATCTTGCCCGAGGTGTATCGCGCACCGGGCCTGGACGCCTGGGCCGCCCGGACGACCGTCTCGCCGACTGAAGCGGCTGTGTCCGCCAGCTTCATGCCCTCCGAGAGCCAACGGGCGGCATTCGCGCGTCCGTCCTCATAGACGGGCAGAGGTCTGTCAGGCGCGGACATGCTCTGCTCGAAGCCGGATTTCGTCAGGGCGGGCTCGATCAGGATGACGCGGATGCCGAAGGTGCGCACCTCGTGGTCGAGCGACTCCGAGTAGCCCTCCAGTGCATGTTTAGTGGCCGCGTAATGGGCACCGAAGGGACTTGGGATCAGGCCGAGGATGGAGCTGATGTTGATGATGCGGCCGGAGCCTTGCCGTCGCATGGCGGGTAGCACTACGTTGGTCATGCGCAGCACGCCGTAGACGTTGGTGTCGTACAGCGCGTGGACGGCCGCCATCGAGCATTCCTCGGCCGCGCCATGGATGCCCACGCCTGCGTTGTTCACGAGGAGGTCGATCTGACCTGACCGGGCCAGCACGCGTTCGACCGCGGTGTTCACGGACTCATCGGAGGTGACGTCGCAGCGCACCATCTCGATCCCGTCGAGCGCGTCGCCGTCTTGAGCCTTCCGACTCGTGCCAAGCACGCGATAACCGGCGTTCAGGAGTGCGCGTCCGGTTGCTTTTCCTATGCCTGAGGAAGCCCCCGTTACGAGGGCGACCTTGCCATGGGCACGGCCGATTGTGGGGGGCATGATGAACGTTTCCCTACCTCGATCTCATACTTGAGTGCTCAACCATCTAGCCGGGGGCGACCACCTTTGCAATGGTTTTGCCCTCAACTATTTTAGGAGGATGACGACACCGATGACCGGAGCCTCAGCCGAAGACGGCCTCGCCGCCGTAGACGCGCTTCCCTGCACGAACAACGCGCTGAGGCGCGCGACCCGTCAGCTTGGCGCTCTTTATGACGAGGCCTTCGCGCCGACCGGGCTGAAAGGAACGCAACTCCTGCTGATGTGGCGGATCGCCGAGCTCGGCGGTGAGGGCGGCCCGACCATCCTGTCGTTGTCGGAGCAACTCGCCGTCGGCATCTCGGCGCTGACGCACGCTCTGCGCCCTCTGGTGCGGGATGGCCTCGTCGAGCTCCGGCCGGACGCGCAGGACAGGCGTTCCAAGCGCGCTACCCTGACGGCGCTCGGACGGAAGCGCTTAGATGAAGGCATCCTGCTTTGGTCGGCGGCCAACCGTCGCGTGGAAACCCTCCTCGGCCCAGCCTCAGCGCAGGTGCTTCGCGCCATCGCGGATCAGGTCGCCTCGGAGGAGTTCGCATCCGCCTTTCGGTCGGGACTAGGGGGCGTTGCGTCCTCCTGCGCTTGACGTAAGGGGCCCGATTACAGAAGATGGGATCCAGCTCGACAGATTTAGGTAAGATCCGCGAGGGTCGCCCGAGCGCTTCGCAACAACTCCCTGATCTGCCGCCTCAAGGCGATCATTTCCGCCGACCGCAAACCATTCCGAAAGCGGCCGTTCGCACTACCGCGCGGTGCGCCGCTTCCCACTGCCCCGCCGTGAATGCGGCATCGCTTCCTGCCCTTCATCGCGGGCGACTGACACTCCGTCCCGCGCCGGGTCTTGGCGCAGCAGCGGCGCGCCAGGCGCAACTGCGAGGGCTCGTTGGTCGACAGGTCCATAGGCTTGATGTCCGTTTTCGAGAGATCCCCCGCCCCCCGGGGTGGTGACGGCGCCAACGACCGCCTGGCCGCCGTGGTAAACGTGGACGTGTTCGACACGGACCGTCTGCTCGCCGCCCCGGCGTAGCTTGGCGAGCGCCTCGATCTGGGCAACGAAGGTCCGCTGGAGCTTGGTCGCGAGTGCGCCACATCGCTCCATCACGGTCAGGTCGTCCGCTGCCTTGGCCCGCATCAGCATTGACATTGCGGCCTCATGCGTCGCGACGGCCTGGAGTGCGAGCAACGCTTCGACCTCGTCCCGAGGGGCGAAGGCATTGAATGCAGCAAGGGCAGCATTCAATGCATCCTGGGTCGGATGGCTCGCGCCGCGCTGATGCATGGCCGCTCCGAGCCAGCCGATTGCGTGCGCGCTGAAGGCGTCGGACGTCGTCCCGAAGGTCTCGAGCCTGTGCAGGCGATACCCGACCTCGTCGGCATGGGGTGCGCCGAGCACCGGTGTGGTCCCGTCCTCGCCGATCTCCATCGTGAAGGCGAGCGCCACCGGACGCTTCTTCTGCCGCTCCCGAGCGCGTTGGATCGTCCGCTTCTCACGCTCGCTCGGCTGCCGCGGAGCGGGAGGTTTCGCAGTCGCCGGGTACTTCGCCATGGTCGGTCACCTCGCTCGAGATGGGATGGTCCGGATACGAACGAAACGGCATCAAGCCGCCCAACGGGCCAAGATGGTCTCGGCCTCGGCCGGGTCCTTGTAGATCCGGTAGATGGTCTGCCGAGATAGGCCGGTAGCCCGCGCGATGGTGGACGCACCCACCCCCTGCGCAAGCATGCTGCGGACGATGTCGAGCTGATCGCGGCTGTAGGACGGCTTGCGACCGCGATAGGCATCCTCCCGGGCCTTGGCGTGCTCGATACCGGCCCGCTGGGCCTCGCGCGTCGCCTCGGCCTGCGCCTGCGCTGTCGCGGCCATGAAGCCGATCAGCGCGTCCCTGACCGCCATCTGCATGGGGTCCTGCGTGGCGCCGTCGAACGTCAGGCCGTTGATGACGGTTCGCACCACGACCCCGCGCGCCATGAAGGCACGGATGGTCTCGCACACGTCGGCGTAGTCCCGGCCGAGCCGGTCCACCCATCGGACCACGAGGGTGTCGCCCCGGCGCAGCATGTCGAAGAGCCGGCGGCCCTGCGGGCGATCGGCGAGCCGGGTGCTGACGCCGCTCATCCCCTCATCCGCCACGACGTGATCGATCCGGAAGCCCGCCTGCTCAGCCTGCGTCCGCTGGTGCGCAGCGGTCTGCTCGGAGGTGCTGACGCGAACGTAGAGGATGGTCTGCGACATGCCCAGAAACCGTCCGTAGTGACGGTGTCCGTATGAAGGCGTGTCCGTAGACCGAAATCAACCCTAGCGGACGGTGCTGAAACCCCGTCCGCTGCTGTCCGCTGCGGTATACCTGAACGGACAATCTGCCCTGCTTGACAGGGCGGCAGGTGTATACGGAGGTTGACTGCTGTGGGGTGTTCTGGAGTGGCACTCAGGCGAAGAGCACCTGGGCGATACAAGCGACCTCGAAGGGCTTCTCATAGTGGCGCACGCCTGCGTAACGGGCCGGGATCGCGGTCTTTTCGTAGCCGGTGGCGAAGATGAACGGCACGCCTCGCGCCTGCAGCGCATCCGCGACAGGGTAGACCATCTCATCCTGCAGGTTGATGTCGAGCACCGCTGCATCGATCTGCGGCGTCGCCGCGATCAGCGCCAGCGCCTCCTCCACGCGCGGCACCGGGCCCAGCACCTCGGCCCCGCACTCCTCGAACTGACGCTGCAGGTCGTCGGCGATGAAGTACTCGTCCTCCACCACCAGCACCCGGCGGCCAGCAAGTGGGTTTGTGGCTGAGGTCATCGGCTACCACTCTGCTTGACGCGCTCCGTGAGCGGCAGATCGATGGAACAACGCAGCTCGCTCTCGCCCAGTTCGTAGCTCGTCTTGGCCTGCAGGGCGTAAGGCAGCGCCCGCTCGATCAGCTCGCGCCCATAGCCGCGTCGGATCGGGCTCTGATCCTCCGAAGAATGACTGATGCCCTTCTCCACCCAGTGCAGAACGACCCGCCGACCTCCACCCTCGGGTACATGAGCCCGCCATGTCACCGTGAGCCGGCCCTGCTCGTTGCTGAGCGCGCCGTACTTGCGGGCGTTGGTGGCCAGCTCGTGCAAGGCCAGCGCGAAGGTCTGCACACTGTCCTTGCGCAGGGCCACAGGAGGGCCATCCAGCACGATGCGCTCCTGCATGCCTGCAGCCCCGAGCGCATCCAGCTCCGTTTGGATCAAGGCCCGGATGGTCACCGGCTCTTGATCCGCACGAGAGAGCAGGCCTTGAACACGCGACAGCGCGGCCAAGCGGTCGTTGAACTGCGTCCGGAACGCCTCGAGTGAGGGGCTGGTTGCCAGCGTCTGCTGCGCGATCGAGCGCACGACCGTGATGAGGTTGCGGGTGCGGTGCTGCAGCTCGGCGACGACGACAGTCTGCTGCTCCTGAAGCTGGCGCAGGGCGTCGATGTCGGTGGCAGCGCCAAAGCACTGCGTCGTGCGTCCCGCATCATCGCGGACGGGCTCAGCGCGGCCTAGAAACCAGCGATACTGCCCATCAGCGCTCCGGATACGGAGCTCTCGGCTGAACGGCTGTCCCTGCTTCATCAGGGCTCGGAAGTCGTCAAGGCACCGCTTACGATCCTCCGGGTGGACGGCATCGAGCCAGCCGTAGCCCTCTGCCGCCTCGCGGGACTGACCCGTGTAGGCAAACCAGCGCTCGTTGAACCACGTCACCTGGCCAGCCGGATCGCTGCTCCAGAGAACGTCCGGAACGAGGTTGGCGACGGCCCGGAAGCGCGCCTCGCTCTCGCGCAGGGCCTCGTCGGCCTCGCGGCGTTCGGTGACGTCCTGACCGATCTTGAGGAACCCGCGCGGCGATCCGTCCAGATGGTGAAGCGTAGTCAGGGAGCCCTCGATGAACACGCGCGAGCCGTCCTTGCGGAGGTGCCAGCGCATGTTCGGCGCAGAGCCTTCCCGGCGCGCTGTCTCGATCTCCCGCTCGGGCTCGTTGGCCTCCTGATCTTCCGGCGTGAACAGGATGCTGCCGGGCTGCCCAACGATCTCCTCGGCTGTCCAGCCGAACACGGTCTCGGCGCCCGAGTACCAGTCGATGATCCGGTCCTCGGGATCAGTGACGAAGATTGCGTAGTCGCGTGCGTTCTCGACCACGAGCCGGAAGCGCTCCTCAGTCGTGCGCAGAGTGCCCACCGTGTGCAGACGATCGATCACCGGGCCGAGGATGATGGTGTAGGTGCGCAGGAACTCGGTATCTTCGTTGCCGAACTCGCGCGGCTCGGTCGCGTCCACCTGCAGGAGACCGTAGGCTTTGCCGCCGGGCAGAAAGATCGGCACGTTGGCCAGTGCAACCACGCCGGCCTTTCGCATGAACTCGGGGACGTCGAAGCGCTCCTCCTTGGCGATGTCCTGCGTGATGACGGGCTTGCCCTCCTTGATCGAGTAGGTCTCGGAGGAGCGCTCGCGCATGGGCAGGCGGAGCTGCCCGACGATGCCAGGATCCCAGCCGACACCGGCCCGCACGAACAGGCATCGCCCCTCCTCCTGGATCTCCAGGATCTTGGCCCGATCGGTTCCGAGCGCCGCACCGACGAGGCGGCAGGCCTCGGTGAGCACCTCATCGAGGTTCTGACTGCGCAGGGCGAACTCGCCGAAATCAGCCAGCACGCGCTGGCGCTTCATGATCTGCTCGTGATCGGGCATCACGCCTCCTCAATCGAGATCAATCCCCCGCTACTGGAGGAGGAGGTATTCAGACCGCGTGTGACTGTTCAGCTGTGCATGTGAACGCACGAATAGCTCTGGTGGATGCAGCACGGGATCAGCCGCTATCGCGCAGGGTGTGGCGCCCGCGCGATGCCGTGGAGGATCAGCTGCCGGTGCGCATGCCATTGCGCGAGGCTGCTCTCCAGCATCTGAAGCAGGGCTCGTGCTTCGCGGAGCTTCCAAGAGCCTACCGGAACAAGCATGCGCTCCGAGCATGCCTCAGCTTGTCCGTTGGGGAATACCTCCGCGGGCAGCACGAAGAAGAATGTCTGCAGGGGTGGGACGCGATCCTATCCGCGGCTCAGTGCTCTCGGGGGCCACCACATGGGCCCACGGTATTCACCGCGATAGAAGATAAACCACAGCTGCAAGGTAAACAGCGTAAGCGCCCACGAAGAGCGAAACGCGACTTGGTCCGAGTTCCTGCCCTCGCCGGAAATGGTTGAACGTGATGTAGGCCAGCAACACGAAGGCGAGGAAGGTGAGGTTCACAAGGTAGAGCGCCGGATCACCAACCGCAGCTCCAATCAAGGCGGGCGGGACCAGCGCAACGGTCAGTGAAACGATGCCGTCGGCCATGGCGGTGGAGACTGCAGTGGTGGTCTTGCCCTCGCGAGCAAGGCGCCAAGCGGCGAAGCTCTCCGGCAAGGCACAGAGCAGGCCGATGACAAACAACCCGACCACCAAGTCCGAGGCCCCGAATGCGTCCCCCAACCACCGCGCGGCCACAACACTGGCCAGCGCTCCCAAGGCGATGGCAGGCACACCGAGGAGTGCGCGGGTGATCGGGGCCTTGTTGGCGGGGTGGGGCTGCGCTGGAGCTTTGCGCGGACGCAGCAACGCACGGGCGAGATACACGCCCCAAGCTGCTAGTAGCAGGAGCCCATCGAGTGGCTGCAGGCCTGCCCATCGGGGTGGCAGCGTGAGCGCCGCAAGCAGTAGGACAATGAGCAGGTAGGGTAGGGCCTGCACCTCCACCGCGGTCGGTGCGACGACAGGCAGGGGCGGCTCGCCTGCCGCAGCACCGACCGAGGTCGGCTTCAGCGCGGGAGCCTGAGCGGCTTTCCCCAGCTTGTGAGCCGAGCGGAGTGACAGCCATGAGAGCAGGATGATGAGTGGCAGTGCCGGAACGTTGGAGCCCAGCGCAGCCCCAAGCCCCAGGTCAGGCCATCCGAACGCGACACTGACGATGTTGACGGAGATCTCTGGGGATGCGGTGGCTATGCCGAGCAGCGCGCCCGTCACTGTGCCCCGCATGCCGGCGCGGCCGGCATAGGCATCAAGAGCGTCTGAGGCGCGCGAGGCGCCCCATTGCATGGCGCCGATCCCCACGATGACCAGAGCCAACCAGAGCAAGAGCAGGAGATTGCCAGCCAATGTGCGTCTTTCCTGTGAGGCGCAGCAGCGCTGGCCGAGTGGAGCTCGTGCAATCAACCATGCGGGATGTGGTCTGTTCAGGTGCAGCTCGGGGTCCTGCTGCGCGCCCCATCAGCTGACTTCATTCCTGCCCGTTGAGGTATACCCCTGTCCGCCGTCAGCGCCCGTGAGACAGCTTGGGGCCTTTCACGACCGGAGGATGGCTGGTTCATCGTAGCCCCCAGGAGCGAAGATGAAGCAGACATCCGGGCCGGCGCGGAAGCCGGCAGAGGCGGTGATCAAGGACATCCGCCGCGCCACGCGCCGGCCGTTCTCGGCCGAGGAGAAGATCCGCATCGTGCTGGAGGGCCTGCGCGGCGAGGACAGCATCGCCGAGCTGTGCCGGCGTGAAGGCATCGCCACCTCGATGTACTACGGCTGGTCCAAGGAGTTTCTGGAGGCTGGCAAGCGGCGGCTGGCCGGCGACACGGCCCGCGCTGCCACCGCCGATGAGGTCAAGGACCTGCGGCGCGAGGCCAGCGCGCTCAAGGAGGTTGTGGCCGATCTCACGCTGGAGAACCGCCTGCTCAAAAAAAGCATGAGCGGGGCTGGGGAGGACGGGGCATGAGGTACCCGGCCCCTGAGAAGCTGGAGATCATCCGGCTGGTCGAGCAGTCCCACCTGCCGGTGCGCCGCACCCTGGAGAAGCTCGGCATCCCGCGCGCCACCTTCTACCGCTGGTACGACGCCTACCAGCGCGGTGGACCCGAGGCCCTGGCCGACCGACCCTCTCGGCCCAGCCGGGTCTGGAACCGTCTGCCCGAGGAGGTCCGCGAGCAGATCGTCGCCCTCGCGCTGGAGCAGCCGGAACTCAGCCCACGCGAGCTGGCGGTGCGCTTCACCGACGAGCGGCAGTACTTCGTCTCGGAGGCGACGGTCTACCGTCTGCTCAAGGCACAGGACCTGATCACCAGCCCGGCCTACATCGTCGTCACGGCGGCCGACGAGTTCCGCGACACGACCACGGCCCCCAACCAGCTCTGGCAGACGGACTTCACCTCCCTGAAGGTGGTCGGCTGGGGCTGGTACTACCTGTCGACGGTGCTCGACGACTACTCACGCTTCATCGTGGCCTGGAAGCTCTGCGCCACGATGCAGGCCAGCGACGTCACCGCCACGCTCGACCTGGCGCTGAGCGCCGCCGGGCTCGATCAGGTGCAGGTCGTGCATCGGCCGCGGCTGCTGACCGACAACGGATCGAGCTACGTCGCCGGTGACTTGGCCCCATGGCTCGGCAGTCGCGGCATGCCCCACATCCGCGGGGCCCCGCGCCATCCTCAGACCCAGGGCAAGATCGAGCGCTGGCATCAGACGCTCAAGAACCGCATTCTGCTCGAACACGCCTACCTGCCCAGCGAACTGGAGGCGCGGGTCGCTGCCTTCGTCGAGCACTACAATCACGTCCGGGCTCACGAAAGCCTCGGCAACCTCACGCCGGCCGACGTCTACTTCGGCCGCGGCGAGGCGATCCTGCGCGAGCGGGCGCGCATCAAACGCCAGACCCTCACCGATCGCCGCTTGCGCCACCACGCGCAGGCTGCCTAACTTCTCAACCCAGATGGACCAGAGCCTCCGCTCCTGAGCGTCGCAAACCGTCTCAAATCATCTGACGACGGACAAACGAGAGGAATTCATGCTGGGAACGCGGCGTAGGGCATCAGGACAAGCGCAGTCTTGACGTCGGACGGGTTCATGGCTGCTGCGTGAACGGCGACCAGTGCATCGCTGGCTGTGACCGCGCCGAGCCGGACCTGCTCGATGGGCGGCCTCAGGCATCTCGCCTCCGAGACCTTCTCGATGGGTTGCACCGTAATAATATCATTGCCTTGCGTCGAAGTCGGTGGGGACTGATGCGTCACGCCTGTCATCTCATCGGCCTCGCTTCGAGGCGGCATACGAGGCCAGGCTGGCGTCACACCCCGGCCCAGTATCGGACTGAGCGATGCATAAATATGAAGGCTCTCCAGATCCCTTAAAGCTCTTTGCCTGCCAGGTGAGCAGTTTCAGTCCCGAGCGCATCCTATCAACTCTACAGCAATCCGGCTCTCTTTCGACCCAACCCATTGCCCGGTACGCCTGAATATGCGGAAGCCACGTCGTGCCAGAACCGCTTCGTTCCGCCAGACAGCGACGAACGATGAGAGCGGTGACCTCTCCTCGCCCCTGGCGAACAGCCCGGGCTTCCTGCTGAGACTCGCCCAGCTACGAACCTTCGACGAGTTCTATCGAAGCTTCGCAGGCCTTGGCGTCACGCCCGCCGGGTTCTCCGTCCTCGCTCTCATCGCTGCTAATCCGGGCGTGCGCCCGGGCACTATCGGCGAGGAGTTGCGGATGAAGCCGTCGAACGTCGCCGCGCTCGTGAACATGCTCGCCGCTGCAGGGTACGTGCAGCGGAAGACCGACGCATCGGAAATGCGCGCCAGTCTGCTCCACATCACCGAGGCAGGCGCCGAGGCTTGGCGGGAAATGGAGCAGATCCACCGGGAGACCGATGCACGCTTGATGGAGCATCTTACCTCCACGGAACGTGAGTGGTTTGTGGCCTTGCTGCGCAAGTTCCTGCGGCGCTGACTGTTCCTGCTCTGGTATTCGCGAACGACTCTTCACTCAAGCTGGGCCCTGAAGGCGGTTGCACTTGCGCGGGTTGGCTCCAAGATTTATGGATCGTCCATAAATAGACCTGACTGATTCGGTCGGGAGGAACACATGAGCGCTGAGGGAGCAGTCAGCTACGAACTGCGTGAGCGCGTAGCCTGGATCGGCCTCAACCGGCCGCTCAAGCGCAATGCCATCAACGACGCGCTGCTCTCTGAGCTTGAGGCCGCCGTGCGCCGTGCGCAGCACGACGCCCGCGCGCTGGTGGTGTTCGGCCACGGCCCGTGCTTCTGCGCCGGACTCGACTTGGCCGAGCACCGCGCCCGTGAGGCGGCGGAGGTGTTCCATCATTCGCGCTCCTGGCATGCAGCCTTCTCGGTCCTCCGCCGCGGCCGAATCCCGGCGATCGCGGCGCTGCATGGCGCGACGGTCGGCGGCGGGCTGGAATTGGCCGCCGCCTGTCACCTGCGGGTGGCCGACCCTTCGGTCTTCTTCGCCCTGCCGGAGGGGCAGCGCGGCATCTACGTGGGCGGCGGCGCCTCAGTGCATGTCGCCCGCCTGCTCGGCGCCTCACGCATGATGGACATGATGCTCACCGGCCGGGTTCTGGACGCAGCGGCGGCCGAGCGCGCCGGCCTGGTCAACTACTTGGTTGAAGCTGGCGCGGCCCAGGACAAGGCGGGCGAACTCGCCGCCAAGGTGGCCGCGATGGCGCCGCTCACCGTGCTCGGCGTTCTACAAGCGCTGCCGCGCATCCAGGACATGGCGGAGGAGGACGGGCTGTTCGTCGAAAGCATGATGGCAGCGCTTGCCCAGACCGGCCCGGAGGCCGCCGCGCGCCTGGCCGATTTCGTGGAGAAGCGCGGCGCCAAGGTGACTGGACCCTCGGAGACCTAACGGACCCGCATCGCCCGTTTCTGCGGGACGACACGTGCGCCAGGGTTGGCAGGCCATTTCCGGAAGGGCGAGGGAGGAGGGGAGCGTCGTGCAATGAGCGGATCCGCGATCGAGCGCGTGGCCGTCATCGGCACAGGGGTCATCGGGGCGAGCTGGGCCACCGCCTTCCTGGCCCGGGGCCTCGACGTGACAGCAACCGATCCGGCGCCCGGCGCCGAGGCGAACTTACGCGCCACGGTGCGGGCGCACTGGCCGGCGATGGAGGCCATGGGCTTGGCGCCCGGTGCCTCTCTCGACCGGCTGTGCTTCACGGCCACCCCCGAGGAGGCCGTCGCGGACGCGCACTTCGTGCAGGAGAACGGTCCCGAGCGGCTCGACCTGAAGCAGGATCTCTTCCGCCGTCTCGACGCCGCCGCCCCGCTCGACACCATCCTGGCCACCAGCTCCTCGACCATCATGGTGAGCGAGTTCCAGGGTGCCTGCACCCGCAATCCAGAGCGCGTGGTGCTCGGCCACCCCTTCAACCCACCGCACCTGATCCCGCTCGTGGAGGTGGCCGGCGGGCAGGCGACTTCGGCATTGGCCGTCGAGCTGGCGCTCGGCTTCTATCGCGCCATCGGCAAGCACCCAATTCACCTGCGCCGGGAGATCAAGGGCCATGTGGCCAACCGGCTCCAGGCGGCCCTCTGGCAGGAGGCGTTCCATCTGGTGGCGGCCGGCGTCGCCAGCGTGGCCGACGTGGATGCCGCCATCGCCCACGGGCCGGGTCTGCGCTGGGCGCTCCTCGGCCCCTTCGTCAACTTGCACCTGTCGGGCGGCGCAGGCGGCATCGGCGCCCTGTTCGACAAGCCGCTCTGGGCCGCGACCGAGGGCATGTGGCGTGACCTCGGCCACGTGTCCGTGAATGCTGGGCTGGCAACTCAAGTGGCGGACGGCGTCGCGGATGAACTTGCCTTGCGCGACCAGGGCGAGTTGGTCCGGCAGCGCGACAGGGTGCTGCTCGCCCTCCTTCAGCTGAAAACAACAGCGAAAGACCTGCCCTGATGAGGCAAGCGGGAAGGGGAGGACGATTGAATGACGAGCGTGGTTCTTCCCCTGCACGGCCTTGGCCAGCCACGGCCCGATGTCGCGACTGTCTCGGCCATCTTCAATCACACGGTCATCACCGCACCGGATACGGTGGCACTCCGTCATCTTGGGAGCTCCATCACCTACCAGGAGGAGAGGCGGGCCGTGCAGGCGCTGGCCCGGCGCCTCGTGGCAGCCGCGGATCGCGGCGACGTCGTCGCGCTAGTCCTGCCCAACTCCATCGAGTTCTGCATTGCCTACTTCGCGACCCTGAAGGCGCTGGTCGTCCCGGCGCTGCTCAACCCCCTCTACCCCAGGGCCCAGCTCGAGCCGCTGTTGCGAGACGTAGCACCGCGCGCGGTGGTCTGCTCGCCTCAGACGCGGGATCTGGTCCTGGAAATTGGCGAACGACTCGACATCCCGACGGTTATCTCGCTCGGGGACGAGGTCACGGTTGCAGCTTTGGCAGCCGAACCTGAGGTGCCGCTCGACCGCCCTGAAGCGAAGCCTGACGCGGTCGCGGCCCTGCTGTTCACGGGAGGAACAACCGGCCTCTCCAAGGCGGTGGAGCACACCCACGAGCGGCTCGTGATCGCGACGCGCTGCACGGAATACATGTGGCCGACCCGCATACAGGGCGAGGTGTTCCTCCCGATCGCGCCCTTCACGCACATCTACGGCTTCCTTGGAGGCGTGCTCGCTCCGGTCTCGGCTCGCGCTGAGACCGTCATCCCAGACCGCTTCCAGCCGGAGCACGTGATCGAGCTCATGACCTGCCACCGGGTGACGGTGTTCGGCGGCGGACCGCCGGCGATCTACGCCGGGCTGCTCGCCGCCAAAAACCTCGTCGGGGCTGACCTGTCCGCCCTGCGCGTGTGCCCGGCCGGCGGCGCACCTATGCCAGTTGAGCTTCTAGAGCGCTGGCGCCGGGCGACCGGGGTCGAAATTCACGAGGGCTACGGCATGACCGAGATGGCGCCGATCAGTGGCACCACGGACCTTTCAGGGATCCGGCCGGGCTCGGTCGGCAAGACAATCCCCTGCAACACGATCCAGATCGTGGATCTTGAGACCGGTACCCGCGTGTTGGCGCCGGGCGAGCGTGGCGAGGTGAGGGTGCAGGGCCCGCACATGATGACCGGCTACCGCAACCGTCCGGACGAGACCGCCCAAACCCTGCGCGACGGCTTCATCCACACCGGCGACATTGGCCACCTCGACCCGGACGGCTTCCTGTTCATCACCGACCGCAAGAAGGACGTGGTGCTCGTGAAGGGCTTCAACGTTTTCCCACGCGAGGTCGAGGAGGTGATCCACACCCATCCGAAGGTCGGCGGCGTCGGCGTGGTCGGCGCGCCGGACGCGCGCACCGCGGGCGAGCGCCTGATCGCATTCGTGGCGCCCCTGGCGGGCGAAACCTTAACTGAGGCGGAGATCGCCCGGCACTGCGCCGAGCATCTGGTCGGCTACAAGTGTCCGGCCGAGGTCAGAATTGTCGACGTCCTGCCGATGACGGGCACTCAAAAGCTCGACCGCATCGCGCTCCGCCGCGAGGCGCGCGAAGACCGCGAAGAAAAAGGCCAGGTTTGACGCCAGGGCCTGGCCGCCAAGCATCAGCGACGCTGCTCCACCAAACCACATTCAGGGAGGAGATCATGGTGAGTGAAGGCAAGGTGATCGTGACGGTGGCGCCGACCGGCGGCATGGCGTCGAAGGCGCAGAACCCGAACCTGCCCACCCAGCCCGAGGAGATTGCGGAGAGCGTGCACAAGTCCTGGAAGGAGGGGGCTGCCATTGCGGCCCTGCACGCCCGCCGGCCCGACGACGAGGCCACCTGCAACGCCGACATCTACCGCGACATCAACGCCCGCATCCGTGAGCGCTGCGACATCATCATTAACAACTCCACCGGCGGCGGCTCCTCCGGCGACATGCTGGTGCCGCGCCCGGACGGGCTGTTCGAGTCGAGCTTCGAGGAGCGGCTGAAAGGCTGCGAAGCCGGGGCCGAGATGGCGACGTTCGATGGCATGACCTTCGCGGACGTGCATGGAGGGCGCGAGATCGTGGTGATCACCACGCCCTCGCGCTGCGAGGCCCTGGCCAAGCGCATGCAGGAGAGAGGCATCAAGCCGGAATGGGAGGTGTTCGGCCCGCAGCACATCCTCCAAGACGTGACGCGGCTGATTCAGAAAGGTTACGACAAGCCGCCCTACTACATCAACATGGTGCTCGGCGCCGACCGCGGCTTCCAAGGGGCGATGCCGTATAGCCACGATATCCTGGCAGCGATGATCCGCCTCCTGCCGCCGCAGTCGATCTTCTGCGTGTCGGCGATCGGGCCGGCGCAGCTGCCCGCCACCACGCAGGCCATCCTCTTGGGCGGCCACGTCCGGGTGGGGCTCGAGGACAACAACTACTACAGCCGTGGCACGCTCGCCACCAACGAGCAGCTTGTCGCCCGCACAGTGCGGATCATCAAGGAGCTCGACCGCGAGGTCGCCTCGTCGGCCGAGGCGCGCGAGATCCTCGGGCTGCCCACCGTCCCACGCGCCTGAGTGGCACCGGCCATAGCCTTGCGCCCGGAGGGCGCCTGTTTGGCGCGCCAAGCCGGATACGGGAGGAAGTCATGCAGTTCTTCAGGAAGGCCGGTCTGGCCGCCGTGATGGTCCTCGGGGTGGCCGGAGCGCCCCGTGCTGCATCGGCAACCGACACCGGCGGCTTCGAGCCCCCGAAGCCTCAGCTCGAATACATGGCCCGCTTCACGGTCGACCTGGAAGCGCCCGTCTGGGAGCTGGGCAAAACGAGCGATCTCGGCGCCCGGCGCATCATCCCGATCACCGGGGGAACGTTCTCGGGGCCGCTGCTCAACGGCGAGATCCTGAACAATGGCGCCGATTGGCAGGTCGTCACGGCCGACGGCCTGGCGATCATCGACACGCGCTGCCTTTTGAAAGCCAACGACGGCTCGCTCATCTACCTTCAGACCAAGGGCTACCGCTACGGCCCTTCGGAGGTGCTGGCAGAGGTGGCCAAGGGCAACCCGGTCGACCCGAACAAGTACAGCTTCCGCCTCACCATGACCTTCAAGACGGCCTCGCAGAAGTACAGCTGGCTCAATCGAGCGATCGGCGTTGGCTACGCCATGCGCCTCGGCAAGGCCGTCGTCTATGACGCATACCTGGTCAAGTGACCTCCCGCAGCCGGGGCTCATCAAGGCCGAGAAGGAATCCCGGAGTGAAGTCATGTCGTTGCATAGAGGCTATCGTGAAACACGATCATAAAAAGTGGCGACCTGCAATGAAGAGAAAAGCCGTTTTGATCTTGGCTCTGGCGGGCACGTTGCTCCCCGGCCTCGCGTCAGCCCAGGATAAATCGATCAGGATCGGTGTGCTGAACGACCAGTCCGGTCCCTATGCGGACTTCCAGGGCATCGGCTCGGTGATCGCGGCGCAGATGGCCGTCGAGGATTACGGCGGCACGGTCGCCGGCCGGAAGATCGACGTGGTTTCCGCCGACCATCAGAACAAGACAGATGTCGGCGCCAACATTGCGAGAGCCTGGATCGATCGCGACGGGGTCGACCTCATCGTCGATGTTCCGAACTCGGCCGTTGCGCTTGCGGTCAGCAATATCGCTCGCGAGAAGAACAAGGTCCTGATCGGATCAGGGGCGGGCAGCGCGGAACTGACCGGACGCCAATGCTCTCCGAATACGGTTCATTGGACTTACGACACCTGGTCCCTCGGTCACTCGATCGCCCATGCGGTGGTTCAGCGCGGAGGCAAGAATTGGTTCTTCCTCACGGCTGATTACGCCTTCGGGCACGACCTCGAGCGGCAAGCCAGCGAACAGGTGCAGAAGGACGGGGGCACGGTGCTCGGCACGGCCCGCCACCCGGTCGGAACCCCGGATTTCTCGTCGTTCCTGCTGCGCGCCCAGAGCTCGGGCGCGCAGGTGCTGGGCTTGGCTAATGCCGGTGCGGATGAGACGACCGCGATCAAGCAGGCCGTGGAATTTGGGCTTACGCAGCAGATGAGCCTGGTCGGGCTTGTCTTCGACCTGAACAACGTCCCGGCGCTTGGTATGCAGACGGCTCAGGGCATCCTGACCGTCAACGCCTGGTATTGGGACCTGAGTGATCCGTCGCGGGAGTTCGCCAAACGGTTTGCGGCTCGTCATCCGAAGCGCGACATGCCGAACCACCATCAGGCAGGCGTTTACGCGGGGGTGCTTCACTACCTGAAGGCGGTCGACAAGGCCGGCAGCGCCGAGAACGGCAAGGCCGTTGTCAGTGCCATGAAGGCCTTGCCCACCGACGATCCGCTGTTCGGGAAGGGTAGCGTGCGGCAGGACGGGAGGGCGATCCACCCCATGTACCTGCTTCAGGTGAAGACGCCCGAACAGTCGAAGAGCACCTGGGACGTGTTCAACGTGCTAACGACCATTCCGGGCGAGGATGCATTCCGGCCGCTAGAGGCGGGCGGGTGCCCTCTGGTGCAGAAATGAGCGCGCGGAGCCCCGCCGTCATACGAGGCCGGGCCGCTCAGGCCTTGCCACTACTCCGTTCCAGGAGAACAGGCGATGAAAACGTTCAGCTACGAGCGGCGTCTCCACTGGAGCGAGTGTGACCCGGCCGGCATCATCTTCTTTCCGCACTACGCGCGCTGGATGGTTGAGGGCCTGAATTTCCTGTTCCTCTCGATCGGGGTCGACCCTAACGGCCGCATCGACAAGGAGACAGTCGCGGGAATCCCCTCGGTCGGGTTCTCGATCAGCTTTCACCAGCCGCCGCGCCTGCACGAGATAGTCACGCATGAGATCACGATCGAGAAGATAGGCCGGAGTTCGCTGACCGTGAACCATCGGTTCCTGCGAGAGGACATCTGCCTTGCGGAGGCCAAAGAGACCCGCGTGTGGGCCGCGCACTCGCTCGCAGACGCGGGCGTCAAGTCGGTACCCATCCCGGACGAGGTGCGAAGACAGTTGGAAGACGGCGGCGAGCAAGCCCCACCGGTCGGGAGCAAGAGGCTGTTATGAGTCCCGGCAGCCCATAAGCACTTTGCCGACCGGGGCGACGAGCTTCGTAGAGCTTTGGTGGGACCAACTGAGACTACGTTTGACAGCCATGGTTCGCTAGAGCTGATGCTTTGAGATATGTCCTAATCTCACTGACCGGATGTCGTCCATTATCTCCGAACTCCCTCTCCGTGCAGGCCTGGGCCGTGGCGGTAGGGGCCAAGACGGCGCGTGCGGCGACGCGACCGCGAGGCGGTGGCGCAGGGTCTGTGCGAGTTCATCCTGCCCCTCATCCAGATCCGCAATCGTCGGAAGGGCTACGCTGTGTCGATCATCAAGGCCGGCATGCGGGTGATCGGCCGAGACTCCGGTCCGGTGCGCAGCCCGTTGGCGGACTTGACGGCGGGCGAGCAAGCAGAGCTCGCCGCGTTGGTGGACCGTATCTCGGCGACCGGCGCCCAGCTCGCAGCTGCAGAGTGACCTGTCGGGGCGGCCTCATCGCAGGTCGCCTCTCACGCGTACATCATGCCAATCCTATCCAGATGATGGATTTGCCAGAACATGAACCGAGGCAAGAGGAACAGATGGACCTTTGACTCCGGGCTCTGCCCGTCTTGGTCGGCCAGTGCGGGTCTCCAAACTAATACCGGACTGAGGAAACACGGGACTATCTTCCGCTCGACTTACGATATATCATGCTGCTCAGTCGCAGAAAGTGATCCTAACTCAGAGATAAACCGGAGTTTCAACGAGGCGGCAGCTTCTAGACACGCTTAAGACCGGGTTGGGGGCACGACGCACCTTAAGGTCTCGCTCAAGACCATATCGAGACGGAGCAACCGGCTTGCGAGGGGCACACACGTCCGAGTTGTCGCCCTAAACGACCGGGATCAGGCGATTGGGGCCGGGCATACCGATCGGGCAGGGCGGCTCCAGGACACGAGGCCTTCGGGGAGGCGCCGGTCCGCAGAGTCGGGCGGGACGGGTCGGGGTCCCCGTCCAGTCCCGCTGGGGCTGCAGGGCGTCATCAGGTGTCTTGGATTGCACCTTCCCCCGCCGGTTGATGTCCATCCTCGGAACTGGCGGGGTGGAGGGTTGATCGTCGAGACAACGGCCCGATGTTTGTAGAAAACTATATAGTTGTCCCGTGTCTGCGTGCGCGTGATTGGTCCCCCTCGCCGCCCCCCTCGCGCGGGTGGTCGAACAGCCAGACCGAGGGCCAGATCATCCGGCTGAAGCTGATGAAGCGGCGGATGTTCGGCCACCACGCTGTCGAGAGGACCGCCGTGCGTACATCTCCAAGGTCCAGTGGAGACTAGGCTAACAACCCAGAGGGTGACACGATGCCCAAAGACACAGATTACTCTCGCGAAGTGTCCCGCCCGGCGGTTGCACGCGCTTGGGACGTGGTTCTGCGTTGGCTGCGGGTCTTGTGGGTCTGCAGGGTAAGCGCCGTAAGCGCGGGACTGGGCATCGCCCTCTTCACGCTCGCCAGCCCAGCACGTGACCTGTTCATGGAGATCCAGGCCTACTGGCTCTACTGGACCGCGTTCTTCGCCGTGGTTCTGGCCTGGTCCCTGATCGTCCATTATGCGGCGCGAAAGGTTCTTGAGCAGCAGGCCTGGGCGGCGCCCGGAGAGGTCATGCTGCCCGGAGATCCCAGGCTCGCGAAGTTGATAGAACGGTACCGCTTGCCCGCCGCCTGGGTGCCGCGCATCCTCGGACTGCTATGCATCTACGCGGTGTGGCTGGGCATCACGGGCGCGGCGCAGGACCTCGCGGCCGCCCGGCGGGCGCTTGATCTTCCGGATCCGAGGCGGCTCCTCTGGTTCCTGGTCGCCGCGACCGCGGCCTACGTGGCCTACGTGGTCGTCCGCAGACGGCTTGTCGATCCGGCGTCTCGTAGTGAGCCATTGGGGGACTACCTCCACGACCTGGTAACCGGCGGGGGCGGAAGCCTGCTCATTGAGCCGAACCCGTTCTGGTTCTTCGACCTCGCCACCCGGACGGGACGTCAAGCCCGCCGACGCGGGCCGAGCGTGAGGTGGGATGTCATCGCGGTCGTCCTCCTGCTCTCGCTCGCCGTCGTCTGGGTCATCGCCGTCATCTGGCCGTGGCTGGTCGAAATCGTGACGCCCCGCGCCCTCTTCGTAATCCTGATGCTCGGCCTGCCGGTCTCGCTCCTAGCCTTCCTCTCGGTGCTGTCGCACTACCTGCGTGTGCCCCTGATCGCCGGTTTGATCCTGCTCCTTTCGGTCTTGACCGGCTTGGTGCCCACCTTCCACGATCTGCGGCAGGTCGAAGGGCGCAACGTGACACGTCTAGGAGCCCGTCCGAGTAACGGTTTGATGCGTTGGGACTAAGGTTGAGATCTGGGCGGATGGCTCCTGCGCCACAGGCTCAGCGCGCGGCCTGCGCCAGCTTCAGGAGGTTATGGGCGGTGCAGATCATCGCCCACTCGCCGCGGACCTGATCGAGCCCACGTAGCAGGAACTGTCGGAAGCCTCTGGCCTGCTTGATCTGCCCGAACACCGGCTCGACGACCTGCTTCCTGAGACGGTAACGGCTCCGGCGCCCAGCCCGCTTCAGGCGGACGGCCATCGCGCTCATCAGGGGCATCTTCGTCAGCCTCCGGCGACCTGCTGCATCCGCCTCGCCGTGACGGGCACGGCCCGGAGCGAGATAGGCTGTGATCCGTCGCTCCTGCAGCGCGGCCAGGTTCGCCTCGGTGGCAAAGCCGGCATCTCCGGAGACCTCCCGCGGCTTGCGCCCGAGATGGGTGCAGACGCCGTCGACGAGCGGCACGAGAGCGCGCGAGTCGGCGGGGTTCGTCACGAGCCGATGCGCGACGATCACCTGATGGGCCGCATCAACCGCAATCTGGCCGTTGTAGCCCTGCACGAACCCGTCGCGCGTGGGCAGGATGCGGCTGTCCGGGTCGGTGAAGTTGCGCTGCGCCCGGTCGGGCGGACCGCCGTCCTCGCCCCGCAAGGGCCGACCTTGCCAGCGCATGCCCGACGAGGCCCCCGGCCCGTCCTCGTCCTCCGGATCGGGCGGATCGGCAGCCTCTGCCTCCAACGCGGCCTTGGCGGCGCGGATCGTCTCCAGCCGCCGCTGCTTGTCGGCCATCCAGGCCGGTGTCTCGTCGCCACGATGGTCGGTCCCATGAGCCCGATCCTCCGCCGCGTCGGCCTCGCGCGCTTGATCCAGCCAAGCCTCGACCTCGGCGGCCAGCGTCGACTCGGCCGCCTTCATCCGGCCGTAGCTCATCGCCTTGTGGCGCGAGGCGTTGGCCTTCAGCTTGGTGCCGTCCACCGCCACGTGGGCAAAGCCGACCAGCCCGGCCGCCCGGCACAGCCGCAGCACCTGCACGAACAGGTCCGAGAGCGCCGTCAGATGCCGCTTGCGGAAGTCAGCGATGGTGCGGAAGTCGGGCCGGTTCAGGCCGGTCACGGCCATGAAGTCAACCCGCTCCTCGCAGGCGCGGGCGAGCTGACGCGACGAGTACAGACCGCGGCTGTAGCCGTAGAGGAGCAGGGCCACCATCATGCCGGGATGGTAGGGCGGGTAGCCGCGCTCCTCGGTGTAGGTGTCGAGAATGGCTGAGAGGTCGAGCGCCTCGCGCACCGTATCGCGCACGAAGTGCGCCATGTGCCCGGGCGGCACGAACTCATGCAGCGAGGGTGGCAGCAGCCAGCCCTGATCGACGTCCCAGGAGCGAAACACCTTGGCCATGAGCCGAGTGAATCATCCCAAAGCGCCGCCGTCGAGGTACTTACTCGGACGGGCTCCTAGGGCTAAAGGAGGCGGTCGACCGATGGGTCCGCCTCAACTGCAACCTGCCGCAGGACGCCGACCCGAAACCCTGCGGCGCGCGCCCGGTGATCCTCGCGAGCGCGGGCGGGGCGAGCCGCGCCGCTTTTTTCACCGTCTCGGTCGTGGGAGACATCCTTGACGACGGCCAAGTCGACCTGCGCCGCCGCCTCTTCGCGATCTCGGGCGTGTCTGGGGGCTCGGTTGGTGCGGCCGTCATCCGGGCGGCGCTGGACGATGCCGGACTGGACGGGAGGGCACCCTGCCAGCGCGTGGGGCGTTCGTGGTTCCGTTTTCACGACGACCTCACGCCCCCGTACTCCTGGAGGGTGTGCCTGCAGGCCCTGACCGCGGGCGATTTCCTCTCGCGACCCTTCATCGGCTTGGCATTTCGCGACCTGTTCGGCTTTCCCCTTCATCTCTTCGGGATGTCCGACCGTGCCGCCCTGCTGGAGAACGCGTTCGAGGATCAGTATCGCTACCTGATCGACCCGGACCGCCGCGCCGATAGCGGGTTGACCCGCGCCGTCGGCGAGTTCCCGCATGGTAAGGAGCGCTGGGTCCCCCTGCTCGCGCTGAACACCACCTCCGTCCTCGACGGTCGACGCTCAATCGTCTCGGACCTGCTGACTTTCTGGTGCGATGGGAGCAAGGCGGTTCCGTTCTTCCCGGCGGCGGTCGATCTTTTCGAGACGCTCGGCGCGACCCGCACCTGCGCGGATGGGAAGCCGGTGCCGGACGCGAGCACGCCGGCCGTGCGCCTGTCATCGGGAGCGACTGCAAGCGCCCGCTTTCCGGTGATCTCGCCCTATGCCGGAATCCGCAATCGGCAGGGCGAGGTCGACCTCGTCGTCGACGGGGGCTACTTTGAAAATGATGGCCTGACCTCGGCGCGGCAGCTGGCCGAGGCCATGCATACCGTGCAGCCCGACCTTCCGCGACCAGTCATCCTGCACGTCACGAACAATCCGACATCCGAATCCATAGGCGACCCGGACGTGGCGCCCCGGTCGCCCCGGGATCCAAAGTGGTACGATGCCTACATCGCCCCGCTGGCAGCCCTCGTGGAGACCCGCGACGGTCACGCGGCGGAAGCCTTCAAGGCGGCGCAAGAATCTCCGGTCGTGGAGAAGGTGCTCTCGTTCCAGGTCTACGACGTTGTGCCGTCGCGTGGTGCTGCGCGCGCCTGCTCGCTCTCGCGCGCGCAGGACTTAGGCGCCGAGGGCGGGCCCGTCGAGCGCATCAAGGACTTGTCGATGAGCTGGTGGCTGTCGGGAGCCGTCCAGGCCTACCTCGACAGTCAAGTCTGCAACCGCGCCAACGTCGACAGATACAAGGACTTGGTCCGCCTCGTCGGCGCGGGCGAGAGGAAGTGAACGATACGGGCGCAGGCGACGAGCTCACGGCCGCCGAGACTGTCTTCCGCCCGCGCGCTCGGCGTGGTTGTAGGACGAGGATCGTGTCATTTCCGAATGATACCGGCGCGCGGGGCCTGTTGAAAAAGGGTGGTTAGGCTTTGTCACGGCGGTAGAGCAGTGATTCCCTTCCAGTGTTGGTGGCTGGGAGGGCCCCATGCTGGGTCGGCGGGATCGGGATCAACCCGAGTTGTTCGTGGCAGGCTCGCTGCGCCAGATTTTGCCGGATGATCACATCCTGGTGCGGGTCGACCGGGTGCTCGATCTGTCCTGGCTGCGGGCGAGCGTGGCAGACCTATACTGCGCGACCACCGGCCGACCAGGCATCGATCCCGAGGTCGCCGTGCGGCTGATGCTGGCCGGGTTCCTGCTCGGGATCGTTCACGACCGCCGCCTTTTGCGTGAGGCACAGGTCAACCTCGCGATCCGCTGGTTCGTCGGCTACGGCCTACACGAGGCGCTACCGGATCATTCCTCGCTCACCCGCATCCGCCAGCGCTGGGGCGCGGAGCGGTTCAAGGCGATCCTGGTGCGCACGGTGGAGGCCTGCGTGGCCGCCGGGATTGCCAAGGGTGAGGTGGTCCACATCGACGCCTCGCTGGTGCGCGCCGACGTGACCTGGGACGCTATCGCCGACGCTCACGCCGAGGCCGTCACCCGGGCGCACGCGCCCTTGCCGGACACGACCCCGCCCGCGCCGTGCCAGGAGCCACGTCCGGCGCCCACCTCGGGCCGCACAAGTGCGGGTAGCAAGCCGCGGCGTGTCTGCACCACCGATCCGGACGCCTCCCTGGGCAAAATACGAAGCAATCTGCCCGCCCAGCCCTCCTCCAAGCAGCACACCGCCGTCGATGCCGCGTGCGGGGTCGTCCTCGACATCTTGGTCACGACGGGGGCCGCCCACGAGAGCACCACCGTCGAGGACCAGCTCGACGCCGTGACGGCCGCCACCGGCCAGCCGATCCGGATCGCTACGCTGGACGCGGGCTACGCGATCACGCGCCTGTTGGCGAGCCTGGAGGCGCGCGGCATCGAGGCCATCGTTCCCACCCGACCCGAGCGGCCGCCCCGGCCCGGCGTCATCCCTGTGCGGCGCTTCAAGCTCGATGCCCGCCACAACCGCGTGCGCTGCCCGCGAGGCCGCACGCTGCGCCCCCATGGCAAGCCGGACGCCGACGGGTTCCAGGCCTACCGCGCCCTGGTGAAGGACTGCACTGCCTATCCGCTGCGCCCGCGCTGCTTCAGCCCGACCCTGAAGCGGCGGGCCATCCTCCTGCACAAGGATCATCCCGCCCTGATCCGAGCCCGGCGCAAGCACCGGGCCTGGGGGCCACGGGAGAAGGCGCTCTATGCCTCGCACCGCGGCCGGGTCGAGGGCGTGCATGGCGAGGCCAAGACCTGGCATGGCCTGGACCGCGCGATCCGGCGCGGGCTCGGCAACATGAGCATCCAGGCCTACCTGACCGCTGCCGCCATCAACCTCAAGCGCCTCGCGGCCGCGATCCGTCTGCTTCTGCGCAGCCTCCAGCTCTGGCACGCGCACCTGGGTCATCCCGTCGCGCGGCCAGCCGCGTAAGCCAACAAACTTAAACTGGCTTCTTCAACGGGCCCGCGCGTTTGCCCTGATCCGTTCACATGGGGTTTGTCGAAGACAGCGCAGAGTACGACGGGGCCATCGCGGCATTCGCCATGAGGTGTCTGACCACCGAACGCTGAACATCCCGCGGCACCGAGTGGACGATCATTGCCTCAGCGATAGGAGCTCAACCGCGATACCAGGAGATCAGGCCAGCCCCAGGCGCGAGCAGGATGAACGACCATGCCAGGGCTGACGGCAGATTCGCTGCCTGGAAGACTAAGCGGCGCACGCCAAAAACCCCTGCGACGAGCGGGATCACCGCCCGGATTGGCCCGAAGAAGCGACCCAGCGCCACCGCGCCGGCACCCCAACGCGCGCAGAAGGCATCGGCCCGCGCCACGGCCTTGGGGTATCGCCGCATCGGCCACATGCGCTTAGCGTCGTCCTTGAAGTAGCGGCCGAACTCGTACGAGAGCCAGTCGCCGAGCGCTGCCCCGAGCGCAGCGCAGAGCACCACGGGCCAGAAGGCGACATCGGCGGCCGCGATCATCGGGCCGATGGCGAGCAGGATGACTGTCGCGGGCACCAGGAACGACAGGAAGGCGACGGACTCGCAGAAGGCGAGCACGCCCGCGATCAGTGGCGTCCAGGCCTTGTGGGCTTCCACGAAAGCGAGCGTTGCTTGGCGGATTGCGTCAAAGTCCATCAAGAGGATCACCTGCCGAGGGAAGCGAGAGAGGGTGGTGAGGGGCGCCCCGAGACCATGAGCTAGCGACGCTCAACTCGCGCGAACGCTTTTCGCTCCTCGGCGGTTGAAACCGGTCTTGGGGATGCCCTGCGATCTGGTCGGAGTACCGACCCGATACCCACAAGTGCCACCACCGAGTTGCTGGCGGGGCCGGTTCCGAACCCGACGGGCACGGATCACGCGACGAAGACGGGGTTCTGGACGCTCACGCTCGGCTCCGTGGGCGTCGTCTACGGCGCCATCGGCACCAGTCCGCTCTACGCGCTCAAGGAATCGCTGCATGCGGCGGCGGGCGAAGGCAGGCCTCACGGTCTCACGCGCGAGATGGTGTTCGGTGTCGTCTCCCTGATGCTCGACGGCGCTCACGCGCAGGTTCATCATCCTGTGACGCCTGTGCGAGCGGCCGCCGCGGCCATCTTTCTCATGTCTCTCGCCCTGATGGCGGCCCAGACGCGGAGATGGGCTCGCGAGGCGGAAAAGAGGAATCCACCGCTCGGGCGCTTTATCGAGACCGACGGCGTTCGCCTGCACTACGTCGAACGCGGATAGGGCCCGCCGCTCATCGTGCTGCATGGAATCGGCAGCTTGGCGCAGGAATTCCTTTTGGGAGACTTCATTGCCCTCGCCAGCAGAAGTTCCGGGTGATCCGGGCGACCAGGCAACTGTTGGATGTCTCGTCCAATCCCGTCCCTTCCGCTCAGAATGACCCGCCGGTCCTGAAATCGTCGCCGCCGAAGGCCCCACCCGTCCCGAAGCTGTCCGGGGGCGGGATGGGCAGTCCACCACCAAAGCCGGAATCCCACGGACTTGGCCCCCGGTGAAAACCACCATGCAGGACTTGCCCTAGGACCGCGCCGCCAATCGCGCCCGTGAGAACGCCGCCCAGCACATTGCCTAGGGCGGCCTCGTTGCCGAATGTCCCGTAAGGGGTGTCGTAGCCCTGATGTCGAAGCTGCTGCCACTCGTGCTCGATCATCGCGCGGCGCTGAGCCGTCTCCTTGAGCTGGCGGTGAGCGTCGACCGCCTGTCGCAACGCTTGGTTGATCATGACATCGGTCGCCTGGATGCGAGCGACGATCTCTTCGTCCCGTGGTGTCGGGGTCGCAAGAGCCTCCCGGTAGAGTTGGTCGAGGTTCTCGCGTTCGTCGGCGGCAGCCAACAGCTCGATGGCCTCACGATACGGGGTGTCCCCCTCCAGGACAGAGGCGTCGTAGGAGCGATCTAACACAGCAAGGGACTCGCGCGCCTCAGCGAGCCTGTGCTCCGCGTCGGACAGGGTGTCGCGCGCCTTGGCCGCCTTGGTCTCTGTCGTCTCGATGCTGGCCTCGATGAGCGCCTTGCGCTCTATGGCGGTGAGCCTGGCACGTGCCTCGCGGAGGTCGCTGATGATGCGCCTGGAATGCTCCCGGAGCCGCTCGGGAATCTCGTTGAGAAGGGCATAGTTGGCCCGCGCCTTGTCGTAGCCGACGACACGCGCAACCAGACGATCCATGTAGCGAGTGAACGGATTAACTCGGTAGGCAGCCGTGCTGAACTTCCGGCTCCACAGGTACATGAACAGTGGGTCGGCCTCATAGGGTCGGCGCTTTTCGTCCCGGTCGGCCTCCGCCTGCACAGCCTTCTTCTCGGCCTGCCGGGCCTGTCCGGTGATCTCATCAACCCGAGCCCGGACCGAGATCCACTCGGGGTCGATGCTGATTTTCGCCTCGACCTTCTTGCGGGTGGTCTCGACCTCCCCCAGGGCCTTTTCCAAAGCGTCAGTGGCGGCCTGCCGCTCCGTCTCCGCCTGCCTCACCCGCTCCTCAGCTTGCCGGCGCCGCTCAGTCAGTTGCTGCAGGGCATCCTGGCGGCTCTTGAGAAGGCTGACGGCTTGGCGTTCGGCGGCATCAAGTTGGCTGACGACTTTATCCTTCGTGATCGCGTCCAGCTTCAGCCGTGCGAGTTCGCGGAAGGCCTCCGTGCGTTGGATGCGCAGGCGGCCGACCTCCTTAGTCGCCGTGGTATAGGCCCGCTCGAGCTGCGCCTCCTGCTGGCGAGCCTTTTCGATAGTATGCTCTATCTGCGCGAGCGCCTGCCGTCCTGAGATCATCCTGTCACCATCGTAGGATCGCGCCGCCGAGGACCGGCATCTGGTAGTCGACGTCCAGATAACCGCGCCGCTTCTCGCCCAAACGATTGCGCTGCACGATGCCGTCGTCGTTCTTATCCTGCTGCACTTGCATGGCCGTGGCCTCACTCACACGCACGCCCCACTTAGACGTGGTCACCGTCTGGCCGTCCTCTTCGCTGGTGACCGGTAGGCTGAGGATCCGACCATCGGGGGCCACCGGCTCCACAATCAAATAGTAGTTTCGCCCTGCTGGGTTGCGCGGCGGCACGCGCCAGATGCCGGTGGGCTCGCCTGGGCGGGAGACGATGCGCAAGATATACTCGCGGCGCAGATCTGCTCGCAGAGCCTCTAGATTGTTTATGGCTTGCCGTGCGCCTTCCGCGTCCTTCCGCTCGATGGCAGCTTTTCCGTCCGCCAGGATCTGGTCGGCTCTCTCCCGCGCCGCCGGAAGCTGCGCCTCGCGCAGCACGTCCTCGTGCCCTTGTTCCAGGGCAGCCGGCAATCTCTCGGCGAGATCGGTCCGCTCTCGCTCGGTCCGAGCCTGCTCCTGCGCCGCCCGCTGCCGGGCGGGCTCGACGACGCCGAACTGATAAGCGCTCCAGCCGAGGCCGAGAAGCGCCGCGATGGTCAGGAGAGTCCGGCCTACACGCCCGCGGTTGATCCAGGCCCGCGCCACGGTGCGTGAGAAACTCGGGCCGGGTGGGGTGTAGGCGAAGCGCTGCTCCTTGAGGGCTCGCACCCCTTCCAGAAGGATGCGATCGGGCACCTCGATCCCCTGCCCGCGATAGATGTCGCGCAGCCTCTGTAGAAGCTGAGCGTCACGAACCTCCTCGCCAAGTTCGCGGCTGACAAGGTTCTCCTGATGGCGAAGCGTGTCCACCACGTCCATTGCGAGCATTACCTCGTCGAGGCTCTGGGGAGCCTTTCCGGCGTCCTGCCCGGTCAGTGCGGCTTGGTCAGCCATTGGCCGGCAATGCCTGCCCTTCCGCCACCAGGCGGGCAATGCGCCGCTTGCCGTCCTCAACGGCATCGCGGATCTCCGTCGAGTTCTGGGTCGCGAGCCGGCGCATCTCACCGATGATCTCCAGGGAGCGCTCCTGGAACGTGATAACCGAGTCCACGAGCTTCTTGACCGCGTCGGCCCGGATGGTCGGTCCGTAGCCTGCCTTAACGGCGGCTTCGCCGACCTGATCGCCAATCTCGGCCAGCACCTCCAGGCTTCGGGACACGCCCTCCTTCATCTCGTTCAGGGTCTGGGTCGCCTCGTGCAGCCCGAACATGCCGGTGAACGACGCCTTTAGCGCCGTGAACACAGAATCATTCGTCGAGAAGAAGGTCACGGCCTGAGCATAGACACGCTCCTTGGCGTTGGTCATCTGCATTAATCGCGCCATGATGACCTCGGAAGTGTTGTAGCTGACCGTCAGGTTATCCGCGAGGTCCTTGGCGATCTGGTAACGCTTCTCTTCGTCCTGGGTGCGACGGAGCTGTTCGTCGCGGGTTAGCTCAAGCCGGGCGCGCTCGGCCACCTCTGTACCCTTGAAGTTGACGACGGCATCGGATGCCCTCTGCAACCCCGCCTTGGCCGCCTCAAGTTTCTGCTCCGCGGTCCGGAGCACCTCTAGAGCCATCACCTCGGCGTGCTTGAGAGCGCCGCGGAAGTCGCGGTAGGCATCGAGGATAATCTGCTCGCGCTGGATCTGATCCTTGGTCGACCGAGTCACATCGAGATAAACCTCCTTGATCTTGTCGAAACGATCCACGACGTCTCCTCTGGATATCTTCATCCATACATTTGTGATACGCTCCATGAAATCGATCGTATGATCTTCAAGCTGGTCTACCATCTTCTTCGTGTCGTCGCGAATGGAGTAAGGCCTCGGTAATCTGGCGGTAGCGCTCCCCAATTTCCATTGCCTGAGTCTGCTCACGCACGACCTCGTTGAACACGCTGGTCTGACCGAGAGTGCGGGCGATGACTACGATCCGGTCCTGATCCAAGTCCGAGATCTTCTCCAATAGACCGTTGATGGGGGCATCCATGGCTGCAGGAGGAACAATCCCCAAGTCACGCAGGGCGGAGGTGGCCTTGTCGAGGTACTGCATAGGGGACCTCACGACGACATCGGACATGGCGCATCCTTCCAAAACGTTATCGAGGCTCCCGGTCTCTGACCGTGCGGATGCATCGAGAGAGGGAAATATGAAGGTTTGCTTCGCCTTTGGAAGCACAGGTTCCAATGAGCTAGGTGCCTGGCGGTTCCAAGAACCGCCTTCCGCACCGAATCACCAGTGGTCCCATTTCCGGCTGAAAGCGCCTGTACATCAGCGGCGCGAGCTGCTTGCGCGCTAATAGATTGCCCTCCAAGCAAAAGCTAGACAGTGCCGGAACCTTAACCTTAAATGAGTTGCGGCATTGCACAGCTTGATCAACCCCCACCGGGTGGCTCTTCGCGAAGTTTGATATTGTTGGCGAATTCCGATCAGGCCCGCCGCGGAGCTCGGGACGGAACCAGCGTCACGCCCGTGCAACGGCCGCGCCAAACGCCCCGCCGAAGAGCCACCCGAATTCGCCAACAGTATACCGCCCTTACGCGAACGGGAGGACGGTCAGAAGATGCGGTTCTGGAATGCCGAAAGGTCCGCTGTAAGACGGCGAGCGGCCGCTCCAGCGGCCCTGCTCGAAGGTCCGGAAGTGGCGCGAAGCGGCTGCCGGCTCAGCGTCCGCAGAGGCTCGCGATCGAACCGCATGACACGTTCCACTCAAGAGAGAAGCCCGCCGCGGCAGGGCCGGGCGGGCTCGGGAGAGGGGAGGGGGCGGGCGCTACTGGTCGTGCGCGTACTCGTACCCGCTGTCCGTGATCGGCCTCACGAGCTCCGCAAGCGGCGAGAGGTCCGGCCGCTGCATCACCAGCCAGACGACGAGCACAACCATCCCCATCCACATCGTGCCGAGTTGCACCTTGTCGCGCGGCGGCACCCCTTTGCCGAACAGATCCGGCACCGTGATCGAGATCACGAGCGCAACAACCCCGAACACCACCCAGAGGTCGAAGAACGGGTTATTAATCGGATGGGCGGGCTGACCGGACAGCCGCCAGAACAGCCCGATCGCGCAGTTGAGAGTGAGGCCGACACAGAACAGGAAGATCATCAGCGCGTAGAGGTGCGGCCCGTCCGGCCAGCCGCGCGTGAGGATCGCGGCCTTCGCCGGTCGCCAGTAGGCGAAGGCGGCCCAGCCGGACAGGACGAGGAAGACCGCCCGCAGACCGTCGCCCCGCGGCACGATCGGGGTCAGCGTCACCAGCAGGACGTAACTCGCGGCGACGACCAGCAGGGTCCACAGCATCCGGTACTCGAACACGCGCCGCATCTAGTTCGCGCCTTTCCTGGCTCGGCTGGCCCGGTCGATGGTGCGGCCCAGCAAGTCCAGCATCGCCTGATCCGCGCCCCGCATCTGCGCGGCCTGCGCCTCGATCGAGCGGACCTTCTCGGCGGTCTCCGCGCGCTGCATCGCCAGCGCCCGGCTCACCTGCTCCTGCTCGGCCGCCCGCTCCGCGGCCCGTCCGCTCAGCATCCGCCACATGGCCTGAAACACCCCCATGGTCAGCGCCCCGCCGTCTGGCGGTCGATCTGACCCCGCATCTCGTTGATCTGGCGGTTGCTGTCGCGCGCGACGTCCTCGAGTTCGCGCAGCGCCGCGGTGTGCGCGTCGATCGTCTTCTCCACGCGCTCGTCGCGCAGGAGCTGCTTGTCGAGCGCCCCCCTCGCCCAAAGGTCCATGGTCTGGACGGTGGTGATCAGGGATTGCTGCGATTGCTGGAGCCCCGTCATCGCGTCCTTGAGTGCCCCCAAGATCCGGTTGGTCTCGGCGGTGGTGATCAGGGTCTCGCGCGCCTCCTTGAGCCGCTGCTCGGCCTCGGTGTCGCGCTTGCGCTGGAGGTAGCCGATGACGATCAGCATGATGACCAGCAGGGCGCCGACGACGCCCTGCTCGGCGATCTTCTGAAGGGCGCCGTCCACGTCCGCGCCTCAGCGCTTCGCCACGACCGAGGGCAGGATCGCGTTGATCTGCGCGTCCTTCTGCTGGCTGGAGCGGGACGAGCCGAGCCAGAAGGCGATGGCGGTGCCGAGCGCGAGGTTCGAGGCGCCGTAGGCTTGGCTCAGGAGCTGGTAGACCCGCTCGGGGATCTCGCCCTGGATGAAGTAGAGCGCGCCGGTCAGCAGCGCCCAGGCGGTCAGGATCGCGATGGTGACGATCGCCGGCATCGAGGCGGTCCAGTGGTTCGCCTGCGCCAGCCCGACCTGCATCTGGCGGGCGCTGGCGAGGTCGCCCAGCTCGGCGAGCTGCACCTTCGCCGCCGCGTCGATCTCGGCGAGCTTGATTTGCGCGCCGGTCGGGTCGGCCTGCACCGCCTGGGTAATCGCCTGCGGGGTCGCCGGCACGCCCAGCGCCGCGCCGATGGCGGCCGCCGCGCCTCGCCCGATCGCCGCCCCGATGCCGCCGCCGGCGGCCCGGCCAGCGTGGTCCCGATGAGCGTGCCGAGCGAGGGCAGCCCGACTTGCGCGAGCTGCCCGGCGAGTTGGAGCCAATCCATGTCGTAAGGTCTCCGGTCAGGCGGCCTTGCGGCCGAACAGGCTCTTGAGCCACGCGCCCAGGCCGCCGGTCCGCACCATGCCGGGCGCGGGCGGCGGCTCCTCGACCACGGGCGGCAGGGGCGGGGCGATGTCCGCCAGCGTGGGCTTCGCGGTGTTGACGGGGACCGGCGGGATCGGCGCCATCGGCGCGAGCGGCGCCCCGACCTGCGGCTGCACGACGAGGCTGGGTTCGATCTGCGAGGTCGCCGTGGTCCCGGGTCGGTACCCGGCCGCCTCCAGCGCCCGCTTGAACGACCGGTAGTAGCCGGCGACCTTCAGGCCATTGGCGTCCGGGTTGACCATCGCGCGGGCGTTGGTCGGGTCCTCGCGCTGGGGGCCGAAGTAGTGCGCGAGCTTCTTGCCGGTATACCAGCCCTCGCTCAGCCCGATGAACAGCATCGCGGCGGCGATCCGGTCGTCCAGCATCAGCGCTGGCGTCGAGACGAGATCCTGCTCCGGCGTGAGATAGCCGAGCCTGCGCAGCCGCACCGACGCGCGCTGCGCGTTGTCCTTGCCGGTGGACTGCACCAGCCCCATGCCGCGAAAATCCCAGCCGTCCGTGGAGGGGGCCGGGGCGTTGCCGAGGCGCCCGCCGTAGACCTTGATCGCCAGGGCCTTCGGGTTGCGCACGTAGGGCGCTGCTGCGGCCTCGGTCGGGAAGCGACTCGGCCACACGGCCTTGATCCGCGCGGCCGAGGTGTAATTCAGGCTCTCGGTGCGCGGGATCATCGCGCCGCCGGTTTCCCAGAAGGCCGTCGCGAAGCAGCAGGCGAGGGCCGTAAGCAGGAGGTCGGGCGGGGCCATGTCGAGCATGGCGTTCATCCCGTCGACCTGGGACTGGGTGAGGCTGCCGCCGAAGGGCTGCTGGCGGACGGCATCGTAGAACGCCCGCCGATCGAGGGCAGCGGTCATGCGGATCTCCGGTGTCTGGGGTGGGCGGGGTGCGCCTAGACGATGGGCGTGGTGGGCTGCGCCGCGGCGGCGTCGAGGCTCAGCGTCAGACCGAGGCTGGCGAGGACGGCCAGGACGCCCGCCTCCGAGGTGGCCGCGTCGATCGCGACGTTCGTCTGCATCCGCGCCATCTCCAGGCGGGTCGAGTCGGCCGCCATGGCATCGACCATCTGGGCCATCTCAGTGTCGGAGATGCCCCGGATCTGAGCTTCCTCGTGGATCATGTCGGAGGCGCCGCCGGCCAGGACCCGGCGGGCCTCCTGGAGCTTCAGGACGTACATCGCCCGCAGGGTCGGCTCGACGCCATCGCTCTCGGCGATCGACACGAAGTAGCTCTGCGCCCGCTTCTTGGCGGCTTCCTTCAGGGTGGTGAGGTCCGGACCGAGGATCATGCCGTCACCTCCAGCGTGATCGCCGCGCGCCGGGCGGGGAACGGCTCGATGGTCAGCGTGTACGTGCCGGGGATCGAGAAGCCGATCGCCAGATCCCCGCCCGGGTGCTCGATGCTCCCGTTGTAGGGGCCGGCGAAGCGGACCGGGCCGGCCGGCACGGCGGGGATCGTCACCTCCTCGCCGGCGGCGGCCGTGAGGCTCGCCGGCAGCTCCAGCACCGGGCGCTCGCGCAGCTCGGGCGCGTCGCCGGACAGGTCAACGTAATGCGTCGCCTGCTGGCCCTCGCCGGGCAGCATTCGGTGGCCCTGCAGCCGGGCGATCTGGAGCACGCCGCCGGCCATGCGACCATGGACGGTAAGACGTCCGGTGTCGTCGTAGGCCACGTAGGAGACCTGCTCCACGAGGGCCGGGTGGGCGGCGTCCTCCACGCCAGCGCTCATCGCGACAACTCCGTAACCTTGAGGAATGTGGTGCCACTAGCCCTGGCGGCATTGCTGTTGACCAGACGATACCAGTAGACGCCGGGATTTGCGACGGTATCGACCGTCACGTAGCAGGTCGGTCCCATGTAGACCAAGTTATTGGTACTGTTTATGTGGTAGGCGCAGTTGCCCGCCAGGATATGAGGCCCGTCGCTCCGGTAGACGTCGAGCGCACCGATAGCGGTCCCGAGAGAATAGCCGTTTCCGCCCGTGCCGGAAAAATACATGCCGATCTCGACACGAGTGTTGGGTTGTCTGATGTTGATCCAGCAGTAAATGTCGTCGCCGGTACCAGTCTGTCCCCACACCGTCTGCGAGATGGCGTTGTTGTTGACCTGCAAGTTATCGACAACCAAGTTGCCGATCTGCGCCGAGTAGGAGATGAGCTGCCCGGTCGACAGCTCGCTGGCGGTGATGGAGTTGGCGACGAGCTTGTCCGCCGAGATCGAGCGCGCCCAGATGCCGCCGCCGTTGAGGCCGGTGCCGTTGATGATCAGGTTGCCGGCGGCATCCCACATCGCGAGGCCCCAGCCGCCGCCGGAAAGATCCTCGATGTAGCCGACCGCCACGCGCAGCACGCCATTGCTATCGCGCGAGAACATCCGGCCCCAGCCGGCCTCCGGGCGGGCCTGGAGCACGAAGTAGTCGGAGCCCACGCGGATGTCGGCCGACGACAGCATGCCCGCGCCGATCTTGTCGGCGGTGACCTGCGCGGCGCCGATGTGGCTGGCCTGGATCTGCCCGGCCGCGATGTGGCTGGCCTGGATCGCGTTGGCGGCGATCTGGTTGGCGGTGATGGTGCCGGTGTTGATCCGGGTGCCGTCGATGATCGTGCCGCCATAGACGGGGTTGAGGCCGGCATACCCGTCATACGAGCACATCAGGACGGTGTTCGTATTGGCGAAGATGTCCGGCCAGTTGTTTGCGGCAGCATAGAGCACGCTGGGGGTCGTCTTGTCCCACCAGACGTAGACATAGGCGCCGCCTCCTCCAAAGCTGCCGGCCGGCACGAGGCTCGACACGATGTTGCCGGCATCATCGATCCACAGGACGTAGCCTGCGGTCCATGAGAGGACGCGGGTGTTCTTATCGACCGAGAAATCGAGGTTGACCGTGCGGATGGTCGACCGGCCAGACCACGGTGAGCACGAACAGGCCGGCGTGGGTCCGATCGCTGTCGAACGGCAGCCCGTCGAGGGCGGCGGTGTTCGGGTGAGCGCCGCCGGATCGAGGCGGGCGAGCTGGTCGGCGTAGCGGCGCGCCCACTCCTCTTGGTGGGCGGTGAGCCCGATGGTGCCGCCCTCGCGCCGGCCGGTGGCGGGGTTGATCCGGCCGACCAGATCGAGCGCCACGTCCCGCGGGTTGCGCCCCGCCACCATGCCGGCGGTGAGCGCCGCGCGGATCATGGTGCGCTGGTCGTCCACGATCTCGGTCACTTTTCGCGAGGAATGGGGTCCAGTCGGGGACGTTGGTGTCCACCGGGACGAGCCGCGGGTAACGGATCTCGGGGTACTGCGTCCGGTAGACCGTGGGCTCGATGAACGACTGCTGGCTGACCAGGAAGGCCAGAGCACGCGGCGCATCGATCAGGAACTGGCCTCGCATGGTCAGTTTCTCCTTTCGATTCACTTCGATTGTGGGTGGGGAGATCCGTCTCGCGCCGGATCAGGGAAGATTGAGCGTCAGCTTGACGAGCTGGCCGTCTGCGGCGCTGCTGTCGAACACGGCCGGGATCGCGGTGCCGTCCGCCGCGGTGGCGGTGAACCTGCCCGCGCCGGTGAGGAAGGCGGCCGCGCCCGCCGTGATGGCGCCGGTGGCCCGCACCCAGACCGTGCCGCGCTGCATGACCGACACCGTGTCGCCCTTCGGGTGCAGGTCGCCCGCGGCGTTCACCGTGGGGAAGTGGTCGACCACCGTGACGCCGCGGAACACCGTGCCGGTGGCCGCGATGGCGTGGTCCGAGCCACCCTGGAAGACCGGGCGGCCGAAGCCGATCCCGTCGTCCGACGCGATGACCCGGGAGAGGATCCCGCCCGGCTCCATGGCGGCGATCTGGCCCTCGAAGGCCGGGGCCATCCCGCCCGCATACGTGGTCTGAACCGGAGGCATGTGACTATGCTCCTATTCTAGTTCTGCCGAGTCATGCTTGGGTCATTGCACTGCGCGGCCGGTCGGCGACTTCCAGGCACTGGTGAGATAGTCGACGTTCGCCGCATAGGCGTCCGCGATGGCGGTCCGGCCGCTGGTCGGCGTCACGCCATCCGCGATGGTGCGGGCGAGGGGATCCGCCGGCTTGTGGTCCTTGGCGATCGCCAGGAAGGCGCCCTCAACCACGCCGTCCGTGAGATCCTTGGCACTGTCGCCCAGACGGGCGGTCACCACCTCGCGGCGGATCTGGGCGTCGGTCTTGCCGGCGTCGGTGAAGGTCGCGCCGATGACGGTCTTGGCGACATCGATCACCGCCGCGCGGGCGGCCACGGCGGCCGCCAGCTTGTCCGGGGTGAGGGCCGAGTCCTCGACCTGCTTCTTGAGGACCGCGATCTCGCCGTCCTTGGTGTCGAGTGCCTTGCGCGCGTCCGCGAGCTCGGCGTCTTTGGCCTTGATTGCCGTGGCGTGGGCCTCAGCCGCGGCCTTGGCATCGGCGGTGAGCTGCAGGTTGTCGGCCGTCAGCTGGCCGATCTGCTTCTGCAGGCCGGACACCGCGACCACCGCAGCATCGCTCATCTCGACGGTGTGGCCGTCGATGGTCATCGTCTTCAGGACGGGGGGCATGGGGATGGCTTCCCTCTGCTGTTGCTGGTCGGAGAGCACCCGCATGGTCTTCGCCTCGGCGGGGTGCTGGTCGCCGATGCGGCACTCGGGGCCGGCTCGCCCGCGATCCACGATCGCGACGTGATCGACCACGATGTTGGTCTGGCGGGCGTCGTAAGCGCGCCCATCCGGGGTAGTGCCGGGGGTCCAGTCGAGGTCGCACTGGTACCCGACCGACAGCTCACGCTTGCCGTCCTTGACCGCCTCGATCGCGGTCTGATCAGCCAGCAGCATGGGGATGCGCACGAATTCGCCGTCGCGCAGCACCTCCTCGCCCACGTGCCCGCGCGCCACATCGCGCCAGGTGGTCGGGGTGACGGGGGAGGGCGGGTGATCGAGGGTGACGGGCTTGTGGCCGAAGGTGCGCAGGCTATCGGCCCGGAACACCTCGTCGGCGTCGCGGTAGACCCGGACGACCGGCATCTCAGGCTTGCCCACCTCGGCGCCGAGGTAGTCCTGCACGTTGCCGCCCCGGGCAGCCTTGGCCTGGAGGACGAGCGCGCCGTTGCGCATCTCGCGTGCGTTCGCGATCTCGGCGGCCTCGCCGAGCGACAGCTGATCGAAGAACTGCATGGAAACCTCTGCTGCCGGCCGCCCGCGGCGGCCCGATTGAAGCCGACGAGGCGCTATGCCCCGCGCCAGTGGGGGTGCTTGCGGGTGATCCGGACGCGGCCGCCCCGGGTCTCGGACAGGAAGTGGCCGGGGCGCCGCGGATTGGGCCGCAAATAGCCGTCGGCGTCCTCGGCCGGGATCACCACCTCGCCGGCGAGGTCGTCGGTCGTGATCACGCGGTCGAGCCGCTCGCCCTCGAGCGTCACGATGAAGGTGATCCCGCGGTCGCGCGCCTCGGAAGGCGCGGAAGCCGGGATCGCGCTCGTCCGACGAGACCCGCATCAGCCCTGCCCCATGGCAAGCAGGCCGACGAGCCAGCCGAACCCGACGAGGCAGCCGGCTGCCGCGAGCCCGATCAGGATGTCACGCAGGGCCCGGCCGTAGCCGGTACCGCCGACGAAGCCGGACATCAGCAATCCCATCCGGTGAGAAGCATCACGAAGCTGGCGGCCACGAGCGCGGCGATGGCCAGCCAGAACAGCGGATCAGTGCCGATCATCGCCAGAACAGCACCAGAACGCCCAGGAATAGGACCGCACCGGCGTAGAAGGTCAGCCGGTCCGAGGGGGTGATCTCGCGATTGTCCGGCATGGGATCAGGAGGGCCAGACGGCGCCGACGATCGCAACGGCGCCGAGGGCCAAGACCGCCAGCGCGACGGCGCCGAGCACCGTCGCGGCCTCGGGGCCGGAGCCATTGCGCCACGGCATCAGATGTGACCCAGCAGAACCAGGATGATGACGACGACGAGCAGCAGGCCGATCAGTCCGCCCGGCACGAAGCCCCAGCTCGCGTTATAGGGCAGGCCGAGCGGCAGGGCGCCGAGCAGCGCCAGGATCAGGATGACGATCAGGATGGTGCCGAGCATGTGCGCCTCCTCATCAGGTCGTCACGGCGCGAACCGCCCGCATCACCGCGTCCTCGACGTGGGTCCGGGTCAGCTCAAGGTCGCGGTCATCGAGCTTCTCGACGCTCGGCGGCACTTCGGCGATCTCGTGGATCAGCTGGATGAAGGTCGCGCCGGCGTCCTTGATCCGGGTCACGAGGGCCTTCTCGTCCTCGGTCAGGAGCCGGGACTGGTGGCGCACGCCATTGTTCGCGGTGCGCTTGTCCGACGTGCTCTCGACGGTGGCCATGGGGGTCTCCTGATAGCGGCACGGGCCGAGCCCGCAGATCGTGCAGTGGCGCGGGGCGGGGAGGCCGGAAAGCGCGCTCCGGCGGCTGCAAGCGGGCTGGACCACAAGGCCCTCCGTCAGTCGTGCCAGGGGAGTTCGGGGGCCCGCTCGATCAGGCAGAGCACGATGGCAGCCGAGGCGAGCCAGACAATGCCGAGCCAGATCACCGCTCACCTCCGGTCGGGATCGGGGCCCAGCGGGTCGGCGCCGCCGATGGCGAGCGGGATCCCGTTGTCCTCGAAGATCCGCATCGCGCGCTCATCGTCGTACGCGAGCATGGCGCGCTGGACGTGGGGCAGGGACTGATTGAAGGCGCCGTCCCAGATGCCGTGTCGGTAGCGCATCTGGCCGACCCAGATCAGGACGACGACGCTGATCAGGTAGGCGCCGAGCCAGACCGACTCGTTCACTCGGCGGCCTCGAACTTCGCCCGCCAGTTCTCGTCCACCGGCTCGAAGATCTCGGGGCCGAAGACGAGCGGGCCGTTGTAGGGCTGGACCCTGGATAGATTGATATCGCCTGCATTCCACGAGAAGGTGACGTGGGGCTGGTATTCCGGATGATCCCAGGACGCGCCCGCGTCGATGATCTCCTGCCAGCGCCACCGGAGGTCGGAGGAGGCGAACAGCAGGACCACCGCCTCGCCGAAGCGCTCGACCATCCGCGGGCCGCCAGCGTCGATCTTCAGCTGCTCGCCCTGCCAGGTCTGGCCGACCTTCATCCAGTCGAGGGGCTGACGGCTGTAGGCGAGGGTGACGTGCAGCTCGCGCGCCGGCATCAGGTCCGAAAACGCCTGGCTGCGCGCCCAGGCCAGCAGGTCGTCGCCGTTCACGAGCTTGCGGCTGACGTAGAGGGTGCGCGGGGTGGCGTCCGCGATCTGGCGGGCCGGGAAGGGCACCACAGTGCCGGTGAAGCCCTCGGCCGGCTGGCCGTCCGGCCCGAACTGGTCGGCCTGCGGATCATCCTCGGTCAGCGGGGCATCGCCGTGCTCGGCATAGGCCGCGTCGATGCCCGGCAGCAGGCCGCTCTCGGTCACGAAGCCCTTGACGCCCCGGGCCAGGATCTCGTCGGGGATGACGGCGGCGTTCGCCAGCACATTGACCGCGTCCGCCACCGCCTTGAAGGCGTCGGCCTTCTCCTTCTGGGTCGGCTGGTAGAGCGGGCGCCAGTCGTACCAGACCTCGGCCGGGCGATCGCCGAGGGCGTGCCGGATCAGCAGCTCGTCGAGGCGGGCGATCGCCGGGGTCAGGACGACTTTTTGCTCGGCGGCGCAGCGGTCGTAGTAATTCCGAGTGTCGCTGTCACCGGTGGCGTTCATGCCCTGGGGCGACTGGCCCAGCAGCCGGGTGGCCGAAGACACATTTCTCGCTCGTGACCACCACCTACGGCGATCCGTTCTCCGCCAAGGGCTTCGGGAACAAGATGGCTGACGCGATCGCGGCCGCGGGTCTGCCGGATCGGTGCGTTACGCACGGGATTCGCAAGGCCGCGGCCCGGCGCCTTGCCGAGGCCGGATGCACGACGCACCAGGTGGCGTCGATCACCGGGCACAAGAGCCTCGCCGAGATCGAACGCTACACGCGCGAGGTCAACCAGAAGGCAACGGCGGGTGCCGCCATCCTCAAGATCGCGAGCCGGAAGCGGGCCGACGAGGAGTAGTCGACTGGCTCATCCGCCTTGCCCCTCCGGCCAGGATCGGGTTGGAAGTCGACCGAAAAGCCTAGTGATTTGGTGGGTGGTCCGACGCGGTTTGGAACTCACAAGCCATTGCGGCGGCGTGATTGTGGAAGAACGGGCGAGGCCTCCATTCTCCCCGTTCCGATGCATCGATACGCCCTGCGGCCCGGCGCTTCGGCGACCGGCGCGGTCGAACCTTGCCTTTTGGCAGGCGATCCACCACAACCCCGTCGCCCGACGGCCTGGCCGCCACTGTCCTCAGAGACTCCCATGCTCGATTACGCGCAAGCGCGCCGCCTCATGGTCGATTGTCAGCTGCGGACCTTCGACGTGACCGACATCGCGCTCCTCGACGCCTTCGACGGCGTCCCGCGCGAGCGCTTCGTGCCGGAGGGACGGGAAGCCTTCGCGTATATCGACCAGCCGCTCGCGCTCGGCACGGAGGAGGGAGAGACCCGCTCCATGCCCGCCCCGATGGTCCTCGCCCGCCTTCTTCAGGCGCTCGCCGTCAAGCCGGGCGAGCGGGCCCTCGACGTCGCCACGGGCCTCGGCTACGCGGCGGCGCTCCTCGACCGGATCGGCGCCAGGCCGGTCGGCCTCGAATCGCTGCCCGGCCTCTCCGCGGCGGCCCGCGAACGGCTCGCCGCCGTCACCGGCAAGGCGATCCCGGTCGAGACCGGCCCCCTGGACAGGGGCGCACCGCAGCACGGCCCCTACAACGTCATCCTGATCAACGGGCGAATCGAGCGGCGCCCGCAGGCCCTGCTGGAACAGCTCGCCGATGGCGGCCGCCTCGCCTGCATCCAGGGCGAGGGCCGCACCGGCAAAGCGACCCTCTGGGTGCGCGCCGGCAACGCCTTCGGCTCACGCCCCCTGTTCGACGCCGCCGCGCCGCTCCTGCGGGCCTTCGCGACGGAGCCCGGCTTCACCTTCTGAACCGGCCGCGGCCGGCGCGAGCCCATCCGGGCCAGCCCCCTCCGGGCCGCCGCGGCGGCCCGGAGCCTGTGCGTGCGCGATGCCCGCAGGCGGGCCGCGAGTGTCGCTTTTATGCGCCACCGCTGCCCAAAGTCGGTTCCCAACGACTCCTGGCCGATGTCCCGACCTCCCGCTTCGGCTAAGGTTGGGTGCGAGGTGGGCAAGCAGGACATCATTCCGACCGGCATGTCCGTACATCGGGACGGAATGGCATCGGCCTCACAGGGTGAGTTAAGCGTGACCGACACACCTACTCGGGCGTATCGCGGGCTCAGGCTCGGTGGCCTTGCCGGCCTCGCGCTGGCGCTGGCGGGCCACGCCGCTTCGGCGGAGACCCTGGAGACCGCCATGGCGCGCGCCTATGCGGGCAACCCGACGTTGAACGCCCAGCGGGCCGGCCAGCGCGCGACCGACGAGAACGTGAGCCGGGCCCTTGCGGGCTACCGGCCGAGAGCGAGCGGCAGCGCGAGTATCGGCGTGCAGAACAACAACGGCACCGTGGGCGGGCAACGCATCAACCAGACCCTCGTCCCGGGCGGCGCGGGGCTCACCGTCAACCAGACCCTCTTCAACGGCTTTCTCACCGACAACCAGACCCGCCAGGCCGAATCGCAGGTGCTGGGCGGGCGCGAGAGCCTGCGTAACGTCGAGATGACGACGCTGTTCTCGGCCGTGCAGGCCTACATGAACGTGCTCGCCGACACCGCGACGCTCGAACTCAACCGCAACAACGTCGAGGTGCTCGAGGAGCAGTTGCGCCAGACCCGCGACCGCTTCAACGTCGGCGAGGTCACGCGCACCGACGTCGCCCAGGCCGAGGCCCGTCTGGCGGGCGCGCGCTCGCAGGTCAGCCTGGCCGAATCGACCCTGCGCGCCGATATCGCCATCTACCGGCAGGTGGTGGGCGTCGAGCCGCGCCAGCTCGCCCCGGGCCGCCCCCTCGACCGCTTCGTGCCGAGCAGCCTCGGGACGGCGGTCGACATCGGGCTGCGCGAGCACCCGCAGGTCATCGCGGCCCTCCACGCCGTCGACGCCGCCGAGGCGCAGGTGAAGATCGCGGAATCCGCGCTCTACCCGACCGTGAGCGTCAGCGGCTCGGTGCAGAAGCTCTTCGACCAGCAATTCGCCAATTCCGAGCAGTTCCAGGGCACCGTCACCGCCCAGCTCAGCGTCCCGCTCTACCAGGGCGGCGCGGAGTACGCCGCGATCCGTCAGGCCAAGGAGCAGGTGGGCCAGGCGCGCATCCAGGTCGAGATCTTCCGCGACCAGGTCCGGGCCGCCATCGTCAGCGCCTGGGGCGCGCTCGACGCCGCCAAGGCCCGGGTGATCGCCCAGCAGGCCCAGGTTCAGGCCAACGAGGTGGCGCTCAACGGCGTGCGCGAGGAAGCCCGCGTCGGCCAGCGCACCACCCTGGACGTGCTGAACGCCCAGCAGGAACTCCTCTCGGCCCGGGTCAACCTCATCACCGCCCAGCGCGACCGCGTGGTCAGCTCCTATCAGGTGGTACAGTCGATCGGCCGGCTCACCACCGCCTTCATCAACGTGCCGGTCGCGCAATACAGCTCCAAGCAGCATTTCGATCAGGTCAAGGATCTCTGGTACGGCGTGCGGACCCCGGACGGGCGCTGATCATGGCCCCCGGGTCACACCCGCGAACTGTCCTGTTGGCGGTGGGCAGGGTCGCTTGTGCGGCGGGCGTGACGTGGAATACTGGCCCGCGGGCGTGACGTCCCGGCCCTCCCTCCCGAGTGTTGTCAGTCGATGAGCGCAGCGAGCCCCAAGACGCAGGAACCCTCGATGGAGGAGATCCTCGCCTCCATCCGCCGCATCATCGCCGACGACCAGAAGGACGCCGAGCCGGCCCCCATAGCGGGGGCCCGGCCCGTGCCGGTGCCCGATCCGGCCCCGGCGGAGGAGGAGGACGTCCTCGACCTCGCCGAGGTCGCCGAGCCGGTGCGCAAGCCGCCGCTGGAGGGCGAGCCCGAGATCGCCTTCAAGGACGACCCGATCGATTTCGATACCATCGAGATCGAGCCGCCGCCCCCGCCTCCGCCGCCCCCGAAAGCGGCCGTCCCGCCGCCGAAGCCGGAGCCCGTCCGGCCGCCTGAGCCGGCTCCGGCTCAGGCTCCGGAGCGGCTGCTCTCGCAGGATGCGGATGCGAGCGTGAGCCAGGCCTTCAACCTCCTCGCCCATACGGTCCTGACCAACAACGCCCGCACCCTGGAGGATCTGGTCCAGGACATGCTGCGCCCCATGCTCAAGGCATGGCTCGACGACAACCTGCCGGCGATGGTCGAGCGCCTCGTGCGGGCCGAGATCGAGCGGGTCGCCCGCGGGCGCTGAGCGGCCGGCGGCGTGACGGAGAGTTGACGGGAGGGCCCCGTTCGGTTGAAAGCGCGTCGTGAGGGGGCCGGCTGCCCGCGCAAGCCGGCCCCGTTTCGATTTCCGACGCGTTTTCGCCGGTGAGCACCGCGGCCGATCGCCGGGCGCCACGCCGGCGCGGGTGGCCCTTGATGATGGACAAGACCTTCGATCCTGCCGCCGTCGAGGCGCGCATCGCCGCCGAGTGGGAGGAGGCGCAGGCCTTCCGGGCCGGGCGCCCCGACCGGGCGGACGCCGCCCCCTACAGCATCATGATCCCGCCACCGAACGTGACGGGCTCGCTGCATATGGGGCATGCCCTCAACAACACCCTGCAGGACGTGCTCGCCCGCTTCGAGCGCCTGCGCGGCAAGGACGTGCTCTGGCAGCCCGGCACGGACCATGCCGGCATCGCTACCCAGATGGTGGTCGAGCGCCGCCTCGCCGAGCACCAGGAGCCCGACCGGCGCACCCTCGGGCGCCCGGAATTCGTGCGCCGGGTCTGGGAATGGAAGGCGGAATCCGGCGGCACCATCGTCAATCAGCTCAAGCGGCTCGGCGCCTCCTGCGACTGGTCGCGCGAGCGCTTCACCATGGACGAGGGCCTGTCCAGGGCCGTCATCAAGGTCTTCGTCGACCTGCACGCCGAGGGGCTGATCTACCGCGACAAGCGCCTCGTGAACTGGGACCCGAAGTTCCAGACCGCGATCTCCGACCTCGAAGTGCAGCAGGTCGAGGTGAAGGGCCATCTCTGGCACTTCGCCTACCCGGTCGTGGACGAGGCCGGGCAGGAGACGGGCGAGACCATCACGGTGGCGACGACCCGGCCCGAGACGATGCTCGGCGACACCGCGGTCGCGGTCCATCCGGAGGACGAGCGCTACCGGGCGCTGGTCGGCAGGCGCGTGCGCCTGCCCCTCGTCGGGCGCCTGATCCCGGTCGTCGCGGACGAGTACTCGGATCCCGAGAAGGGCACCGGCGCGGTGAAGATCACCCCGGCCCACGACTTCAACGACTTCGAGGTCGGGCGGCGCCACGACCTGCCGCTCGTCAATGTCTTGGATGAAGAAGCCCGCATAAGCCTCGACGGCAACGAGGCCTTCCTGAAGGACGCTGCCCCCGAGCCGGAGACCCTGGCGCTGCACGGGCTCGACCGGGCGCAGGCGCGCAAGGCGGTGGTCGCCCTGATGGAGGCGCGCGGGCGCCTCGTGGCCATCGAGCCCAACACCCATGCGGTGCCCCATGGCGACCGTTCGGGCGAGGTCATCGAGCCCTACCTCACCGACCAGTGGTACGTGAACGTCAAGCCGCTGGCGGAGCGCGCTATGCGGGCGGTGCGCGACGGGAAGACCCGTTTCGTGCCGGAGGCTTACGAGAAGACCTACTTCCAGTGGCTGGAGAACATCGAGCCCTGGTGCATCTCGCGCCAGCTCTGGTGGGGCCACCAGATCCCGGCCTGGTACGATGCCGAGGGCCAAGTCTTCGTGGCGGGGAGCGAGGAGGAGGCCCTGGCGAAGGCCGCCGCCCATCACGGCCGCCCGGTGGCGTTGCGCCGCGACGAGGACGTCCTCGACACGTGGTTCTCCTCGGGGCTCTGGCCCTTCTCGACGCTGGGCTGGCCCGAGGCGACGCCCGAGCTCGCCCGCTACTACCCGACCAGCACCCTGGTGACGGGCTTCGACATCATTTTCTTCTGGGTTGCCAGGATGATGATGCTGAGCCTTCACGCGATGGACGAAGTGCCCTTCCGGACCGTCTACATCCATGCCCTCGTCCGCGACGAGAAGGGCGCCAAGATGTCGAAGTCCAAGGGCAACGTGGTCGATCCGCTCGATCTCGTCGATCGCTACGGGGCGGATGCGCTGCGCTTCACCTTGGCCGCCATGGCGGCGCAGGGACGCGACATCAAGCTTTCCATCCAACGCGTTGAAGGCTATCGGAATTTCGCGACGAAGCTGTGGAACGCCGCCCGCTTCGCCGAGATGAATGGCTGCCGGATCGATCCGGCCTTCCGGCCGGAGGCTTTGCGCGAGACGCTGAACGCCTGGGCGCTCGGCGAGGCCGCCCGCGCGGTGGCCGAGGTGACGGCGGCGCTCGACGCCTTCCGCTTCAACGACGCCGCGAACGCCGCCTACCGCTTCGTCTGGAACGTCTTCTGCGACTGGTACCTCGAACTCGCCAAGCCGGTGCTCCAGGGCGAGGCGGGCACTGCGCAGGACGAGACCCGCGCCACGGTCGCCTTCCTGATCGACCAGATCTGCATCCTGCTGCATCCCTTCATGCCCTTCCTGACGGAAGAGCTGTGGGCGACGAAGGGCCAGGAGGCGGGGCTCGAGCGCGGGCTCCTGGCGCTCGCGCGCTGGCCGGATCTCGGCTCCTTGAGCCGGCCGGAGGCCGAGGCCGAGATCGGCTGGGTGGTCGATCTCGTCTCCGAGATCCGCTCGGCCCGGTCCGAGACGAACGTGCCGGCCGGCGCCCAGATCCCGCTGGTGCTGGTGAACCCGAGCGAGGCCGTTCAGGCGCGCCTCGCCCGCTGGGGCGAGACCGTGCGGCGGCTCGGCCGCATCGCCGAGATCGGCACCGTGGCGCAGAGCCCCGCGAAGGCAATCCAGCTCCTCGTGCGCGGGGAGGTGGCGGCGCTGCCGCTCGAAGGCGTGGTGGATCTCGCGGCCGAGGTGGCACGCCTGCGCAAGGAGGAGGGCAAGCTCGACGGCGAGATCGCCAAGATCGACGCCAAGCTCGCCAATGCCGACTTCCTGGCCCGCGCGCCCGAGGAGGTGGTCGAGGAGCAGCGCGAGCGCCGCGAGGCGGCGGCCGAGCGGATCGGCAAGGTGCGCGAGGCGCTGGTGCGGCTGGAGGGATAGGCCTGGGCACCGGAGCGCAAGGGGCGGACCGGTCCGCGGTTCCACCGCCCGGGTTGGGCGCCCTGACCAGCCTTCGCCTGCGGGAGTTCCGAGAAACGCCGGGCTCTACTGCCCTTGACAAGACAAGCGAAGTGGAAAAAGGCTGCGGTTGATCTCGCTACTCACGAGCGCGAGGGAGATGGACCGTGCCATCGGCCAATCAGATCGCCCTCAGGCTCGTGACGAAGGCGCCAGGATTCTGGCAGTTCGTCAGCGACACGCCGGCCTTGCGTGGCTGGACCAACCGCCTCTTCATCAACCTGATCACGGGAAGCGCGCCGCCGCGTCCCTATCCGTTCTCCCTCTGGGGTCCCGGGACGGCGCCCTGCGCTCCCTACACCTCATGGACCGGCCTCGTGGAGCGCCGGTTCTCCGGGCGCCATCTTCCGCCGGCGACACCCGCGGAGGTCGATGCGCTCCCGCCCGTCCGTGATCTCGATGCGCTCTTCCGCCGGACGGGCGCCATGCAGCCCTGCCCGAAGAGCTCGGCCCTGTTCTGCTTCTTCGCGCAGTGGTTCACCGACAGCTTCCTGCGCACCGACCCGGACGACCTCCGCTGCAACACCTCCAACCACGAGATCGACCTCTGCCAGATCTACGGCCTGTGCGTGGCGGACACGGACATCCTGCGCAGCCACCGGGACGGCCTGCTGAAGTCGCAGATCATCGACGCGGAGGAATACCCGCCCTTCCTGTTCGACGAGACCGGCGAGCATGTGCGGGACGAGTTCAGGGGCCTGTCGTATGTCAATAAAGACGGCACCGGCTACCGCAACCCGATCCTGACCGGCGCGTTCGACACGCCCGAGCGCCGCCGGTCCCTGTTCGCGTCGGGCCTGGAGCGGGGCAATTCCACGATCTTCTACTGCGCCCTGAACACGGTGTTCCTGCGGGAGCACAACCGCCTGTGCCGCCGCCTGCGGGCCGAGCATGCCGACTGGGACGACGACCGCCTGTTCGAGACGGCGCGCGCCGTCAACATCGCCCAGCTGCTCGAGATCGTCATCCGCGACTACATCAACCATCTCTCGACGACCCGCTTCCGGGTCTTCCCCGAGGTCGGCTTCGCGGAGCGCCGGCCCTGGTACCGGACGAACCGCATCGCCGGAGAGTTCGATCTCCTCTACCGCTGGCATCCCCTGGTCCCGACCGCGATGACCCTCGAGGGGGCGCCGCTGCCGGATGACCGGTTCCGCTTCAACAACGCCCTCTTGGTGGAGAAGGGGCTCGTCGCGGTGCTGCACGCGGCGGCGAGCCAGCGCGCGGGCAAGATCACGCTCGGCAACACCCCCTGGTTCCTGGTTCCGGCGGACCTCGCCGCGATGGAGAAGTCGCGGGCGTGGCGGATCAAGCCCTACAACGACTACCGCGAGCGCTTCGGCCTGCCCCGCGTGACCTCGTTCGAAGAACTCACCGGGGACCGGGACCTGGCCGAGCGGCTGCGCGCCGTCTACGCCCATGTCGACCAGGTCGATTTCCTGGTCGGCCTCTTCGCCGAGGCGCGCGCGCCTGACGCGCCGCTCGGCGACCTGATGACGCTGATGGTCGGCTCCGACGCCTTCTCGCAGGCGCTCACCAACCCCCTCCTGTCCTGCCACGTCTACGGGGCCGATACCTTCTCGCCCGCGGGCCTCGCCGGCCTCGAGACGACCTCGACGCTCGAGGACGTGGTGCGCCGCAACGCCGACCTCGGCGACCGACGGGCGAATTTCACCTTCGGGGCGCCGCCGGAGCGCGATCCGCCCGGCTCCTTCGGACCGCCCGGGCTGAGGAAGTTTTTCGACACGGTGGACTTTCTGTTCGTCAGCGGCTGGGAGCGGTTCTTCGCAAGGCGGCGCACCCTCCACCGCAGCACGGTCTTCAAGGTCAACCTGTTCCAGCCGACCGTCGTGGTGCTCGACCAGCAGGGCATCGGGGCGCTCTTCGCCGATCCGGACCTGATCCAGGATTACGGGTTCGGCCGGGCGGTGCCGCCCCGGCCGCTCGTCGGCTCCGTGACGCCGAGCATCTTCGAGAGCGGGGAGGCCCATGACGGCCCCAAGCGCCTCTATCTGCGCCTGCTGGACTGGCGCGCGGCCACGCTGCAGCCGGTCTTCGCCGAGACCTTCGGGCAGTACGCCGCCCGCTGGACCTCCCGGCCGCGTTTCGCCTGGGCGGACGAGATCGAGGACTTCGCCGCGACCTTCGTGTTCCGCTGGCTCCTCGGGACGGAGGCCGATCCGGCCGACGTGCGGCTCGTCTACGGCAACATCTTCACGCAGCGCTTCACGGCCCTGACGCAGTTCATCCCCTGGTCGAACTACGCCCGCTCGCGCCGCGCCTACGAGCGGATCCTCGACGTGGTGCGGCGGGCCCCGGATTTCCCCCGCATCGCCGAGATGGCGGCCGAGGAGGGCCTGCACGACCGCGAGGCGCTCGCCAAGCAGCTCGCCTTCCTGGTCGGGATGAACAGCTTCCTCGGCCTTCAGAACCTGATGAAGTCCCTCGTCGGGGAGCTGAGCCTGCACCCCGCGTGGCAGGAGGCCCTGCGGCAGGAAGACCTGCGGCAGGAGACCGGCCTTCCTGCGGGCAGGCCCGCGACGCCGCTCCTCGACCGCGTCATCCGCGAGACGCTGCGCCTGCATCCGCCGGTATCCTTCGTTTTCGGGCGCGCCATCCGCGACCGCAGCCTCGATTCGGAATCCGGCCGGTTCCGGATCCGGAAGGGCGAGCTGGTGATGGGCGTGATCCCCTTCGCCCAGAACGATCCAGTGCACGTGCCGCGCGCCGACGTCTTCGATCCGGACCGCTTCGCGGATCCGCGAACCGGCGCACGTCCCCTGATCTGGCCGCGCGGCCTCGAGCACGCCCTGGTGCGGGCACAGGACCGCACCTGCCCGGGGAAGGACGCGGCCTTCGCCACCGCCCGGCTCTTCTGCACCGCTCTGGTGCGGGATTATGCGTGGACGCTCACCGAGCGTCCGGTCTGGGAGCGGCGGCGCTTCTCGCTGAACGTGGCCGCCCCGAAGGGTCCCCTGACGGTCGAACGCTTCGTGAGAAAGGAGGAGACCGGGTGAGGATACCGTCCCGGACCATCGCCGCCCCGGTTCCGGGCGCGGCCAGAGTGTGCCGAGGAGCGTTGAGCGTAAGGGCCGCGATCCGATCCAGCGCCGGCGCCCCGGGGAGCGGCGCCTGATGGCGATCCTCGACCACACCGGACGGCGGGACCCGCCGCATCCGGACCGGCTCGCCGAGAACCCGGCGCCCTCCGCTCCCGAGCGGCGGCAGCTCACCGTGATGTTCTGCGACCTCGTGGATTCGACGGTGCTGGCCTCCCGGCTCGATCCGGAGGACCTGCGCGACGTGCTGCGCAGCTACCAGGGCCTGTGCGCCGAGGTCGTCGCGCGCCACGGGGGCTTCGTCGCGCAGTTCCAGGGCGACGGCATCGTGATCTATTTCGGCTTCCCCATGGCCCACGAGGACAGCGTGGAAGCGGCGGTGCGGGCGGGGCTCGAGATCCTGCGGCGGGTGCCGGAGCTGCGGGTATCGACCGAGACCGACGCCCAGGTCCGCATCGGCGTCGCGACCGGCGTGGTCGTTGTCGAGGATGCGACCGAGACCCCGGGCACGCGCACGGCCATCATCGGCCAGGTGCCGAACCTCGCCGCCCGCATCCAGGCCGCCGCCGCCCCCGGCACCCTGGTGATTGCCGATGCATCGCGCCGGCTCCTGGGCTCCCTGTTCGACCTCACGGATCTCGGCCCCCACCGGCTCAAGGGTATCGCGGACGAGGTGGTGCTGTGGCGCGTCGACGGCGCGCGCGAGCACGCCGCCCGCTCCGAGGGGCGCCGCAGCGGCGCTGTTCATGTCGGGCGCCTGCGGGAGCTCGAAGCCCTCTCCGAGAGCTGGGCGCTCGCCGAGTCGGGCCAGGGGCAGGTGGTGCTGGTGCGGGGCGAGCCCGGGATCGGCAAATCCGCCCTGCTGCGCGCCTGGACGAGCCGGCTTGGCGATGCACCCGCGGGTGCCCTTGCGGGCCCCGACGTGACGCGCGTCGCGCTCCAGTGCTCGCCGCGGCACACGCATAGCCCGTGGTATCCGCTGCTCGCGCATCTGCGGCGCGTCTCCGGCCTCGCTCCGGACGACCCGCCCGCGCTCCGGCGGGAGAAGATCGAGCGGCTGCTCGCGCCGGAGCGGCGGGACGAGGGCGTGCCTCTCCTCGCCCATCTCCTCTCGGTGCCCCTGGAGGATGCGCCTCCGGACCCGGACCTGACCTCGGACCAGCGCAAGGCGGCGACCCTGCGCCTCCTCCTCGACGAGCTGATCGGCCTCACCGCGCGCAGGCCCGTGGTGATGGTGGTCGAGGACGCGCAATGGGCCGACCCGACCACCGAGGAGCTGGCCCGCCTCGTCATCGACCGGCTCGCGGGGCGGCGGCTGCTCCTCCTCGTCACGGCCCGCCCCGAATACCAGCCCGCCTGGGCCGACCGGCCGGCCGTCCGGCAGCTGACCCTCACGGGCCTCGATGCCGGCGAGGCGGAGGAGCTGGTCCGGGGCCTGGCGCAGAGCCGGCCGCTCGCAGCGCAGGAGCGGCGCGACATCGTCGCCAAGGCCGACGGCGTCCCGCTCTTCATCGAGGAACTCACCCATGCGGTGCTGGAGGTGCGGGACGGTCCCGGCTCCGGCCCCGAGGTCTCCCGCGTCCCCTCGACCCTCCAGGACATCATCATGGCGCGGCTCGACCGGCTCGGCAGCGCCAAGCCGATCGCCCAGATCGGAGCGGCGCTCGGCCGCTCCTTCACCTGGACGATGCTGCAGCGCATCGCGGAGCGCCCGGATCGCGACCTTGCCGCGGCGCTCGGCGAGATCGTCCAGGCGGGCCTGCTCTCGGAGCAGAGCGGGGCGGCCGGCACGACCTACCTGTTCAAGCACGCCCTCGTGCAGGACGCAGCCTACGAGAGCCTGCTGCGGGCGAGCCGCCGCACCCTCCATGCCCGGATCGCCGCCGTCCTCGAGGCGGATTTCCCGGACATCGCCGAGACCGAGCCCGAGACCGTCGCGCATCACCTGCGGGGGGCGCAGCTCTTCCACCGGGCGGCGGCGGCCTCCCTGAGGGCCGGGCAGCGGGCGGCGGCGCGCTTCGCCAACCCGGAAGCGATCCAGCACTTCCGGGCCGGCATCGAGGACCTCGCCCGGGTCCGGGGCGAGGAGACCGGGCTGCTCGGCCCCCGGCTCCATCTCGGCCTCGCCCAGGCCTTCTACGTCGTGAAGGGCCCCGCCCACGACGACACGGTGGCGGCCTATGCGAGGGCGCAGGAATTCCTGGACGACCTCAGCGATCCGGACGAGCGCTTCTCCCTCCTGTGGGGCATCTTCTCGGGGCACCATTTCGCCGCCCGCTTCGCGCCCGCGGAGGCCTCGGCCCGGAAATGCCTCGACCTCGCCCGCCGCGACGGGGATTCGACGCATCTCTGCCAAGCGCACCGCATGCTCGGCTATGTCTGCTTCTTCCGGGGCGACCTGCCGGGCGCGCAGGCGCATTTCCGGGAGATCCGCCGCCTCTACCGGCCGGACCCGCACCGGGGCCTCGCTCCCATCTTCGGGGCCGACTGCCAGGTCGGGGCCGCCGGGTTCGAGTGCGTCATCCTGTGCGCGGAGGGCCGCGTCGTGGAGGCGGTCGCGATGGCCGAGGCGAATCTCTACCATGCGCGCCTTCTCGGCCATCCGGCGAGCATCGGCTGGGCGCTCGCCTCCGCCTGCTACGTGCATCACTACCGGGGCGACCGGCCGGCGACGCGGGCGGCCGCCGCGGAGGGCGTCGCGTTCTGCCGCGCCCATGCCATCGCGGCCTGGGGCCTGCACTGCAAGGTCTTCCTGGCCTGGTCCGCCGCGGCGGGGCCCGAGCGGGCCGATCTCGCCGCCGAGATCGTCGGCGACATCGCGGATGCCGCCACGCGCACGCGGCTCGGCCTGCCGCAGCTCCGGGGCCTCGCGGCCGAGGCGCTGCTGCTCTGCGGCGATCCCGAGCCGGCGCTGGATCAGGTCCGAATCGCCCTCGACGAGATCGCGCAGACCGGACAGGCCTTCTTCGGGCCGGCGCTCCTGCGCCTGCGCGGGCTGTGCGCGCTCGCCCGCGGCGAGACCGACGCCGAGGCGTGGCTGCGCAAGGCGGTCGCCGCAGCCCGGGCCATGGGGGCGGGGCTCCTGGAAGAGCGCGCGAGGGCAGACCTCGCGGCCCTCGCGCAGCAGGCAGGCCGCCGGACGCGCCGGGAGCTGGTGCGGGCCCTGCTCGCTGCGCCCGATCCCGCCGGACCGCCGCGCCGTCCCTGAACTCCGTCCAGGAGCACGGGGCACCGGTTCTCGGCGCAAGCTTGGCCTTGCGCCACGGATGTGTGAAGGGCCGCGGATGACGACCCTCCTGGCCTATGTCGGTGCGGCGCTCGCCGAGATCGCCGGATGCTTCGCGGTCTGGGCGTGGCTGCGCCTCGGCCGGTCGCCGCTGTGGCTCGGGCCCGGCCTCGCCTCGCTCGCCCTGTTCGCCGTCCTGCTGACGCGGGTGGAGAGCGGGGCCGCCGGCCGGGCCTACGCGGCCTATGGGGGCGTCTACATCGCGGCCTCTCTCGTCTGGCTCTGGGGTGTGGAGGGGCAGCGGCCGGACCGCTGGGACCTCGGCGGCGCGGCCCTCTGCCTCGCCGGCACCGCCGTGATCCTGCTCGGCCCGCGCGGCTGAGGCCGCTCGCAGCCTGCGGCCGTCTCGGCTCTCGACACCGATAGGGTACCCCCCTATGTTACTGGCGAAAGACGACCGCGCATGTCCCACACGATCGAACACAAGACGAAGCTGCTCGGCCGCATCCGGCGGATCAAAGGGCAGGCGGAGGCGGTCGAGCGCGCCCTCGAGGCGGAGATCGGCTGCGCAGATGTGCTGATGCTCGTCGCCTCGATGCGCGGGGCCCTCAACGGCCTCACCGCCGAGCTGATGGAGGAGCACATCCGCCACCACGTCGTGAACCCGGACAGCGAGCCGGATTCGGAGCGCGCCAGGGGTGCGGCCGAGCTGATCGACGTGGTGCGCACCTACCTTAAGTGACGGAGGCGCCATGACCCCGTTCGCCGACCTGCTCCAGCAGGGGACCGCGCATGCCTGGCTGTTCGTGCCGAGCGCGGTGCTGCTCGGCGCCCTGCACGGGCTGGAGCCCGGCCATTCCAAGACCATGATGGCGGCCTTCATCATCGCGGTGCGCGGGACCGTCGCGCAGGCGGTGCTGCTGGGGCTCGCGGCGACGCTCTCGCACACGGCGGTCGTCTGGGCGATCGCGCTCGGCGGGCAGTCTTTCGGCCGGGAATGGGGGGCTGAGGCCGCCGAGCCCTATTTCCAGCTCGCCTCGGCCGGCATCATCGTCGGCATCGCGCTCTGGATGGCGTGGCGGACGTGGCGCGAGCAGCATCATCACCATCATCACCATGACGAGCCCCGCCGCATCGCCACGCGGGACGGGCTGCTGACGCTGGCGGTGTTCGAGGACGGCGTGCCGCCGCGCTGGCGCATCCACGCGGAACGCGGCCCGCTCCCGGCGGCCCGGGAGGTGAGCGTCGAGACCCTGCGGCCAGACGGCACCCGGCAGCGTTTCGCCTTCGCCGACCGGGGCGCCTTCCTGGAGAGCCTGGAGGAGATCCCGGAGCCGCACGCCTTCACGGCCCGGCTGCACCGGGACGGCCCCGCCGGCGCGGAGACCCATGAGCAGGTCTTCGAGGAGCACGATCACGCCCACATGAATCTCGGCGACGAGGACGACGCGCATGCCCGGGCGCATGCCCAGGACATCCGGCGGCGCTTCGCGGGCCGCACCGTGACCACCGGCCAGATCGTCCTGTTCGGCCTGACCGGCGGCCTGATCCCGTGCCCGGCGGCCATCACGGTCCTGCTCCTGTGCATCCAGCTCAAGCAGTTCAGCCTCGGCTTCGCGCTCGTCGTCTGCTTCAGCATCGGGCTCGCCCTGACGATGGTGTCGGCGGGCGTGCTCGCGGCCCTGAGCGTCCGGCAGGTCTCGCGCCGCTGGTCCGGGCTCGGCATCATCGCCCGGCGCGCGCCCTACGCCTCGGCGGCGCTCATCGTGCTGGTGGGCCTCTATACCGGCTGGCTCGGCTGGCAGGGCCTCCGGCACGGCGCGGAGGCGCATGCCGGACTGCTCCCAGCCGCGCAGGCGGCCGGACAGGGGGGCGGCACCTGAAACGATTCCATGGCGATGGAAGCCGCGCCCATTCGGTGTATGAGGGTGTTGATTGCCCTCTCGTGACGCAGTGTTTCATGGCGATCCAGGTTGGAAAGAGAGATACTGCACCTATCAATCCGGAGGTTGGTTCATGCCTGAATTAGCCAACTTGCTTGCATTCGGCCTCGTTGCTCTCGGCATGGTCCTGACCCCGGGACCAAACATGGTCTACCTGGTTTCACGTTCAATCTGCCAAGGTCGTGCAGCGGGACTCATATCCTTAGGTGGCGTTGCTCTTGGCTTTGTATTTTACATGCTATGCGCCGCATTCGGAATCACAGCCATTGTTATGGCCGTTCCCTATGCCTATGACGCGCTCCGCTTCGCAGGCGCATTGTACTTGCTCTATCTTGCGTGGCAGGCCGTAAAGCCGGGTGGGCGATCGCCATTTCAGGTCAAGGAACTGCCGAAGGACAGCGCGAAGAAGCTGTTCATGATGGGTTTCATTACCAATCTGCTCAATCCAAAGATTGCAGTTATGTATCTTTCGCTGCTGCCGCAGTTCATAAGCCCGGAGAATGGCAGCGTATTGACGCAATCATTGATGTTGGGTGGCACGCAGATCATCATCAGCGTCGCGGTGAACGCGGCAATAGCTTTGGCTGCGGGATCAATTGCTGTGTTTTTGTCGAGCCGTCCGACATGGATCGCCGTACAGCGGTGGTTGATGGGAACGGTCCTGGCGGGACTTGCAGTTCGTATGGCTACGGAGTCGCGCCGCTAAACTGGACGAACGTGCCGAGTGCTTAGGCGGTGCGGACACTTACTTGAGCCAGAGGATTGTTGCAGCGGCGGAACCAACGGTCCTTTTCAAGGCCCATTGGTATGACGAATCCGTAATCTGCGGGCCACGGGCCGGTCAGGGCCCCTCTCTAGAATGGCGTCATCGATCAAGGCCGCGTCGTGCGGCCCCACGCCATCTGGAGGATGTTTGCTCATGACCGAGCCCGTTCCCGCGTCCCGTTTCCACCGCAAGGCCCTCGCCTCCGTGGCGGCCGTGACGCTCGTGGCGACGGGCGCGCTCGGCACCGCCTTCCTGCCGCCGAGCACGCCGGTCCTCGCCCAGGCTCTGCCGCAGACCCCGATCACGGTCCCCGAGCACCCGCCGGGCAGCTTCGCGCCCATCGTCAACAGGGTGAAGCCCGGCGTCGTCTCCGTGAAGGTGTCGCTCAAGGACGGCGCCGACGACGATGACGGGCCGGGCAGCGTCCAGAACCTGCCGCCGCAATTGCGCGAGTTCTTCCGCCGCTTCGGCGAGAACGGCATGCCCAACCGGCCGCACCGCAACGGGGGGCGGGCCGCGCAGGGCTCGGGCTTCTTCATCTCGCCCGACGGCTACGTCGTCACCAACAACCACGTGGTGGAGAACGCCCAGTCGGTCGAGGTCACCCTCGATGACGGCCGCACCCTCGCCGCGAAGGTCATCGGCACCGACCCCAAGACCGACCTCGCGCTCCTCAAGGTCACGGAGGGCGGCCCGTTCCCGTACGTGAAGCTCGCCCACGGCGCGCCGCAGGTCGGCGACTGGGTGGTGGCGATCGGCAACCCGTTCGGTCTCGGCGGCACGGTCACGGCCGGCATCGTCTCGGCCCGCGGCCGCGACATCGGCGCCGGCCCCTATGACGACTTCCTGCAGATCGATGCGCCGATCAACAAGGGCAATTCGGGCGGCCCGACCTTCAACGTCTCGGGCGAGGTCGTGGGCGTCAACACCGCCATCGCCTCGCCGTCCGGCGGCAATGTGGGGCTGGCCTTCGCGATCCCCTCGGAGACCGTGCAGGCGGTCGTCGACCAGCTGCGCACAGACGGCAAGGTCGCCCGCGGCTATCTGGGCCTCCAGATCCAGCCGGTGACGAAGGACATCGCCGAGGGTCTGGGCCTCGACAAGGCGAAGGGCGCCCTCGTCACCAGCACGCAGGACGGCACCCCGGCCGCGAAGGCGGGCCTCAAGTCCGGCGACGTGGTGCAGGCGGTCAACGGCGAGCCCGTGAGCGATGCCCGCGAGCTGTCGCGCAGAATCGCCGCGATGAAGCCCGGCACCAAGGTCGAGCTCTCCTACCTGCGGGGCGGCAAGACCGACACCGCCACGGTGGAGCTCGGGACCCTGCCGAACGACATCAAGGTGGCCTCCCGCGACGAGCGCGGGCGGGGCAGCGATGCCCAGCCGCGGCTCGGCCTCAGCCTCGCGCCCGCGGATGCGGTCGGGGCCGGCACCGAGGGCGTTGCGGTGGTGAATGTCGATCCGGACGGCCCGGCGGCGGCCAAGGGCATCGAGCCGGGCGACATCATCCTGGATGTCGGCGGCCAGCCGGTCTCCTCGGTCTCCGACGTTCAGAGCCGCATCCGCAGCGCGGAGCGCGACGGCCGCAAGGCGGTGCTGATGCGGATCAAGAGCGACAAGGGGGTGCGCTTCGTCGCCATCGGCCTCCAGAACAAGAACGGCTGATCCGACCGATCGCCGCGGAACGGGGCCGGCTCCGAGAGGGGCCGGCCTCGCCGCGTTTCAGGCGGATTTCAGCTTCGCTCAGGGGGCGCGATGAGACGGTCTCCGCCCCCTTCGCGCACCCTCTTTCCCGGATCTCCTTCCGCTGACGCTGCATGCGCCCGGGACAGGGGGGCGGGCGACGGGAGGCCGGGCGAGACGGCGGTCTCCGAACGGACCGTCCGGAAACCGGATCAGGTGCCACCGGCTGCACCGACCCTGACGGATGAACCCTGAGGCGGCGGCATGAGCGCCCCCGATGGCAGCCGACCCCTGCCCTCATGCTGAGGTGCTCCGAAGGAGCCTCGAAGCACACCAGAACGCTGGTCCGAGGCTGTGGTGGCTGGGAGCACCGGTCCGGGGTGCTTCGAGGCTCCTTCGGAGCACCTCAGCATGAGGGCAGGGGTCGGCTGCCACGCAGGTCAGGTTCGATTTCGACGAAGCGAGCGCTCGGCGTCGCAGGCTCCGTCTCACCCGCAGAGCCGGTTTCTAGTCAGGGGCTGCACAGGAGGGCGAGGCGGCGCCCGGCCACCCGGCCGCGGGCGGTGCCATCCGTGTGGATGCGGTCACCCTCCAGGCGGATCTGCCCGGCATTCTGGATCAGCGTGTAGCGGATGCGGTCGAGACCGAGCCCGTACAGCCCGGCCCAGAGCCGAAGCGCCGCGCAGAAGTTTTTCAGGCTTTCCGGCCCGTAGCGGACCGGGACGAGGATCGGCGCCACCCGCGCGGCACCGAGGGCCGCGCTGCGGAAGCCCGCGAGCAGGTCGGACCGCCCCTCCGGCAGGTCGAAGGCGGCGAGGGACTCGACGCCGAGCGCCCCCGCCCGGTCGGAGGGACGGGTGGCGAGCGTCAGCGCGAGGGGCTGGTCGGCCAGCACCACCACGGCGCGGTCGGGCGCCTCGGTCAGGTCGAGGGCGGCGCGGCGGTAGGACGGCACGTCGGCGGGCCGCGGCTGCGTGAAGCCGAGGCCGATCACGTCGAGCCACGCGGCCGAGCCGGAGACGCGATCGGGATGGGTCACGAAGCCGACGAGCCGGCGGCGCTGGGCCTCCCGCTCGGCCGCGACGTCGGGCGTCACGATGCCGGCTTCCGGCAGGGGCGGCGTGGGCTGCGGTGGAGCGGCCGGCGGCTCGGGCCGGTCCGGCGGGACGGAGGGGCGCAGCGACTCGGCCCGCTCGCAGGGCGGACAGGCGGGCGCGGCCGCAGACGGGGTGGCGGGAGCAGGATCCGGCGCGGGAGAAGCGGGTGTCCGGACGGCCGGCGCGGGCTCCCGCGCCGCGCGGCGGGCCATGAGACCGATGCGCGGATCGAGGAGCAGGATCAGCACGATCGGGCTCGCCACCGCGGCGAGCGCGGCGAGCCCGAGCAGGCTGCGGATGATCCTGTGTCCCACGCTGTTCCTGCCTTGGCCGCTCCGGGCGGGCAGTATGCGCGGGTTGCTGCGAACAATGTGTCTGCGCCCACGACGGAGCCGCGCCGCCTGGGGATAGCGGGAACAGCCGGCCCCCGCGGGGGCCCGCGCCGCGCCTTGACCGGCCGAGGGAGCGACCACAGGGTCGCGCCATGGCGCCCCGGTGGCGCCCCGGAGAACCGCCATGCGCCTGATCGGGCTTGCCGCGCTCATGTGCCTCGGGAGCACCCTCGGGGCGGCATCCGCGGCGCGGGCCGATGCCTGTGGGACGCTCGCCGGCCGCTTCGTGACGGTGACCGGGGCCGCGTTCGCCGGCCGCAGCGGCAGCACCGTGGCCTTCGGGGCGGCGGATGCCGACCTGATGCTGCTCGACTGCCGCGCCCCCCGGCAGGTGATCCTGCGCTCGCGCTTCGCCGAACCGAACCGCTACACCTTCGTGCTGATCGGGCTCGCCGCCAAGGCCCTGGCAGGCGCCCGGCCGGAGGAGGCGGAGACCCTCGCGCTCGCGCTTCATCGGGCCGCCCGGCTCGGCGGCACCGGTCGGGCCGGGCGGGCGGGGCCGGTGGAGATCACGTGCACGGCCGCGCCCGTGGGTGAATTCCTGTCGAGCTGCCTCGTGCGCGCCCTGCGCGGCCCGCGGGCCGGGCGGTCCTGAGACGGCCAGGGTCTCCTGCGGAGCCGGAGTCCCGGACCGGAAGATCGGGCGATCCTCCGCCTGGACCCGGGGCGGGAGCGACCCTGCGCGGAGGACCGGCCGGAGAAGCGGCTTCCCCTTGTCCCGCACATCCTCTAACCGTCGGGCATGGTGAGTTTCTCCGCCCCCGCCACCCTCGGACCCGCCGCGTGAAGGACGGCAGCGCCCGCCTGATCGCCATCCTGGCCGCCGGGGGCTTCGCCAGCACCTTCGCGGGCCGCGTGGTGGAACCTCTTGTCGGCGTGCTGGCGCGGGATTTTTCCGCCGCGCCCGCCACGGTGGCGCTCCTCTCCACGGCCTTCGCGTTGCCCTATGCGCTGATCCAGCCGGTGCTCGGCCCGGTCGGCGACGCTCTCGGCAAGGAGCGGGTCGTCGTCACCTGCCTCGGCATCCTGGCGCTGGCGCTCGCCGCCAGCATCGTGGCGGCTGATATCCGCATGCTCTTCGCGCTGCGCATGATCGCGGGCGCGGCGGCGGGCGGCGTGATCCCGCTGGCGCTTGCCATGATGGGCGACCGCATCCCGCTCGACCAGCGCCAGGTCGCCATCGGGCGCTTCCTCGTCGCGGTGATCCTCGGGCAGCTCATGGGCTCCACCGTCTCGGGGCTGATCGAGGGGCAGATCGGCTGGCGCGGGGTCTTCGGCCTCTCGGCCGCCATCGCGGTCGCGGGCTGCGGCGCGGTGCTCGCGGGCTTCGCGCGCAGCCTGCGCTCACCCGGCGGCCGCCTCGCCCTCGGCCCGGCCCTGAACCGCTACCGGGTGATCCTCGCCAATCCCCGCGCCCGGGTGCTGTTCTGCGCCGTCTTCATCGAGGCGATCGCGGTGTTCGGGATCTTCCCGCACCTCGCCCCCCTCATCGAGGCGCGGGGCGAGGGGGGCCCGCGCGAGGCGGGGCTCGTGCTCGCGGGCTTCGCGGCCGGGGGCCTGCTCTATTCGCTCCTCGTCGGCCTGCTGCTGCGCCTGCTCGGGCAGACCCGGATGCTGATGGCGGGCGGCGCGGTCTCGGGCGCGGCGCTGCTGACGGTGGGGCTCGCTGGCGCGTGGCAGGCCGACGCCGCAGCGCTCGTGGCCCTCGGCCTCGGCTTCTACATGCTCCACAACACCTACCAGGTGCAGGTCACCGAGGTGGCGCCGGAGGCCCGCGCCTCGGCGGTGGCGCTCCACGCCTTCTCGTTCTTCTGCGGGCAGGCGCTCGGCGTCGCGGTGCTGGGGGCCGGGCTCGCCGCGCTGGGCCAGTTCGGGGCGCTCGCCGTCTGCGCCGCCCTCATCCTGACGCTCGGTCTCGTTACCGCACGGCGCCTGTCGCGGCCGATCCAGCGGGTATTTTCGTAAGAAGATCCTGTGATGAACGGCCGATGAACAAAGATGTCACGGCAGGCCGCGTCGCGCTCGATTGCCGGAAATACGGAACCGCCCGGTGCCTCGCCCGTTGATCCGCCTGAGCAGATTCACATGCGAGGAGACATCATGCGCAAGCTCGCGCTTCTGTCAGCTGCTGCCCTGTCGCTCGGCACCATCGCGACCGTCTCGGCCCCCGCCGAAGCGCGGCCGGGCTACCGCGGCGGCTATGCCTACGGCTATCACGGCCACCCCTATGCCCATGGCTACGGTTACCGCGGGCGGCGCGGCATCTCGACGGGTGCTGCGGTCGGTCTCGGCATCGCGGGCCTCGCCGCCGGCGCCATCGCGGCGGACGCGGCGCGCCGCAACGGCTACTATTACGGAGCACCGGCGTACCGGGCCCCCGCCTACGGCTATTACGATTACGATTACTGATCCGCGGAGCCAGTCCGGATCGGGGCGGTCGGCCGGTCCGACCGCCTGTCTCATGTGCGTGTCGTCCAGCCCTTCTAAACATGCGTGGCAGCACACATCCAGGCGAGAGCGGCCGCGCCACTCTCCTGACTGCGACCTCGGTCGCGACGAAGGAGAGCCATGATGACCAAGCCCTCGACGAAGAAGACGATTCTTGACACGATTCCGGGCCTGCCGGATGCCGACCTCGACCGCGTGTCGGGCGGCCTCAACCCGCAGCCCCTGCCGCCGCGCTGGTCCTTCAGCCTGATCAAGCTGCAGCCGATCCTGTCGTCGCTGCGCCTGCCCTCGTTCTTCAGCGTCTGACGCAGGCGCACTCACGCGGGACGGGCGAGCGGCGACGTCACCCGCGCGCCCGGTAGGGCGGCACGCCCTGGTCCGGGAGCCAGAGGGATTTCGGTGGCTCGCCCGTCTGCCAGAACACGTCGATCGGGATGCCGCCGCGCGGGTACCAGTAGCCGCCGATGCGAAGGTAGCGCGGCTGCAGGAGCCCGGCGAGCCGCTTGCCGATCGCGACCGTGCAATCCTCGTGGAAGGCGCCGTGGTCGCGGAAGCTGTGAAGGTAGAGCTTCAGCGATTTCGACTCGATGAGCCAGCGGTCGGGCACGTAATCGATCACCAGGATCGCGAAGTCGGGCTGCCCCGTGACCGGGCAGAGCGAGGTGAATTCCGGCGCCGTGAAGCGGGCGAGGTAGTCCGTATCCGGGTGCGGGTTCGGCACCCGGTCGAGCTGAGCCTCCTCGGGCGAGCGGGGCAGGGCGGAGGGCCGCCCGAGCTGCAGGGTCTCGTTGGTCATGAGTCTGATATAGGGGCCGAGGGCCGCCCGCGATACGGGATATCCTTCCCTTGATATCCTTCCCTTGGGGTGCTTGCCGTGCGCGGCGACTTGGCCGATAAGCCCGGCCTGTCGGCCGTCCGCCGGAGAGCATCCTCATGACCGCGATCACCAACATCGCCGCCCGCCAGATCCTCGACAGCCGGGGCAACCCCACCGTGGAGGTCGACGTCCTCCTGGAGGACGGCTCCTTCGGCCGCGCGGCCGTGCCCTCGGGCGCCTCGACGGGCGCCCACGAGGCCGTGGAGCTGCGCGACGGCGACAAGGCGCGGTTCGGCGGCAAGGGCGTGCTCAAGGCGGTGGCAGCCGTCAACGGCGAGATCCTGGACGCGGTCGGCGGGATGGATGCCGAGGACCAGGTCGCGGTCGACGAGGCGATGATCGAGCTCGACGGCACGCCCAACAAGGCGCGGCTCGGCGCCAACGCCATCCTGGGCGTTTCGCTCGCCGTCGCCAAGGCGGCGGCCGAAGCCTCGGGGCTGCCCCTCTACCGCTACGTCGGCGGCACGCAGGCGCGCGTCCTGCCGGTGCCGATGATGAACATCATCAACGGCGGCGCGCATGCGGACAACCCGATCGACTTCCAGGAATTCATGATCATGCCGGTCGGCGCCGCCTCGATCGCCGAGGCAGTGCGCATGGGCGCCGAGGTGTTCCAGACCCTGAAAGGGGCGCTCAAGAAGGCCGGCCACAACACCAATGTGGGCGACGAGGGGGGCTTTGCCCCGAACCTGCCCTCGGCCGAGGCCGCCCTCGACTTCGTGATGGAGTCGATCCGGGCTGCCGGCTACGCGCCGGGCAAGGACATCGTGCTGGCCCTCGACTGCGCGGCCACCGAGTTCTTCAAGAACGGCGCCTATGTGTACGAGGGCGAGGGCCAGACCCGCGATCCGGAGGCCCAGGCCGCCTATCTCGCCAAGCTCGCCGACGCCTACCCGATCCTCTCGATCGAGGACGGCATGGCCGAGGACGACTGGCAGGGCTGGAAGGCGCTCACCGACAAGATCGGCCACCGCTGCCAGCTCGTCGGCGACGACCTGTTCGTGACCAACGTGGCGCGGCTCTCCGAGGGCATCGCCAAGGGCACCGCCAATTCGATCCTGGTCAAGGTCAACCAGATCGGCTCGCTCACCGAGACGCTGGCGGCGGTCGATATGGCCCACCGGGCCGGCTACACGGCGGTGATGTCCCACCGCTCCGGCGAGACCGAGGACGCCACCATCGCCGACCTCGCCGTCGCGACGAATTGCGGGCAGATCAAGACCGGCTCGCTCGCCCGCTCGGATCGGCTCGCCAAGTACAACCAGCTCATCCGCATTGAGGAGGGCTTAAGCGGCCAGGCCCGCTACGCCGGGCGCGCCGCGCTCAAGGCGTGACGAGCCGGCCGGGAAGGGACGGGCGACCGCTCCTTCCGACGGACAGACCGCTCCGAAGCGTGATGGTCAACGGCCCGATGCGCCAGCATCTTGGGCCGTTGGTAGAACACGGCCGCCTCCGGGCGGCCGTTTTGCTGGGAGCGGCGACTGCCCGAGCGGCCGCCGTCAGGCGGACGCGATCCGGGGCGCGAACACGACCAAGTTTCCGACCAGAACGGCCGCGAAGCCGATGGCCGCGAGCGGCGTCAGCCGATATCCCTCGAAGACGATCGACAGCGTGAGTGCGACGGCGGGAAAGAGCACGGTCATGTAGGATGCCTTCTCCGGACCCAGCCTGTGCACGACGGTCAGGTAGGTGGTGAAGCCGATGACCGAGCCCGGAAGGGCGAGGTAGAGGAGCGATCCCACGTAGGCCGGCGACGGATCGAAGCGGAACGGCACGCCGCGAAGGACGGCGAAGGTCGCGACCAGTCCGGCGCCGTAGAGCATCCCGTAGGCGTTCACCGAGGCGACGGCCAGCCCATGCCGCTGGTTTCTGGCGGATACGAGGTTCCCGGCCGAGAAGAACCACGTGCCCAGCAGGGCGAGCGACAGGCCAAGCGCCGTCTCGCCGCTGAGCGAGGTTCCGGTGATGGTTTCCCAGAACAGGCAGACGATCCCCGCGAGGCCGATCACCGCCCCCGCCAAAATGCGAGGCGCCGGCCGCCGCCGATGGAACAGGAACGCGTTCGCGATATTGAAGATCGTCGCCGCCGAGAACACCACGGAGACGACCCCGCTCGCGACGTAGCGGGTCGCCGCGTAGAAGCAGGCGAAGTTGCAGGAGAACAGGCACAAGGCCTGCAACACGACGAAGGGCTGCTGCCGCAGGGGGACAGGCTTGAACCGGCCCGTCAGCCGCAGAACGGCAAGCAGAACGAGGCCGGCCAGGACAAAGCGATAGACGATGGATACGTCAGGGGCGACGATGCCGAGCTGGTTCTTGATGGCGATCCATGTGGTGCCCCAGATGAGCACGGTGGCGGCATAGCAGAAGGCGGTCACGGTTCCGGCGTCCCGTCCAGGCGACGAATGACATCGGCCTCGATAGGCCAGAGCCGCCCCCCGCGGCTTGCCGATTCCCCGCCGTGCCGTTGCACATTCATGGGCTTTTTCGACGCCCCCCATTGCCCGCCGCGCGGATATCGCCTCCTGCTCAAAGCGCGCAGGATCCTTCCCCGGCGGCCCATGGCAGAACAGCATCCGAACGTCCGCGACGTCCTGGCCCGCACCGGCGCGGCGCTGCTGCGGTCGGGCTCGGCAGGTCGCGGGATCGCGCTGGCCGAATGGGTCAACCGCGACAATCACGCGCGCTACGACCGTCCGGACCATCATACGCTGAGCCTCTATCTCACGGGCGGCGAAGGCGTCGTGCGCGAGGATCGCCCCGTCTCCGGCGGCGGGCCGGACAAGCTCTGCCTGCTGCCGGCCGGGCACGAGAGCTGCTGGCACATCGGCGGTCAGCTCCGGCTGTTCCACCTCTACATCGAACCGGAGACGCTCGCCTTTCAGGCCGCCACCGCCTTCGACATCGATCCTCGCCGGATCGATCTCATGGAACTGACCTTCTCGGACGATCCGTCCACCGCGATGATCGTGCGCGGCGGCGTGCTGCCCCTCGACTGGGCGGACGGCATCGACCGGATGGCCTTGAGTTCGGCCTGCCACCTGCTGCTCCACAATCTGCTGCGGCATCACAACCGCTCCGGCGCGGGGCGGCCGGTGACGGGCGGTCTGTCGCCCTCCATCCGGCGCCGCATCGCGGATCAGGTCGAGGCGCGTCTCGGCGACGTGCTCACCCTGGACGTGCTCGCGGACGAGGCCGGTCTCAGCACCTTCCATTTCGCGAAGATGTTCAAGGCCAGCTTTGGCGTGGCGCCACACCGCTACGTCATCGAACGACGGATCGCGCGCGCGAAGAGCCTGCTTGCGGACGGGCGGACGAGCCTCGCCGAGATCGCGGCGGCCTGTGGCTTCGCCTCGCAAAGCCATTTCACGCGGAGCTTCAAGCAGGCGACCGGCGCCACGCCCGGCCAGTGGCGGGGCCACGCATGGCCCGCGGCCGATCGCACGACCGGAAGCCCGTCGCCTTCCTTGATCTTTCCTTAACCCTGATCCGCCACGCTTCCCGGCATGGTTGTCCGTCGCCGCGCCCGCGCCCTCCTGCTGCCGCTTGGCCTCTACGCCGCCTCGATCCTGGCGGTGGGCTACTTCCTGCGCGAGGCCGAGAGCGGCAGCCGCGGCCTGCAGGCCAAGCGGGCGCTCAAGATCCAGGCCTACAATCTCCAGCAGGAGCTCGATGCGGCCAAGGCCGACCGGGCCGAGTGGGAGCGCCGCGTCGCCCTGCTGCGCAGCGACCAGATCGACCGCGACCTCCTGGAGGAGCGCGCCCGCATCGTGCTCGGGCGCGTCCACCCGAACGACGTCGTCATCATCAATCCCTGAAACTGTCTGCTCCTAAGCAATTCCTGCCGTCGCGGCGGGGTCCAGGGCCTCGCTTTCCTGCTTCGCCTGCCCTAGAAGGCGTTGGACTAAGGTAGGAAGGCTGGGAGGCGCCGATGGAGGCCGCGAACAAGGCACGCCGCGAGGACAAGGCCGCAGCCGCGCCCCCCGCGAACGCGCCGCAGTTCACGCGCGACGAGGATCTCCACGCCTATCGGGAGATGCTGCTGATCCGGCGCTTCGAGGAGAAGGCCGGCCAGCTTTATGGCATGGGCCTGATCGGCGGCTTCTGCCATCTGTATATCGGCCAGGAGGCCGTGGTGATCGGGGTCCAGATGGCCTCGAAGGACGGGGACCAGGTCATCACCGGCTACCGCGACCACGGCCATATGCTGGCCTGCGGCATGGATCCCAAGGGCGTGATGGCGGAGCTGACCGGCCGGCGCGGCGGGTATTCTCGCGGCAAGGGCGGCTCCATGCACATGTTCTCCCGCGAGAAGAATTTTTATGGCGGCCACGGCATCGTCGGCGCCCAGGTCTCCCTCGGCACCGGCATCGGCTTCGCCAACAAGTATCGCGGCGACGGGGCGGTCAGCCTCACCTACATGGGCGACGGCGCGGCCAACCAGGGCCAAGTCTACGAGAGCTTCAACATGGCGCAGCTCTGGAAGCTGCCCGTGGTCTACGTGATCGAGAACAACCGCTACGCCATGGGCACCTCGGTGACCCGGGCCTCGGCCCAGACCGACTTCTCGAAACGCGGCGTCTCCTTCGGCATCCCGGGCGAGCAGGTCGACGGCATGGATGTGCGCGCCGTGCGGCAGGCCGCGGCGCGGGCGATCGAGCATGCCCGGTCCGGGGAGGGGCCCTACATCCTGGAGATGCAGACCTACCGCTATCGCGGCCATTCGATGTCCGACCCGGCCAAGTACCGCACCAAGGACGAGGTCGCCCGGATGCGCGAGGAATCCGACCCGATCGAGCAGGTGCGCAAGCGGCTCCTCGGCCCCCACAAGACGCCCGACGACCAGATCAAGGCGATCGACGCCAAGGTGCGCGAGATCGTCAACCAGGCGGCGGAGTTCGCCACCAACGATCCCGAGCCCGATCCCGCCGAGCTCTGGACGGACGTCCTGCTCGAATCCCCCCGCGCCTGAACGCCCCTTTCCTCGGATCGACAGAAGCACCCATGGCGACCGACATCCTGATGCCCGCCCTCTCGCCCACCATGGAGCAGGGCAAGCTGGCAAAATGGCTCAAGAAAGAGGGGGATCCGGTGAAGCCCGGCGATGTGCTCGCCGAGATCGAGACCGACAAGGCCACCATGGAGGTCGAGGCCGTCGACGAGGGCGTGCTGGCCAAGATCCTGATCGCCGACGGCACCGACAACGTCGCGGTCAACACGCCGATCGCCGTGCTGGCGGGGGAGGGCGAGGACGTCTCGGCCGCCGCCTCCCGGAAGCCGAACGGCAAGGGCCAGCCGGAGGCGCAAACTGCGCCCGCCCCCGACATGAAGGCGGAAGGACAGGCCGCCAAGCCCGCCCCCGCCGCCAAGACCGGCGAGGACAGGCCGGTCGCCCCCGCGGCCCCCGCCACCATCGCGAGCCGCAGCGCCGACAAGGCGATGGAGGAGATCCCCAAGGGCACCGAAATGGTGACCCTGACGGTGCGCGAGGCCCTGCGCGACGCCATGGCGGAGGAGATGCGCCGGGACGAGTCCGTCTTCGTGATGGGCGAGGAGGTCGCCGAGTATCAGGGCGCCTACAAGATCACGCAGGGGCTCCTGCAGGAATTCGGCGCGCGGCGCGTCGTCGACACGCCGATCACCGAGCACGGCTTCGCCGGCGTCGGCGTCGGCGCGGCCTTCACCGGCTTGCGCCCCATCGTCGAGTTCATGACCTTCAACTTCGCCATGCAGGCGATCGACCAGATCATCAACTCGGCGGCCAAGACCCTCTACATGTCGGGCGGGCAGCTCGGCTGCCCGATCGTGTTCCGCGGCCCCAACGGCGCGGCCGCCCGCGTGGCCGCCCAGCACAGCCACGACTACGCCGCCTGGTACTCCAACGTGCCGGGCCTCAAGGTGGTGATGCCCTACACCGCCTCCGACGCGAAGGGCCTGCTCAAGAGCGCCATCCGCGACCCGAACCCGGTGATCTTCCTCGAGAACGAGATCCTGTACGGGCAGTCCTTCCCGGTGCCGAAGCTCGACGACTTCCTGGTGCCGATCGGCAAGGCGAAGGTCCATCGGGAGGGCTCGGACGTCACCATCGTGTCGTTCGGCATCGGCATGACCTATGCGCTCAAGGCCGCGCACGAACTCGCCGAGGCCGGGATCGGCGCCGAGGTCATCGACCTGCGCACCATCCGGCCGATGGATTCCGAGACGGTGGTGGAATCGGTGAAGAAGACCGGCCGCTGCATCACCGTGGAGGAGGGTTTTCCGCAATCCGGCGTCGGCGCCGAGATCGCCGCGCGGCTGATGGTCGACGCTTTCGACTATCTCGACGCACCGGTCCTGCGCATCACCGGCAAGGACGTGCCGATGCCCTACGCGGCGAACCTGGAGAAGCTGGCGCTGCCGACCGTCGCCGAGGTGATCGAGGCGGCCAAGGCCGTCTGCTACCGGTAACCCGATGGCGGACAAGCCCAAATTCGAAGCCCTCGCCATCCCGCCGGATGCCCTGGAGAAGGGCGGCGTCGAGGTGGTGCGCGCCTGCGTGGTCGATGGCGGCGTCAGCGTGGCGCTGCGGCGCTCCTTCGACGACCCCTTCACCTGGGGCGTGCTGCTGATCGACCTCGCCCGCCAGGCGGCCCGGATCTACGCGATGGAAACGGACATCTCGGAGGAGGAGGCCTTCGCGCGCATCCGCGAGGGGCTGGAGGCCGAGAGCGACCCGTCCGGCCCCGACAGCCTCAACTGACCCCACCGGCCCCGCTCAGGATCAGAGACAAGAACCCGATGCCGATCAACGTCCTGATGCCCGCCCTCTCGCCCACGATGGAGAAGGGCAACCTCGCCAAGTGGCTGAAGAAGGAGGGGGACACGGTCAAGTCCGGCGACGTGCTCGCCGAGATCGAGACCGACAAAGCCACCATGGAGGTCGAGGCCATCGACGAGGGTGTGCTCGCCAAGATCGTGGTGCCGGAGGGCACCGCCGACGTGCCGGTGAACGACCTCATCGCCCTCATCGCCGGGGAGGGCGAGGACCCGAAGAGCGTGAGCGCCGGGGCCGGAGCCGGGGCCAAGGCGAAGCCCGCCGAGGACCGCACGCCCGGCGGCGGGACGATGGCCTACGCCCGGGTGGACGCGGCGCCGGATGCCGCGAAGGCCGAGGCGAAGCCGAACGGCGCCACTCGGCCGCAGGCGGACGGGCGGATCTTCGCCTCGCCGCTCGCGCGCCGCATCGCCAAGCAGGAGGGGATCGACCTTTCGCGCATCGCGGGCTCAGGGCCGCATGGCCGGGTGATCGAGCGCGACGTGCGCGCGGCCCTGGCGGAGGGCGGCGCCACCAAGGCGCCAGCCCCGGCCCGGCCCGCCCCGAAGGAGGCCGGGGAGGCGGTCCCGCCCGCCGCCCCCACGGCGACGGCCGGCGCGCTCCCCCTCGGCCTGAAGGCCGAGCAGGTCAAGGCGATGTTCGACAAGGGGTCCTACGAAGAAATCCCCCTCGACGGGATGCGCAAGACCATCGCCAAGCGCCTCGTCGAGTCGAAGCAGACCGTCCCCCACTTCTATCTCTCGCTCGACGTCGAGCTCGATGCGCTTCTGGCCCTGCGCGAGCAAGTCAATGCCGGGGCGGGCCAGGACAAGGACGGCAAGCCGCTGTTCAAGCTCTCGGTGAACGATTTCGTCATCAAGGCCCTGGCCCTGGCACTGCAGCGGGTGCCGAACGCCAACGCGGTCTGGGCCGAGGACCGGATCCTGAAGTTCCGCCACTCCGATGTCGGCGTCGCCGTGGCGGTGGAGGGCGGCCTGTTCACGCCGGTGATCCGCAAGGCGGAGCAGAAGACGCTCTCGACCATCTCGGCCGAGATGAAGGACCTCGCCGGTCGCGCCCGCACGAAGAAGCTGAAGCCCGACGAGTACCAGGGCGGGGCGACGGCGGTGTCGAATCTCGGCATGTACGGCATCAAGGAGTTCGGCGCCGTCATCAACCCGCCCCACGGCACCATCCTGGCGGTGGGGGCCGGGGAGGCGCGCGTCGTCGTCAAGAACGGCGCCCCCGCGGTGGTGCAGGCCATGACCGTGACGCTCTCCTGCGACCACCGGGTGGTGGACGGGGCGCTCGGCGCCGAGCTGCTCGCGGCCTTCAAGGGCCTGATCGAGAGCCCGATGGGGATGCTGGTGTGAGTTGCGGCGCGTCCTGCGCCGCCCCCTGCCGCTCATCCCTCTCCCTGCCGGCGCACTCCGCCACGGAGCCCTGAATGTCCGACACCTACGACGTCCTCATCATCGGCGCCGGCCCCGGCGGCTACGTCACGGCGATCCGCGCGGCGCAGCTCGGCTTCAGGACCGCGGTGGTCGACCGCGAGCATCTGGGGGGCATCTGCCTCAACTGGGGCTGCATCCCGACGAAGGCGCTGCTGCGCTCCGCCGAGATCTTCCACTACATGCAGCACGCCAAGGATTACGGCCTCTCGGCGGAGAAGATCGGCTTCGACGCCACGGCGATCGTGAAGCGCTCGCGGAGCGTCTCGGGCCGCCTCAACGGCGGCGTCGGCATGCTGCTGAAGAAGAACAAGGTCGACGTGATCTGGGGCGAGGCGCGGATCGACGCCGCCGCCAAGGGCAACGCGCCCGGCCGGGTCACCGTGGCGGAATCGCAGCGCGCCGAGGCCCCGAAGGGCGCCAAGGGGCCGGGCATCTACCAGGCGAAGCATATCATCGTGGCAACGGGCGCGCGGCCCCGCGTCATCCCGGGCATCGAGCCCGACAAGCGCCAGATCTGGACCTATTACGAGGCGATGGTGCCGGAGGCGATGCCCAAGAGCCTGCTGGTGATGGGCTCGGGCGCGATCGGCATCGAGTTCGCCTCCTTCTACCGCACCATGGGCGCCGAGGTGACGGTGGTGGAGCTGCTGCCGCAGATCCTGCCGGTGGAGGATGCCGAGATCGCCGGGCTCGCGCGCAAGCGGTTCGAGAAGCAGGGCATCAGGATCCTCACGGACGCCAAGGTCACCAAGGTCCAGAAGGGCAAGGACGCGGTCACCGCGACCGTCGAGGCGGATGGCAAGTCCCAGACGATCACCGCCGAGACGCTGATCTCGGCCGTCGGCGTCGTCGGCAACACCGAGAATCTGGGGCTGGAGGCGCTCGGGGTGAAGACCGAGCGCGGCATCGTGGCGACGGACGGGCTCGGGCGCACGAATGTACCCGGCATCTACGCCATCGGCGACGTGGCCGGCCCGCCGATGCTGGCCCACAAGGCCGAGCACGAGGGCGTGATCTGCGTCGAGACCATCAAGGGCCTGCCCACCCACCCGATGGACAAGGGCAAGATCCCGGGCTGCACCTATTGCCAGCCGCAGATCGCCTCGGTCGGCCTCACCGAGGCCAAGGCCAGAGAGCAGGGCTTCGACATCCGCATCGGCCGCTTCCCCTTCATGGGCAACGGCAAGGCCATCGCGCTCGGCGAGCCGGACGGCCTGATCAAGACCATCTTCGACAAGAAGACCGGCCAGTTGCTCGGCGCCCACATGGTCGGGGCCGAGGTGACGGAGCTGATCCAGGGCTATGTCGTGGCGATGCAGCTCGAGACCACCGAGGAGGACCTGATGCACACGGTCTTCCCGCACCCGACCCTGTCGGAGATGATGCACGAGAGCGTGCTCGACGCCTATGGGCGGGTGATCCACGTCTGAGCGGTCCGGACGCCGGAAAGCTCCTTCGGAACGAGCCGTTGGAATCCGTCAGGCGCTTCGATGAGCACCTGACGGACTCTCGGTCTTCGATGGGGCGGATGTCCGGGTGGAGCCAAGGTGTCCGCGTCTCCTGGACCACCTCCAGGATCGTCCGCTTGGGCGGACTGAAGGGCCGGCGCCGCGCATCTCTCTGTCGTGTTGAGCCCTGATTGCAGGCCAGGGCTTCGTCACATTCCAGTTCCGTCAATGCACTCGGGTGAACGATCGCGCGCCAGCAAGGACTGGACCAAGAGCAATTGCCCTCTCTCTGCCAGTGCTACCCGCTCGGCCGTGCAGACCTTGAGGCGGGCACCATTTTGCCGAGGCGCAGATTGGCGGGAGCGAAGTTCGAACTGCCGAGTTATCAATCCGCAGAATTGGTCTCGCGTCAGCAGTTCATCGTCAGGCCATTCTGCGGGGAGGGGCACATGGCCATCGACCTTCGTTCGGAACTTCGCCGGCCCGCCACGCTCGCCTTCGCTGGACTGGCCGCGCTGCTTCTGATCATCCTGATTGCAACGAGCATCTCACATTCCAGGCAGCGGCGAGACCAAGAACAGCAGATCGGAAGCCTGAACAGCCAGCTGGCAGCCCTCCAATCGGAGCGGGACCAGCAGATACGGGCGGCAGGGACGCTCAAGGAGCTCCAGGCGAAGATCGCCGCAGCGGACCAGCAGGCCGCTCAGGTGACGCAGGCCGCTCAGCAGGCACAGGCACAGCTGCTCACGCTGGAGCAGAGCAGGCAGACGGCAGAGCAGAAGGCCGCGGAGGCTGCACGCGCCGCCGAGGCGCCCAGCCAGCGTCTCGCCGAGCTGCAATCCGAGGTGCAGAAGGCAGAGCAGCGACTTGCGTCCTTACGCGAGTCTGCCACCTCGGCGGAGCAGGCTGCGGCGGCTCGCACGCAGGAACTCTCGGAGGTTGGGCGGCGCGTCGAGGAGGCTCGCCAGCAGGAGGCGAAGCTTCGGACCGATCTCGCCGCCTTGGCCCAGGAGGCCACCTCGAAGACCGCTGAACTGGCGGAGGCCGAGCAGCGCCACCAGCAAGCCCGCGAGGGTCTGGCGGCAGCCCAGAAGGAACTCCTGGAGGTCAGAGCCGAGCGGGAGCGAACGGCGCAGCAACGGGGCGACCTGGAGCAGGCCATCGCCGCTCTCACCCAGAACCGTGACAAGGCTTCCACCGACACGAGCCAATTCGAGCAACAGCTGCAACAGGTTCGAGACTCCCTGGTTGCCGCCCAGAAGGACGTGGCCGCCGCCCAGGTTGAGCGTGACCGGCTGACGACGGAGCGAGGTCAGGTCGAGCAATCCATCAAGACGCTGAACAGCAACCGGGAGAAGCTGACCGGCGATCTGGAGGCCCTCCAGAGGCGGTACACCGAGGCGCAAGCTCAGCTCGCGACCCTGACCGAGAACCTTGCGGCGAAGAACAAAGAGGTTGCGGCTCTGGAGGAGCGGCTCCGCACAACGCGCCAGGAGCTTGCGGACGCACAAGGCAAGTTGGCCGATACCCGCCAGCAGCTGTCCGGTCAGCCTGCAGCAGATGGCACGGCACCCGGCACGACCGGCAGCACTGGGCAGGAGGGCACCTCGCAGCCGAAGTGAAGCTGAAGCATGGAGCTTTATCGGAGACTCTGCCGCGCGAATGGGCAGCCGGTTGCCGCTCAAGAGTGCAACCAAACCCAGGTTATCGAGTTAGGTTGATTGCTCCTGGACGAAAAAGAAGACCGCCCTCGCGAGCGGCCCGAGTCTAGGGAGGAACGCCCCCCGAAAGGGGCAGCAGCGCGACATCGCCAATGCCGTGCCGCAACAATGAAACTCGTGACTGCACCGGGATGTTCCGCCACCCGGATTGCCTCAAAGGTCCACCCACGGTGGGCCTCATTTTTTGCCGCCTGGCTTCCGGCGCACCAAGCCGCCCCATGGCAACCCGGATGGGCCGCTCCCGGCCGGTCTGCAGAATGCCCGGCGGAGGGTCAGGACCTTGCCGGGCGCCTGTCGGCTGAAGCGAGGAGACATCGCGGCAACGCTGCCGATCGATCCCGCGTTCCGCATCGGAGCGACGGCCCGGCCGCTCTGCGACCGGGTGGATCGCCGGACCGCCGCCCTGCACCGGCCGGCATCCAGCGGTCGGCATCTCTGGCCTCCTCGCGCTTCAGCGCAGCGGGCCGGATACAAAAAAGGCCACCCTTGCGAGCGGCCCGAAGTCTAGGGAGGAAACGCCCACGAAGGGCAGGCATCCGTCTACAGGGGACAGCCCGTTGCTGCAGTGCGAAAACGCACATCTCCACAGCGCTTCGCATCGACCAAGCTGCCACCTTGCGCGTGCCCCTTCCCAGGACAGGCCCGTCAGGTCATCTGCAGAGCCGGCGATACCGGCGGCAATTGCCCGCTCCCTGCTCGCCGAGTTCCTCCTTGTGGAGGCAGGCTTGGCGCAGTTCGCGGCACATGCCCGGCGACGGGCCGCGCCGACGCTCCTCATAGTAGTCTCTCCGACCGTCATCGACCCGTACGCCACCCGGGCCGACCGAGATGCCCTGCGCCAAGCCCATACCTGAAGACGAAACAAGGACCGATAACGCAACTGCTCCGAGCAAAAACCGTCTCATCGTTGAGCCCTCCTCTCGCTCGCTCACGCAAGCGTGGCTTCCTGAACGCACTTGCTGCTGAAAGGTTGCCACCCGGAAGCAGCTGCGGCAGGAGGTCTGAGCGAGCCGGGCGGGCTGCGAAGGGGCTGCGCCGGCAGCCGGTGCACCGGTCACCGGGGAGGGAGAGGCAGCCGCGAGATCAGGGCGACGAGCTGGCTCTGCCGGCGCATCCCGGTCTTCGCCATTGCCGACTTGAGCTGGTTGCGCGCGGTCTCGCGGGTGATGCCGGTCGCCTCGGCGATATCGTAGAGGCTCTCGCCCGCCGCCAGGAGGGAGACGAGGCGGGCCTCGGCCGGCGAGAGGCCGAAAGCGAGCCGGATCAGGCCGACCGACCGGCGCAAAGTCTGCGGACGCAGATCGTCGAGGAGCAACAGGGCCTCCGCGCCGATGAAGGGCGAGCGCGCAGCGCCGTCGATGGCCAGGACCCGCACCATGATCGGATGCTGGCCGGCGCGCGGCACCGTGAAGGGCGGGACGTCGAGCGGCTCGCCCTCGCGACGGCTGCGCATCGCCGCACCGAGCGCATCCAGATGGTCGCTCACGCGCTTGTCCTTCGCGCGAAGGCGCCGGTTGACGAGGCTGAGATGCTCGCCGAGGAGGGCGTCGGCCGCCGCATTCAGGTCCAGGACCCCGCCCAGCCGGTGCAGCAGGATCGCCGGCTGCCCCACGGCGCTGAACGCGCTGCGCATCCCGTCCAGGGCGCCGCGCCCGGCCGCATCCGACAGCGTGGCGACCTCCGTGAGCCGGGCCGAGAGGGCCGCAAGCTGCCGCTTGTCGGCGCGGTCGAACATCCCGGCCTGCCGCGTGCGCTGGATCGACAGGGCCCAATGCGACGATCCGGCGTAGAATCCGACACCCGCGAACCATTGCAGGCCGTGCGGGTGCAGCAGCTCGGTATAGAATGGCGCGCGGCGCATCTCGTCGGGCGTCACGCAGTCGTCGCCGATGACATGCCCTTTCAGGATGGTCGGGATGCCGCGCGTGCGCAGATCCCGGACGTGCCATCCTTCCCGGAAGTACTGGTCGAACACGGCCGCGATGCCCTCCGAGCGGGGCA